>JBMNOI010000053.1:0-25409 GCA_050942995.1 Anaerolineae bacterium
CATGTCGGCCAGCCTGTCCGCCGTGTTCAACGCCTATGAGCGTATGGAGGTGCCCGCCTCTATCACAACCTTTACCACGCTGCTCAAGGTCACCCTGGGCACCGTCGCCCTCATCGCCGGCACCGGACATGTGGGCCTGGCGGGCGTGTCCATCATCGTCAACATCGTCACCATGCTGGTGCTCTATACGCTGGCGCGCTCGATGCTCTTCCGCCCGCACATCGAGATCGACTGGGCTTTTCAGAAGCGCATGTTCCGCACCTCGTATCCGCTGATGATCAACCTGCTGCTGGCCACTCTCTTTTTCAAAGTGGCCATGCTCCTGCTGGAATGGCTCATCCCCGATCCGCGAGTGCTGGGCTGGTATGGCGCCGCCTATAAATATGTCGATGCCGTGCAGGTCATTCCGGCCTACTTTACCATGGCCCTGTTCCCGCTCATGTCACGCTATGCCGAATCGGGACGCGATTCGCTGCTGCGCGCCTACCATCTGGCCGTCAAGCTGCTCATCGTGGTGGCCATACCGGCGGCATGGATCGGCTGGGGCATGGCCCACGAGATGATCACCGTTCTGGGCGGCTCTCAGTATCTACCCGAGGGCGCCACCATCCTGCAGGTGATGATCTGGTATATGCCCATCGGCTTTATCAACTCGGTCACACAATATGTCCTCATTGCGCTGGATCAACAGCGCTTTCTCACCCGCGCATTTGCCATCGGTCTGGCGTTCAACGTCATCGCCAACCTGGTGTTCATCACCCGCCTGGGTTTTATGGCCTCGGCCTATGTCGCCGTCGCCTCAGAGCTGGCCCTTCTGATCCCCTTTTACATCGGCGTGCGTCGGCACCTGGCCCGCATCCCCTGGCTGAGCCTGGTGTGGAAGCAGGTCGTCAGCGCCGTGCCCATGGGACTCATGTTTGCCCTCTTCCCGCGACGTTATTTGCCCGTCGCCCTGGTGCTGGGCCTCATCGCTTATGCCGCCGGACTGGTGCTGTTGCGCCTGCTCGACAACCGCGAGCGAGATGCCCTCAACCAGGTAATGCCCACCCAACGGTTGCGCAGCATCGTATTGCGTTTTATAGGCCGTCCTGTTGACTCACCCGCATCGCCCAAGTAGAATGATTGTATATACCCGCGGGCGGCGCATAAATCGTCTGTAGGCTGTAGGGGCGGCTTGCGAGCCGCCCCTATGATCTATGAGCGCCGTATGATCAGGAGGTACAACCGTGGCCGAGCACGTCTACATTCGCGACATCGCGAACTATGAAGGACAAGAAATCACCATCAAAGGCTGGCTCTATAACAAGCGCGACAAGGGCCGCCTGCAATTTTTGCTGCTACGAGACGGCACGGGCATCATTCAGGCCGTGGCGTTCAAAAAAGAGATCGATCCTGAGGCCTTTGCCGCCGCCACCGAGGTGACCCAGGAATCCTCCGTCATCGCCACCGGCATGGTGCGCGCCGACGACCGCGCCCCCGGCGGCTATGAGCTATCCCTCACCGATCTGCAGGTCGTCCAGCTCGCACAGGATTATCCCATCACTCCGAAAGAGCATGGCACCGACTTTTTGATGGATCGGCGGCACCTGTGGATTCGTTCATCCCAACAGTGGGCGGTGCTTCGCGTTCGCGCCACCGTCATCGCCGCCATTCGTGACTGGCTCGACAGCCATGGTTTTTTGCTGGTAGACGCGCCCATCCTCACGCCGTCGTCGTGCGAGGGCACCAGCACCCTGTTCGAGACCGAATATTTCGGCGAAAAGGCCTACCTCAGCCAGAGCGGCCAGCTCTACAACGAGGCCACCATCATGGCCTTTGGGCGCACCTACTGCTTCGGCCCTACCTTTCGCGCCGAAAAGAGCAAGACCCGACGCCACCTCATCGAGTTCTGGATGGTCGAGCCCGAGATGGCCTACGCCGATCTGGACGACTGCATGCGCATCGAGGAGGAATTTGTCTCCTACATCATCCAGCGCACCCTGGAAGAGCGCGCCGAGGAGCTGAAAATCCTGGAGCGCGATACGAGCAAGCTCGAGGTGATCCGGCCGCCCTTCCCGCGTATGTCCTACAACGACGCCGTCGAAAAGCTGCAGACGCTGGGCGAGCCCATCCCCTGGGGTGAGGATTTCGGCGCCCCACAAGAGACCGCCCTGGGCACCCTGAGCGACCGGCCATTGTTCGTCCATCGCTACCCGGCACAGTGCAAAGCCTTTTACATGGAGGCCGACCCCGACGACCCGAGGCTCTCACTCTCGGTGGATATGATCGCCCCCGAAGGGTATGGTGAGATCATCGGCGGTGGACAGCGCACCGCCGATCTGGAGTTGCTGGAGCGCCGCATTCAGGAGCACAACCTCCCTCGCGAGGCGTTCGAATGGTATCTGGACCTGCGCCGCTACGGCTCGGTGCCCCACTCGGGCTTTGGCCTGGGAGTCGAGCGCACCGTCACCTGGATCTGCGGCCTGCGTCATATCCGCCAGACCATCCCCTTCCCCCGCACCCTGGGGCGTATCTATCCGTAAGGTTCATTCAAAAGACCGATGCGAGCCGTCTCCATGGCTCGCATCGGTTCTCCGGGGCGCTTTTTCCGGTGGCCCGCCCGTTCCCCGTTTCTTTTGACGTCACCCCACCACTCTGCTATAATGGACGCGTAGGAGCCGTTAGCTCAGTCGGTAGAGCCCCTGCCTTTTAAGCAGGTTGTCGTGCGTTCGAATCGCACACGGCTCATTCAAAGGAAGCAAGCCTCTGGATAGGGTATCCAGAGGCTTTTTCTTGTTCGCCTGTATCCGGAATTGTGGGATGAGTGAGCCGCCCCCCACGCTACCCCCTCCATCGGGGCCGTTCGTGAACCGCCCCGCGACCGTCCTCCGATTCTCACCCTATCCCATGGGGGACAGACCCCTATGACGATCCTCTCCGGTTAGCTGCGCCTTCAGTCGTTGCCCCACATCACCGGTAAACAATCAATCCACCACTCGGAGATCGCATATCTACTCTTTGATTGGGGCTATTTACCCGAAAGACACCCCTTTTCTCACAAAACTCGCCCCACGACACAACAGGATCTGACCATCCCCCATGCTATGCTGGCGGCAGAGCGAAAACACCATCATCGAAAGGGGGGATTGTGAAATGGTACGAGCAGGAGGAATCATCGCCCTCATCGCCGGAGTGCTGGGCATTCTGGCAGGCGTCGTCACCCTCATGGTCGGCGGCCTGGGCGCCGCACTGGAGGCCGAGGGAGCCGGCACGGTGGTCGGTCTCGGCTGGGGAGGTCTGTTCTTCTCTTTTGCCTGCATCGTCCTGGGAGCCATCGCCGCGGCAGCGACGCCCAGAAGCCGACTGACGGGCGTGCTGCTGATCATCTGCGCCATCGCCGGCGCCATACTCGGTGGCACACTGGTCGCCGTGATAATGATACTGGCCCTGGTAGGCGGCATTCTGGCCACCGTCGGCAAGCGTCCAAAGCCGGCGATCGAGACTGATCAATAACCCAACATGGCATCACAGTAAGGAGCGCTACCGATGAACACAATCCATTCACCGACGCGTCTACTCGGCGCATTGCTCGTTCTGGTCTTGATCATCACCGGGTGTAGCAGTCCCACGCAACGATTGCAGGAGGCATCCCGTCCCGTGGCAGATACTCCGGCGCCCGTCACCGAGCCGACGCCAACACAAGAGCCGGTTGCGAGCGACGGAGAAAAACCCACGACGGTGCCTTCTCCTACAGAGGCTCCACCCCCCACCGATACGCCGCCCCCTGCCGAAGTACTGCCGCCGCAGGTGATCGATCAGGGGTTCGGCCAGTATGACCGCGAAGTGGGCTATGCCTTTATCGTGGAGAATCCCAACGAAGGATTTGCCATCGAGAACTCGCGTTACCAGATCGCGTTGTACGATGACGCCGATACCATAGTCGGAACGAACTCGGGTTATATCGAGGTGGTTCTCCCGGGCCAAACCCTGGGGCTGGGTGATACCTCATTTCTCGATGAAGGACTGACCGTCGCCCGCATCGATGTGCAGATCAGAGGGAGAGGCGGTGCCGTCCGAGCCGCTGCCCGAGTTTACCGCAGAGAGCATCCACTACAGCGAGGAACTTTTCATGGATCTCGTCACAGCGGTGGTGCACAACCCGTATACCACCGTGCTGGAGAACCTGTGTGTGTCTGCGGTGTTGTACGATCACCAGGATCGCATCGTCGGCGGCGGATATATCTTCCTGAGCTTTATCCCGGCTGAACAGAGCGCCGGTGTTTGGATACCGGTAGCCAGCTCGGGCAATGTAGCGCGCGTCGAGGTCTATCCCACCCTCTCGGGCCTCAGCTTCCTGACGCGTAGCCGGAACTGCCCGCAGGCACCGAGCCGATTCGCCTGATCAAGTATAGCTACGGGCAGGATGGATGGGGTGCATCCTTTGGCCTGCTCGTCGAGAATCCCAACGAAACCCATGCCGTGGAGAGCTCTCAATATCTGGCGACGGTATTTGCCGAAGATGGGCGGGTTATCGACACCGACGACGGCTACATCTCGGTATTGCTCCCCGGTGAGACGCTGGGGGTTGGTGGATTGCTGGTCAGCGTTGATGATACACCCATCGCCCGCATCGAAGCGCACCTGTTGCCCGGGAAGTATGTGGAATCTGAACCGGTGCCCGTCTTTACGGCTAAAGACGTGGTTTATCGCGCCGGTGACTGGTCTGACACGGTGAGCGGCCAGATCACAAGCCCGTACAATGTCGACATCAGCAATCTACTCGTTTCGGCTCTGGTATACAACGTCGACGGTGAGATCGTGGGAGGCGGAGTCACCTTTCTCGACTTTATTCCGGCGGATGGTCATGCGGCTGTCGCGGTGCCGGTAGATGCCCGTGGCGCTGTGGATCAAAGCGAAATCTATGCCACGGTATCCAGCCTCTCGATATTCGATTAATTCCCCCCAATCCCCGGTGGCGGGGCGGGGCCATTCGGTGGCCCTGCCCCCGCCATCATTTGTCTCATCCCCCCTTCTCGGCTACAATCACCCCCGCCAATCACTAACGGGAGGGGGGCCGCCCGTGCGGGTCACGCTCATATCCAAGGCGTGCGTCGTCGGCGCATACCAGACCAAGCTGGAAGAGATCGCCGCCCACCAGGACGTCGAGCTGACGGTGGTGGTGCCGCCCTACTGGCGCGAGGGGGATCGCCGACTCGTTCTGGAGCGTTCGCATACCCGCGGATACGAGCTCATCGTCGTCCCCATGGCGTTCAACGGGAGCTTTCACCTGCACTATTACCCCACCCTGCCCGACATCCTGGCCCGCAGCCGGCCCGATATCGTCCACATGGACGAGGAGCCCTACAACCTCTCCACCTATCTGGCCGTGCGCGCCGCCGCGCGCCAGGGCGCCCGAACGGTGTTCTTTACCTGGCAGAACCTGAAGCGCCGCTACCCGCCCCCGTTCCGCCAGATGGAGCGATGGGTCTATCGACACGTGCACGCCGCTATCGCCGGCAATCGCGAGGCGGTAGAGGTGTTGCGCGACAAGGGCTACACCGGCCCGGTCCACGTCATCCCCCAATTTGGCGTCGATCCCGACCTGTTCTGTCCGCAGCAGATTCCGCGTCACGACACCGCCTTTACCGTAGGCTATGCCGGGCGACTGGTCGAACAAAAGGGACTGCGCATCCTTGTGGCTGCGCTGGAGACGATGGAGAGCGATTGGAGACTGCTCATCTGCGGGTCCGGGCCCCTGCGCAAAGAGATCGAGACGCGCCTGGCATCGCGCGGGCTGGCCGGGCGGGTGCGCTTTTGCGAACAGGTGCCCTCGGGAGAGATGCCCCAATATCTGGGGGCCATGGACGTGCTGGTTCTGCCCTCTCTTACGCGTCCCAACTGGAAGGAACAGTTCGGCCGCGTGCTGATCGAGGCCATGGCCTGCGGCGTGCCCGTCATCGGCTCGAACTCGGGCGAGATCCCGCACGTCATCGGCAACGGCGGCCTGGTGGTGCCCGAGGGAGATGCCACCGCCCTGCGCGACGCGCTGGAGGCGCTGCGCGTCGATCCCATCCGCCGCGCCCGCATGGGCCATCTAGGGCGCGAACGGGTGCTGGCGCATTACACGCAGGCGCGCATCGCCGCCGAGACGGTGGCCCTTTATCGTGATCTGGCCGCTGCCGCCGTATCTTGAGCAGACTCGTCTCCACAACGGTAGACTTGCCGGATGAGCCGTCTGAGTTATAATCATGATCATGCACAGCATGGTGGGTTGGAAAAGATATGCCACGGGTGGGCCTTAACGCACACCTGCTCTCGCAGAGCGCAAGCTATCGCAGCGCGGGCGTGAGCCGGTACATACGTCGCCTGCTCGACCATCTCCCCCAGGTCGATGCCGCTACGTCGTATATCGCTCTGGTGGGCGACCCGGAGGTGTGCCCGGCGGGGTGGGAACGGTCGGTATCGCGCTGGCGGACCCAGTCCCCGCCTTTGCGTATTCTGTGGGAGCAGACCGCGCAGCCGTGGCGTTGCCGCCAGGAGGGGCTGAACCTGCTGCATGCGCCGGTCTATGTGGGGCCCGTCGTTCGTGCCTGCCCCACGGTGGTCACCGTTCACGATCTCAGTTTTTATCTCTATCCCCGGCTCTTTCGCCCCTTCAACCGCGCCTATCTGCAGGCCTTGACCCGGCACACGGTAGAGCACGCCGCCGGGATCATCGCCGTATCGGCCAGCACGCGAGATGATCTCGTGCGCATATTGGGCGTTCCATCCGAGCGCATCACGGTGATTCCGAACGGCGTCGATGAGACGATGCGCCCCGTGGATTCGCCCGCTGCGCTGGACGACCTGCGCCGACGGTATGGCCTGCCCGAACGCATGATTCTGTTCCTGGGCACGCTCGAGCCGCGCAAGAATATCGTCACCCTGCTGGAGGCATACGCTCTGTTGCAGCAGCGGTATAGCGTCGAGCACAGGCTGGTCATCGCCGGGGGCAAAGGCTGGTATTATGACGAGATCGACGCCACCATCGAGCGCCTGGGGTTGCACGGACGGATCATCAGCCCCGGGTTTGTGCCTCAGGACGAGCTGGCGTTGTGGTATAGCGCCGCCGACCTGTTCGTCTATCCGGCGCTGTACGAGGGGTTCGGTCTGCCTCCGTTAGAGGCCATGGCCTGTGGCACGCCGGTGATCGTCTCGTCCACATCGTCCCTGCCCGAGGTGGTGGGCGATGCCGGGCTCATGGTCGACCCGCACGATCCGGCCGCTCTGGCCGAGGCCATGGCCTCTGTGCTGGACGACGCGTCTCGGGCGGCCGAGATGCGCGCTGCCGGATTGGCCCGGGCGGCAGGGTTCTCGTGGCAGGCTACCGCTTCGGCGACTGCCACGCTGTATCACAAGATTCTGGGAGATTGTACGAGCAAATGAAGCAGCACTCTGGTACATCGCTCTGGAGATACCTCAAGCCGACGGTCGACGCGCTGCTGGTATTCCTGAGCTTTACCGTCGCCTACTGGCTGCGTTACGACCTGCAATGGTTCCGGCAGGTCGAGCCGGCCTTTTTTGTGCCGTTTCGTGTCTATCTGCCCAGCGTCATCAGCATGTCGGTGCTTTTGGTGGGCGTGTACTGGCTGGAGGGAGCCTATCGCAACAAGCGAGGCCGGCCGTTCTTTGACGAGTTCTACATCGTCTTTCGCGGCACCCTCATCGGCATCGCCACCATGATCGTCGTGGTCTTTTTGGCTACGCCCAGCTACTATTCGCGGTTGATTTTCGGCTATACCGGCGTCATCACCCTCTTTACCGTGGGCACCGCCCGCGCCATCGAAGGGGCGGTGATGGCCTGGAGACACCGTCGCGGGCTGGGGGTAAACCGCGTCCTCATCGTGGGAGCCGATGAGGTGGCACGCTCTATCATGCGCGCGGTGGTGGCCCGCCCCGAATTGGGCTATCAGGTGGTGGGCTTTGTCGATGACGACCCGACCAGGTCACAGACCGACATCGGCCGATACCCCGCTCTGGGAACCACCGATCGCCTGACCGAGCTGATCACCGAGCATGATGTGAATGAGGTCATCATCACATTGCCGTGGGACTCGCACCGCAAGATCCTGCACCTCATGCGGCAATGCGAGCGCCGCGCCGTGCGGGTGCGCATCGTCCCCGACCTGTTCCAGATGGCCCTGAGCAGGGTGGTGGTCGATCATCTCGACGGCGTCCCCCTGCTGGGCATTCGCGAACCCGCCCTGAGCGAATGGCAGATGGTGCTCAAACGTGCGACCGACGTCATCATTTCTCTGCTCGGGCTGGTGTTGCTCTCGCCGGTGCTGCTCATCATCGCCGTGGCCCTCAAGCTCGATTCACCGGGACCCGTCATCTTTAAGCAGGTGCGCGTGGGTCGCGGCGGACAGCAATTCACCTGCTTCAAGTTTCGCTCCATGTGCATCGATGCCGAAGCGCGGTTGCACGAGTTGCAGGACAAGAACGAATCCACCGGGCCGCTCTTCAAAATGCGCAACGATCCGCGCCTGACGCGGGTGGGGCGCCTGCTGCGTCGCACCAGCATGGACGAGCTCCCTCAGTTGTGGAACATTCTGCGTGGCGAGATGAGCCTCATCGGCCCTCGCCCCGCCATACCTACCGAGGTGGAACAGTACGAGGCCTGGCATCTGCGCCGTCTGGATGCATCGCCGGGCCTTACCGGCCTGTGGCAGGTAAGTGGGCGCAGCAACCTGACCTTTGACGAGATGGTGCTGCTGGATATCTACTATATCGAGAACTGGTCACCCATCCTGGACCTGCAGATCATGCTCAAGACGATCCCCACCGTGATTCTGGGGGCAGGAGCCTACTGAGCTGCACAATCCCGGGGGCATCCCAACGGCACACAGGCGCCGTCGCTCTGGCAGAGCGTTCGGGAGCACCCCGTAGAGAAAAAAGGTGGATTCTGTTATGGTCATAGCCGCTCAATCCATCCAACGTGACGCCATGTTCGAGTTTGCTCGCAATCTGGTGCGCACGCCCAGCCTCCCCACTCAGGAGGGGCAGGTGGCCGCCCTGATCGCCGATGAGATGCGGCGACTGGGTTACGAGGTCACTGTGGATCCCATGGGTAACGTCATCGGGCGCATCGGTCCGGGGAGCGGCAAAAAGCTGCTCTATAACGGGCACATGGACACGGTGGACATGGGAGACCCCGACGCCTGGGAGCGCGACCCGTACGGCGGCGATATCGAGGACGGCATCCTGTACGGCCGGGGCGCGTGCGATATGAAGGGCGCATTGGCCGCCATGATATATGGCGGCAAGGCGTTGCTAGATAGCGGCGTACCGCTGGAGGGCGATCTGTACGTGGCCGCCGTGGTGCAGGAGGAACCCTGCGAGGGGCTGGCGATGCGGCACATCGTGGAGGATGGAGGGTTGCGCCCCGACTGGGTCGTGCTGGGCGAGGCCACCAACCTGCAACTGGCCCGCGGGCAACGGGGGCGTATCGAGGTGGAGGTCAATATCCACGGGCGCTCGGCTCATGCCGCCGCCCCCGAACGGGGCGTGAACGCCGTCTATGGCGCGGCTCGTGTCATTGTGGCCGTCGAGCTGCTGGCCCCGCAGCTCAACCATGATTCGTTCCTGGGCAAAGGCAGCATCGCCGTCACCGAGATCAACAGTACGGCCAGCAGCCGCAATGCGGTGCCCGATCACTGCAGCCTCTATATCGACCGCCGCCTGACCATCGGCGAAACCGAGACCAAGGCGCTGGCCGAGATTCGCCGTATTCTCAGCCGCGAAGGGGTCGAAGCCACCATCGACGTGCCCACATATCGATCGACCAGCTATACCGGCTATCAGGCCGAGGCCCGCCAGTACTTTCCCTACTGGGTGACGTCGGAAGATGAGTCGCTGCTGACGACGGCGATGGGCATTATCGAGCACACTCTGGAGTATGTGCCCCGCATCGGCAAATGGGAGTTCTCTACCGACGGGGTGTATACCGCGGGCGTGGCCGGCATCCCCACGATCGGGTTTGGCCCCGGCGAGGAGCGCTATTCGCATACGGTGGACGATCAGATCCGCCTGGCCGATATCGAATCGGCCGCGCAGGTATACGCCAATCTGGCCGCGCGGATGCTCGCGCGCGGTCAATAATAGCCCTAGACGCACAAGACGCCGATCATCGTCGACGGTCTCGGAGGCGGTCAACGATGATCGGCGCCCTGTTTTTCACCCTTACGCGCTATTCCGCGCGTCCCATCAGCGGCTCGTTCTCCGTGGGACCGAACGAGACGTTGCGGACAAAGGTGGCGGTCAACTCGTCGCCCTGAAAGCGAAACGTCCCCGTCGTAACAAAGGGCGTCTCGTAGAGGCAGGAGCATACGGTATAGGTATCCCGATCCGACCATGCGCCGGCGGAGGCGATGGGCTGTGGTGAGGGAACGTCAAAGGTGGTAAACCCCCTGACCCACTTTTCATATCCGCAATCGATGCGATGCTCGCCCCGGTCATTGCACAGGGTGATGGCGCTGCCGCTTCCCTCGGCGAACTCGAAACGAACCCACCGCAACGGGCTGTCCGGCGCAAAGTGATAGCGCCGCCCCGAGACCTGCGCCGCCACAGGCGACGAGCCCTCGCCCGACGGCATGGGCAACGCCAGACCGGACAGGCGGTCGCGCAGTGCATCGGCCGCAACAGAATCCTCCGGCAGCGGCCCGTCGGCCATGGCCGGAAGGAGATGCTCCCACACCAGATCGAGCACGCCCTGCATATCGCCCGTGCCCGCGGTTGTGGCCAGCACCGCATCCTGCTCGGGCATCACCAGACAGAACTGGCCGAACGCGCCGTCTCCTCGATATGCGCCGTATCGACACCGCCAGAACTGGTATCCGTAACCCTGTGTCCAATCGCTGTCGGCGGCATCGCCATTGGCTACCCGACGAGATGTGGCCTCGTTCACCCACTCTTCCGGCAGAATACGGCGGTCGTTCCACATCCCCTTTTGCAGGTAGAGTTGGCCGAAATGGGCGATATCCTCGGTACGCACACTCAGCCCCCAGCCGCCGGTATTGATGCCCCGTGGGCAGGTCTCCCAGGTAGGATGCTGAATGCCCAGCGGCTCGAACAGGCGCGGCCGCAAATAGTCCAGCACCGTCTCGTCCGTAACCGATTGCACGATAGCCGAGAGCAAATAGCTGGCGCCGTTGTTGTAGAGAAAGTGGGTGCCGGGCTCGTACTCTACCGGCAACTGCAGGATAGCGCGCACCCAGTCTCCATCGGCGCATTCGCGCAGACGGCTGCCGGAATCCTCAGCATGGCCGGTAGACATGGTGAGCAGGTGGCGCACCTGCATGGCGGCCAGATGCTCGCCGATCTCGGCGGGGGCCTGTTCGGGGAAGAACGAGATCACCGGATCATCCACCGAGAGCAATCCCTCGGCCACAGCCAGCCCTACCGCGGTGGAGGTAAAACTCTTGCTCAGCGAAAAGAGCATGTGCGGATGACGGCGGCCATAGGGGGCCCACCACCCGGCCGCCACCACATGACCATGGCGCACAAGCATGAGGCTGTGCAGATTCAGAGCGCGAGACTCGATCTCCTGAATAAACGTCGCAATAGCCGACGATGGAATCCCCTGAGTCTCGGGGATGCTGGCGGGCAGAAATCGTGTAGATAGCATGAGATCACTCCCGGCTTTGATGGATCGAACGTCACCGGCCGCATTATGAAAGCGAGGCCACGCCACGTCAAGCGGAATAGATCCAGAGCCAATTCGCCCAAATCGCAACAAGCCCTGTCGGAACGATCACAACTTGCCGCACCCCTTTCGCTGTGATATACTGCCCTCTGCTTGACGGGCGGCCGTGCCGTCCCAACGGCTCTATTGTGGGGAGGTCAGGCCGATGACTCTGCTACAGACGCTTCATGAGCTACAGGAGATCGACCAGGAGTGGGTCGAAAAGGGTCGCCTTTATCAGACGGTGCGTCGGCAGATCGCCGACCAGTCCAATTTGCAGGCCATGCGCGACGCACAGACACAGCGCGAAGAGGAGCAGACCGCCACACGCAACAGCCTGCGAGATATCGAGCTCGAGATGGAGGGACTGCAGGAGCGTCTACGTCAGACCGACAGCGAGCTGTATAGCGGGAGGATCAGTTCGCCCCGTGAGCTGGAGGCTCTGCGTCAGGATGCTGAAGTGCTGCGCCAGCGCATCTCCAGGCTGGAAGAGCAGGCCCTCGACACCATGTCGCGTATAGATGCCCTGCAAGAGGCCACCGAGAGCGGCCGACAGGCGCTGCGCGACTATGAGGCATGGTGGGCAGGGGAGCACGAAGCACTCGTGACCCGGTATCGAGAGCTGCACGCGCGCCTTCAAGCGCTACAACGCCGTCGCGATGAGATTCGCGCGGCTCTGGGCCGCGCCGAACTGGCCCTGTATGACGAGTTGCGCGCCAAAAAGGGCGGCATCGCCCTCGCGCCGATGAAAGAGGGAACCTGCCAGACCTGTCGGGTGACGGTCCCCTCGCACAAGATCCGAATGGTGCACTCTGGCGAGAGCGTCGTCACCTGTGAGGGGTGCGGGCGAATCCTGTTCGAGGAGATGCACTGATTCGACCGCTTTGTCGTGCGCCGTCGTATCGCCGTCTGCGCCCCGAGATACTACGATTACACCAACGGAGATCCGCCGTTGAAGAACCCTTATATCGTCGATCGCCCGTTAACGGACCAGGACCTTTTCTTTGGTCGTGAGGCTGCTTTTAGCCGACTGAACGAGTTCCTCTCCGGTGGCCGCAAGTTGATGCTGCTATACGGCAAACGCGGCATCGGCAAGACGTCGTTCATCAATCAACTCACCCTGCGACTGGCCACCCGTTATGCGATTCAGCCCGTAGCCTGGGATTCGCTGGGGGATGATGAGGCGGACCCGCTATGGCGGGTCATGCTGGGCATTGCCCGGGCCACCGGACAGCCCGATCCCGATCGCGAATTCTACCGCAGCACGCCCGAGACGATGGCATCTGACTATATCGTCTCGACCTCTGCGTCGCTGGGTGATGACGCCGTGCTGGTGTGTCTGGACGGCATCCCCGCCGCCGACATGGTCGACGACCGCCATTGGTCACAGGCTCTGAACACGCTCAAGTCGGCGTTGCGCCAGGCGCAGAACCTGGCCATCCTTTTGGTCGTCGAGGGATTCCCCGACCTGACCGATGCCGATCTGGCCGGTCTACCCGCCATCGGGTTGGGCCCACTGCGCGAATCCGAGGTCGAAGAGATCCTCACCGTGCCGGCGCGCGGCCGGCTCACCTACGAATACGACGCCATCCGACGCATCCACAACCTCTCGGGTGGCGAACCCTACTTTGTGCAGGTCTTCGGGAGGACGCTGTTCGACGCCCGCGCCCGAAACGGCTGGGTGGGCATGCCCGAGGTCGACCTGGCCGTCGATCGAACCGCCGCGTTGGGAGCGCCCTGGTTCCAGGAGGCGTGGGATCAGAGCGATCCCGCGGCACGCATCACCATGTGTGCCTTTGCCGAGATGGTCGGCCATCACGGAGTGGGCTCGGCAGACGATGCCCTGCGTTACCTGGCCCGCCTGCGCATCCAGATCCCCCGAGAGGATATCGTCCGGGCGATGGATGAACTGAGCGCCCGCGACATATTCGAGCAATTGGGTGGGGATACCTATCGCTTCCGCAACGCCCTCTATCGCCTGTGGGTGCGACAGAATCACAACACGCTGGATGTGGTGCGCCAGGCGCAGCGCTATCGGCGTTCTCGCGTGCGGCGCGTGCCCACCCGCCGCGCCCGACATGTAGACTGGGTCGGGCTGCTTTTGTGGCTGGTCGCCGGTTTGCTGGTGGTGGGAATCGCCTATGTCTGGCGCACCCGACCCAATCAGATCACTTGGATCGGCGAGCCCACCCTGGCTGCAGGCGCCTCAGCTCTGGTCGGTGATCTGCCCCCCGCTCCCGAAGGCACCTTGCCGGGGCGTATCGCCTATATGGCCCGAGAGACGGCCGATGATCCATGGGATATCTATGTCATGCGGGCCGATGGCTCGGAACGTCAACGGCTGACAGAGGACGAGAGCAACAACATGGCGCCGGTCTGGTCGCCCGACGGGCGGCGCATCGCCTTTGTCTCCGATCGAGACGGCAACCGCGAGATCTATGTCATGAGCGCCAGCGGCTCGAACCCGCAAAACCTCACGCGGCATGATGCGGAGGATTGGACGCCGGCTTGGTCGCCCGACGGGCGGCGCATCGCCTTTTCCTCCTTCCGCGAGGGGAATTGGGATATCTATGTGATGGACGCCAACGGCTCGAACGTGCGCCGCCTCACCGAGAACGACGCCGCCGATTATAGCCCGGCCTGGTCGCCCGACGGCAGCCACATCGCCTTTGTCTCCGATCGGGATGGGAACCTCGAGGTCTATACAATGAACGCCGACGGCAGCAACCAGACGCGCTTTACGCGAGACGGCGCCACCGACCAGTCTCCGGCCTGGTCGTCCGATGGCACGCTTCTGGTGTGGGAGAGCTATCGTGAGGGGAACATGGAGCTCTATGTGGCCAATGCGGACGGTTCAGATGTGCAGAACCTGAGCCGCGATAGCTTTGCCAACGCCCACGGGCCGACATGGTCGCCCTGGGGCAAGCATATCGCCTTTTTCTCCAATCGCGACGGCGGCTGGAACATCTTTGTGCTGGATCTGGAGACGGGCGAGAGGACCAACATCACGATGGATGAGATGATCGAACAGGCCCCACACTGGGGGCGATAGCCCGCGTCGCATTACCCCAACAACAAAGCGCCCCGGATCAACCGGGGCGCTTTTTACATCTCAGAAGCCGCTGGCCAGGGCGATCAGCACACGCTCGGCCACCTGAATGACGATCAGGGCGATGAGCGGCGAGAGATCGAGGCCCCCCATAAAGGGCAACACCCGCCGGATGGGACCCAGGATCGGCTCGGTCACTTCATAGAGCACCCTAATGATGGCATTGTTCCGATCGATAGGCAGCCAGGAGACGATCACCCGGGCCAGGATGGCGAAATAGAGTACGCGGGCCAGTATAGAAACAAAGTAGACAAAGACTCTCATCGATCCTCCGAGCGGCCCAGGGTTCGGGCCCTCTCATAAGCGACCCACACGGCGCGCGCAACCAGCGCCCGCAGCCCGCCTTTTTCAAGTTCATAGAGCGCCTCGGCGGTGGTTCCGCCGGGCGAAGTCACCCTGTTGCGCAGCACCGCCAGATGCTCGCCGCTCTCCTGCGCATAGACGACCGCGCCGCGCACCGTCTGCAGGGCCAGCTTTTCGGCCACAGGGCGGCTAAAGCCCATGTGCACGCCTGCATCGACAAGCGCCTCGATGAACAGAAACACATAGCCCGGTCCAGAGCCGCTCAGCGCCGTGGCCATGTCGATATAGTGCTCGCCGTCAACCTGCACCTCTTGCCCCAGAGCGGCCAGCATCTCACGCGCCCGCTCGCGCTGCGCCTCGTCTGTTTCGGGCGTGGCCGTCCACACCGAGATACCCTCTCCCACCTGGGCCGGTGTATTGGGCATGATACGCACCACCATGGGCGTACCCAGGGCGGCTCGAATGGTGGCAATGCGCGCGCCGGCCACAATCGAGAGCACCGGCGTCTCGGCCGCCACCCGCCCGGCCAGATCGTCCAGCACGCGCCCCAATACTTGCGGCTTGACGGCCAGCACCAGAACGTCGGCATCGGCCGCCGCCTCGGAATTGGACGCCACCGCCCTGACGCCCAGGGCCTGCGCAAGCTGATCGCGTCGGGCAGGCACCGGCTCGCCCACGGTGATCTGTTGAGGTGACACGCCACGACCCAGCAGACCCCGCATAAAGGCTTCGGCCATGACGCCCCCACCGATGAAGGCAATCTTGATGTTCGACAACGAATCCATGGCAGCGTCCTCTCTCACCTACAGTCTCGGTCCAAAAATGGCCCGGCCGATGCGTACCAGCGTGGCCCCCTCTTCGATAGCCACCTCGAAATCATCCGTCATCCCCATAGACAGGTCGTCCCATGAGGTGTAGGGCAGCTCGCGGCGCAGCATATCGCGCAATGCCGCCAACGCCCGAAACACCGGGCGGGCATCCTCCGGATCGGGCACGATGGGGGCCATCGTCATCAACCCGCGCACCTCCAGATGCTTCAGGTCGGCCAGCGCCCCGATCTGCGCCAGCATCTCCCGACGATGGGCGTCGTCCCACGCGCAAAAGCCCCCTTTGCTCGCCTCGCCCGAAACGTTCATCTGAACGAGCACCGGCAGCCGACGCCCCGCCTCTGCGGCATAGCGATCCAGCCGCCCGGCCAGTCGCACCGAATCCACCGAATGGACGATATCGGCCACCGCGACCACCCGCCGCGCTTTGCGGCTCTGCACATGTCCGATAAAGTGCCATCGGGGCGGCTCTCCCGGCCACTCGTCACGCAGCGCCGGCACCTTTTCCTCGGCCTCTTCTACGCGGTTTTCGCCCAAATGGCGCACGCCACACCGGTAGGCGTCCAGGATCTCGGCGGGCGTATGCGTCTTGCTCACCGCCACCAGCGTCACCTCATCGCGACGACGGCCGGCACGGCGGCAGGCAGCCTCGATGCGCGCCTCTACCCGAGCCAGGTTCTCGGCGATGGTGCCGGATCCGGCTGTGACGTCCATTGCTGTGTTGCCTCCCGGATACTACTCTGACGTGTAAAATAGGCGGCCTAGGTACGTTCGAGGCCGATCACCGCGGCGAATCGCCCGGTGACCCCACCCTCACCGCGATGGGAAAAGAACTCGTCCCGGCGACACATGGTGCAGATACCGGCCTGCTCCACCCGTGTCACTCCCACATCCGCCAGTTGCCGGGCCACGGCGAGGCCGAGATCCACATAGCCTTTGCCGCTGGCCTGACGGCGGGTAATCAACCCCGGCACGTCGCCAAACTCGCCCTCGAACGCCTCCACGACCTCGGGCCCCACCTCGAAACAGCAGGGACCGATAGCCGGCCCTACTCCGACGATGATCTCTTCCGGGCGGCAGCCATAGGTCGTCATCATCGTCTGAGCCGTGCGCGAGGCGATGCGTGTCACCGCGCCGCGCCAGCCGGCGTGGGCCAGCCCCACCACACGGCGCTCGGGGTCGTACAGATAGACCGGCGCACAATCGGCCAGTCGCAACAAGAGCAACAGGCCCGGCGAATCCGTCACCAGCGCGTCCGTCTCGTCGAATACGCGGCCGCCGTCATCCGGCCCGGCCACGGCGACCCGGTTGCCGTGCACCTGTCGCCCGCTGACGATGGCGCCTTCATCCACGCCCATCGCGGCATAGACGGCCTGTAGATTGGCGGCCACACGAGCGGGATCATCGTCCACCGTATAGCCGACGTTCAACGAAGCATAGGGCCGGGAGCTCGACCCGCCCAATCGGGTAAAGGCGCCATGCACCAGCCCGGTTTCGGGAAAGGTCTCGAATCGGTAGCGTGGCGGTCCACCCTGCCGAACACAGATCATGTCTCTTCCTCCGGCTCGATACATGCATCGGGGTCCGGCATATCGTCGACGGACAGCGCAACGCCGTGGGCTCCGGTCGGCCCGGCACGCAGATCGATGAAATCCCAGGGCAGCGCCTCATCGGCGGAATAGGCATCGAGATACTCATCGGCCTCGATCCCCCGTCGCGCCAGCGCCCGAATCAGGCGGCCCGAAGAAGGTCGCTCCATCGCCGCCAGCACGTGCCCCACCCGCTCATCGCCCCGCGCCAGAATCGCCTGCACCCGCGTGGCGGCCACCGGCTCGGCGCGCACCTCGACTCGATGCCGCTTGAGGGCATCCCGCACCTGCGCCAACCGCGCATCGACGATTTCGGCGGACATCACCGCCGCCCGCTGGAACGGCGTATGCGCCTTGGGCACAAAGGGCGTCACATTCACAACCACCTGCCGGCGAAACAGGCCGCGGATATCCTCCACCAGCGCCACGAGGTCGGCCACATCCTCGTCGCTTTCGCCGGGCAGCCCCAGCATGAAATAGAGCTTGAGCGACCCGAATCTCTCAGCGGCCACCATCTCGACGGCAGACATGATGTCGTCATAGCTGACACCTTTGGCGATCGCCCGTCGCAGGCGCTCCGAACCCGCCTCAGGAGCCAGTGTCACCGACAACGAGCCGCTATCGGCCAGAGCGCGCAACAGGACCGGCGAAAGCGGCCGCACCCGCAGCGACGAGACCGAGATATCGGCCCCCATGCCGCGCAATTCGGTAACCAGCTCGTCGATCTGGCCGTAATCGGACACCGCCGCGGCGACCAAACCCACCTTGTGGCGATGCCACAGCCCCTCGCGGGCCTGCTCCAGGGCCACATCCAGGCTCAACTCGCGGCGCGGGCGGTACCAATATCCCGCCAGACAAAAGCAACAGCCGCGACCGCAGCCTCGCGAGATCTCGATCAGGTGCATGTCGCCGAACTCGGCCTGCGGCGCCACAATGGTCGACGAGACGGGATAATCGTTCAGATCGGCCACCCACAGCCGCCGTACCGGCTGCCCGGCGTTGACCGCCGGCACATACACCCCCGGCAGGCGGGCCAGTGCGGCCAGTATATCGGCCCGGGTCCCTTCCCAGACCATATGGAGGCATTCGGCCAGACCCTCCAAAATCGGCTCGGCCTCGCCGATCACGATGGCATCGGCGATGGGCGCCATGGGTGCGGGGTTGGCCGAAACGGCGGGCCCGCCCATGATGACCAGAGGATCACCCTCCTCACGCTCCTGGGCCAGAACCGGAATGCGCGCCCGGCGAAGCATATCCACCACATAAAAGTAATCCATCTCGAACGAGACGGAAAAGGCCACCGCGGCGGCCTCGTTCAGCGCGCGCTGTGACTCCAGAGTGACGAGCGGTTCGTTTCTCGACGCAGGATTGCGCCCCAGCCAGGCAAAGGCGCGCTCACAAACCATGCCGGGCAGATCGTTCAGCCGACGATACAGGCTGTGCACGGCCAGGCTGGACATACCCACCGCATAGCTGTGCGGATAGGCCAGCACAATGGGCGTTCGCCCGCCCCAGTCTCGCACGATGGCGCCCTCTTCATCGGCCAGAATCTGCCGCGCCGCCGTGATGTGGCGCCAATCCATATCGATCGCTCCTGTAGATCAAACAACACCCTTTGAATGATGATAGCCTCGGGGATATGGGCTGTCAAACCCCGGCCGGGCGCATTCTGCAATCGCTGGGCTTTTGACCGGCTTTACCGCTTATGTTACACTGCTTTACACAGGTGTGGTAGACTTTTTGAAAGGAGCCTCTGCATCGACGGCATGGATGAGCGCGAGGGTCTGGTCGTGCGTACGCACGGCGGCCACTACTATGTACAAACGGACGACGGAGAGGTGGATTGCACCATCCGTGGCCGTCTGAAAAAGGAGCGGCGCGAAACAGACCTGGTCGTCATCGGCGATCGAGTCATCTGGACGGCGACGGAAGAGGGCTATGGCATCATAGAGGATGTGCTGCCGAGAGAGCGCGTCCTTTCTCGCGGGCTGCCCCCGCCCCGCCCCGGCACCTACTCGGATACCGAGCAGGTCATCGTAGCCAATCCCGATCAGGTGTTGATCGTGTTCTCGGCGGCCAGCCCGCCGCTGAACCCATTCATGCTGGATCGCTACCTCGTCGCCTGTGAGGCCGCCGAGCTGCCCGCCCTCATCGTCATCAACAAGGTGGACATCCTGGAGGATGAGGAGGTGCTGACCCTGCTCGAGATGTATCACCGCATCGGGTACTCGATCCTGCTCACCAGCGCCGAGAGCGGCGAGGGGTTGGAGGCGTTGCGAGAGGTGATGAGGAACAAGCTCTCGGCGCTCACCGGCCCATCGGGGGTGGGCAAATCCAGTCTGCTCAACGCGCTGTGGCCCGAGCTGGATCTGCGCGTCGGCGAGGTAAGCGAGGTGCACGATCGGGGCCGCCACACCACGGTGGTATCGCGCCTGCTCCGGCCCGAGCCCGACATCTATGTGGCCGATACGCCGGGGCTGCGCCAGTTTCGCTTCTGGGATATCGACCCGGAACAACTGGAGGCCTTTTTCCCCGAGATGGCCCCCTACCTCAATGAATGCCGCTTTGTGCCCTGCACTCACATGCACGAGCCGGGCTGCGCCGTCAAAGACGCCGTCGAACGCGGCGAGATCGAGCCGCTCCGCTACGAGAGTTATGCCCGCATGTTCGAGCACGAGTTCTGAACGCGCCCTCATCCGGAAATGAAACGGGGGAGCCGTTTGGCTCCCCCGTTGTTCGTTCCTCACCGCTGCATCGCTCAGGATGCGCCCAGCATCTGCTCGACCTGCTGAAGCTGATCGATGATGTGGATGTTCTGCGGGCATTTGGGCTCACAAAGGCCACACTGCACACACTCGTCCGCCGCCTTGCCCTCGATACGCACGTTCTGCAGCCACACACTCTCGCCTTTTTTCAGGTTGGCGTACTGGCCGCGGGCAAACTCTTTCAGACCATAGACCTGATAATAGTTCATGAGCAGGAAGTTGCCCGGAATCTCGACGCCGTTCGGGCAGGGCATGCAATAGTTGCAGCCGGTGCAATACAGGTTCGAAAGGTCCTGTAATTTGGTCAGCAGGCGATCCACCGCCTCTTTCTCGTCGGCGCTGAACGGCTCGGGTCGGCTGGCGCTGGCGACGTTCTCGGTGATCATCTCGGGCGTGTTCATGCCCGAGAGTGCCACCGACACCATGGGATGTGAGAGCACCCAGCGAATGGCCAGGTCGGGCGTCGAGCTGACCGATGCGGGAATCAGGTCGCTCCATTCCTTCGGATCCCACATGCTCAGGCGGCCACCGGCTACCGGCCCCATGATGATGGTGCCCAGGCCACGCTCGTGAGCGATGCGCAGCGGCTCGGCCATGCGCTGATCGAGGAAATTGAACTGTAGCGTCACGCCCTGAAATTCGCCCGTCTCGACCAGTTTGACCACATTGGCCGGCGTGTCGTGCGACGAAAAAGCCAGGAAGCGCACCAGCCCTTCGCTCACCGCCTTTTGCGCTGCCTCCAGGCAGCCACCCTTTTTCGAGATGCGCTCACTGAACGCCTCCCAGGTCAGGCCGTGCATGTGCATCACGTCGATATAGTCCATATCGAAACGCTCGAGCTGCGTCTCCAAGCGGCGCCGCCACTCATCGGCGTCGATATCGTTGCTGGGGATCTTGGTGGCGATGACCAGCGACTCGCGGGGATACCCCTTGATCGCCTTGCCCACAGCCACCTCGCTGGTGCCGTTGATGTAGCCCCAGGCCGAATCGATATAGTTAATGCCCAGATCCAGCCCCTGCTTGAGCATGGGGACGGCCTGCTCATAATCGCACGTGCCGTCGGACGTAGCGGGCAGACGCATGGCGCCAAACCCCAGGGCCGATACACGCATTCCGGTCGTGCCATAGTTACGATATTGCATCTGTCTCCTCCTTCTCAAGCAGAAATCATCGCCAAACCGCCGGCCCATACGAGCCGGGCCGGGGCTATTCCCTCGGTGCGAACCCAAAGCAGGTCGCTTACGGATAGTCGATTCCGTCTCGGAAAATATGGGGGTGTGCTCGGTGGCCCGGTCATGGGTAAACGAGGTGTGGAATCGAACATGCGCTCAACCGGTTTATTATACCGCAGGAGCGGGAGCCGTCAAGCGTTATGGTGAACATGGTCCGGAGTATGCGTTTCGGGGAAAATCGGTAGGGGCTCCCCCATGATGAGATCGGGATGGGACACGCTCACCTCCCACCAGGCCAGCGCCGTCGCCAACAGCTCGCGCCACCAAAAATAGCGGATGCCGGCATATTCATGATGATCGGCGCTCGCCGCGACCGCATCGAGGCCCAGGCGATGAGCGATAAACAGCGCACGGTCGAGGTGAAAGGACTGTGAAACCAGGATGGCGTCGGTCACGCCAAAGATATGGATCGCCCGGTAGCAACTGTCATATGTGCGCTGCCCGGCATAGTCCAGCACAATGTCCTCCGCCGGCACCCCCCGAGACCGGGCGTAGGCGCGCATGGCGGCGGGCTCGTTGTAATCTACCGAGCGGTTATCGCCCGTCATCAACAGCTTTTCGACCTTGCCGGCATGATACAGGTCCACACCGGTCTGCACACGATCGGCCAGCACCGTGCTGAGACGGCCGTCGGGGAGCACGCTGGCGCCGAACACGATGGCCACCCGCCGTGACGGCACATCCTCCGGGGAATAGATCAGCGGCCCATATTGCCGATCCGTCCACCATCGCAGCGCCAGGACGAGGCCGACGCCCAGAAGGACGGTCAACACGCCGATACGCCATATGATGACGACCCAACGTCCTGCAGAGCGGGTCACGCGCGAATGTCTCACCAAGTCCTGATACAAAAGGCACCCTCAACGGCACGCGCCACACCTCTTCGTCAGGTTCCGCGCCGTTTTACTCTCGATCGATATAAAATACACCAAACGCCACCCGGATTATAGCATCGAAGAGGCGGCCTGCCCAGCAACGATCGCACGCAGCACGCCCTCAGGTGACTTTGATCCGCGGCCCATCGGCGCCGGCTTCCAACACTTCACCGATGATCCAGCCGGGCTGTCCCCGGCGGGTCAGGTGCGTAAGGTAGGCGTCGGCCTGTTCCGGGGACAGTGATACCAGCAGCCCGCCCGAAGTCTCGGGGCAGAATGTGAGCAAGCGCATCTCGTACTCCAGCCGCTCGGCAAAGGTCACATGCACGCCATAGTCGCTCATGTTGCTGCCGGCCAGTCCGGGGAAAAGCAGTTCATCGGCGTAACGCAAGGCGCCGGGATGGAAGGGCAGGTCGTCGAAGCGAAAGCGCAGGCTGACACCGCTCTTGAGCGCCACCTCCCAGGCATGGCCCAGCAGGCCAAAGCCGGTGATGTCGGTGACGGCGTGCAGCGGCCCCTCCGGCGCGGCGTCGGTCAGAGCGGCGGCGGCGGCCTGGTTCAACATCTTCATCCAGCGAACGGCCTCGGCCATATGCTCCGCCTCGGCCTGGTCCGCCTTGAACGCCGTGGTGACGATGCCGCTGCCCAGCGGTTTGGTCAGCACCAGAAGGTCGCCCGGCCGGGCGCCGGCCTTGGTGCCCATCCGGTCGGGATGTACCGACCCCAGCACGGCCAGACCGAACTTGGGCTCGTCGTCGTCGATGGTGTGCCCACCGGCGACAATGGCGCCGGCCTCGCGCACCTTTTCGCCGCTGCCCCGCAGGATGCCGATAATGATCTCTTCCGGCAGGTCGGCAGGGAACGCGGCCAGATTCAGCGCCAGAAACGGCTGTCCGCCCATGGCATAGATATCACTCATCGCATTGGCCGCGGCGATGGCGCCATAGTCATAGGGATCGTCCACCACCGGTGTAAAAAAGTCGGCGGTAAAGATAATGGCCCGATCGTCGCTCATCTTCCAGACGGCGGCATCGTCGGCTACCGTCAAGCCCACCAGCAGCTCCGGATAAAGCGATTCGTCAAATATATCGTTGAGGTGACGCGTAACTCGCGCCAGGGCGGTCGCCGCCCGTTTGCCCCCTCAACCGGCCGCCCTGGCCATGGCCGTCAGGCGAACGGCGCCATCGGCAGGGGTTCGAGGCGTGCAACTGTTCTCCGTCATGCTCGTTCCTTCCGTACATACAGGCCGAATCCTCACTCCCATTATAGCCTCGTGCCGGATCGGTATCAAAGAGGATGGGAGCAGGGTAACCATTTCGCTCAGTACTGAGCCCTCATCCCGGCCCCTCCCCCACACGTGTGGGGGAGGGGCCGGGATGAGGGCTAAAAGCAGCCATACGGATGTACAGTCTCTAAATGCAATTTTCCCGGGTTGGAGGCAGGCCCCGTTGCCCGCCCCGGTTCATCGGCGATGGGCCGCTCAAAGGAGCCCCCGGTCGACCTTCCCCGTCTACCTTTGGGAAGGCACGGAGTGAGGCGATATCTCTCGCGCCAGGTGCAACGTCTCGGACATGACACGGTAACCCAGCGATGTATATAACCCCAATGCGCCCTCGTTTGTAGCCCGCACCTGTAGATGCGCCTCGTGCAGACCATGGGCGCGTAGATACTCCAGTCCGCGGATGATAAGACAGCGGGCGATGCCCCGCCCCCGCCAGGGCACCAGAGTAAAGATCTCTTCTGTATAACCGCCACGCCGTTCGCTGACCCGATTCGGATCCCAGTAGACCATCACGTTGCCCACCAGATAGCTCCCGTCGAACGCCGCAAAGGTGGTGCCCACCGCCCAGTGGGGTGAGGTCATGAAATAGTCCAGCCCGTCACGCGTCCAGGGCGATTCGGGAAACGCGGCGTTACGCGCGTTCAGGTAGGCGTCTCGCTCATCGGGCGAGGCCATCTTCCACTCGCACACGTCGATACCGACCGGCGCCGGCACGACGTCGATCGGCTCGGCCAGATCACGAGTCATAGCATAGGCGCTGGCCCGATGGACAAAGCCGTGAGAAAGGGCGTAAGCGATGGCCGGCTTCTCCGTAGCGACGCATTCCAGCGTCAATTCGGTGCGACGGGGCGGCAACGCGGCCGTCACCTCGGCGGCGCGGGTCAGCAAAGCCTCTAACAGAACGTCGGCGACCGATCGGGCCGCCTCTACAGGCAGGTCGGGGTCTGTCTTGAGAGCGGCCCACAACCGGTGGGGGATATCCGCGCCGGCAGCAGCATCCGCCGCGCCGGGAAAGAAGGGGGCATAACCCCGCAGGACGCCGGCCTCATCCACAGCGCAGAGGATGTTGCGCCCTCCCTCAAAGCCGGGGTGAGCGTAAACATCCGGCCCCACCACCTGCGCACCGGGGTAACGGGCGGCATAGCACAGCTGCAGGGCCAGTACCGCCACGCCGTCGGCAGGATCGTAAGGACGCACGGTCACATGACGCATATCAAGCATGTTTCTCCTTACGGAATCGAATTGGAATCGATGAACCAGCGGCTCCCGGGCACAAAAAACGGCCACGGGGACGATGCGCCCACGGCCGCGAGATAGATGGTGGATGCCGTGTCGTCTAGAGGCGGTCAGCGAGGCGCATCACAAACCGGGAAGTAGAGCATGTTGTCTTCATAGGGTACGCCTCCTTTTACGTGGTATACGGCCCATTACATCGACGGCGGGGATTATAACACAAAACACAGAAGGACAAACTCGCTCATCGTTCCTTTGACACCCGCCGCGCCATCTCTTATCCTCAGGCGCAGATGACTCCCCATGGAGATGACGAGATGCGCATCTGTGTGTATTGCTCTTCCAGCGCAGTGGTAGACGAGGCCCATGTGGCGGCGGCGCGCGAATTGGGTGCCCTGATCGCCGCACGCGGGCACTCGCTGGTGTTCGGCGGCTGCCACGTCGGGCTGATGGGCGACGTCGCCCAGGCGGTCAAAGAGGGAGGCGGGCAGGT
>JBMNOI010000054.1:0-25318 GCA_050942995.1 Anaerolineae bacterium
TGCCCCCATGTTCTCTCCGCAGCGACTTCTCCACCTGGTAAAAGCGCTCGAATATGCGCTCCAGATCCTCCTGTGGAATGCCGATGCCGGTATCGCTCACAGCCACCACCACATTCTCTCCGTCTCGATAGGCGGAAATATGAATGGCGCCCTCGGCAGATGTAAATTTGATGGCGTTGGAAAGCAGGTTCGTCAAAATCAGGTAGAACACCTGCTCATCGGCAAACACCGTCGGTAGATCGTCGGAAAAGTCGGTGCTAATCCGCAGCGATTTGCGCTCGGCCAGCGGCCTCAATTCACGCAACACAGTCTCGACAGAGGCCACGACCGACACATCGGTCAGCGAAACCTGCGCATTACCGGTGTCGATACGTCGCAGACTCACCATCTCGTCGATGATGGACTTGAGTTGCATGGCCGATTCGACGACCTGCGTCAGGTGATCGCGCATCGAGCCGGTGGCCTCGTCCTGAATCAGGCTGGCATAGGCCAGCAAAATGGCGAGAGGAGCGCGCAACTCGTGGGCGGCGATAGAGATGAACTCGCTCTTGAGATGATCCAACTCGGCGAGCCGACGATAGGCATCCTGGGTCTCTTGAAAGAGACGTGCGTTCTCGATGGCCACCGCGGCCTGGCTGGCCAGCACCGACAGCAACTCCATATCTGCTTCGGTAAAGGGGGTATCCTCCCGCGTTTTGGCCACGTTCAGCACACCCAGCACCTGATCCTTGTGTATGACAGGCACCGAGATGGCACTGGCGACCTCGATCTCGCGCTCAAAGGGACCAAAGCGCGGATCCTTCTTGACATCCCCCTGCAGAATGAGAGGCTGGCGTGTAGAAAGCACGTAGCCGGCGACCCCCTCATCGGCGCGGCGACGAGTGTTGGCGACCACCTCGGGCGGCAAGCCCTCCGCTGCATGGATGGTCAATTCTCCTGCCGAATTCAGCAGCATCAGCGAGGCGCTATCCGCATCCACCTCCTGCCGGGCAATACGCACCACATGCCGCGGAACCACCGCCATATCGACAGAACTCACAAAGACGCGGCTCAGGTCGTACAGGGGGATTAATGCATTGAGACGGGCGTTCTCGCGCGCCAGTTGCTGTTTGAACAGAGCCCGCTCAACCGTATCGGTCAACTCATCGGGGGAAAAGGGCTTGAGCAGAAACTCGAACACTCCCAGCTTGAGGGCTTCGATAGCCGATTCCATCGTACCGTAGCCGGTAATGACGATGATGGCGAGATCGGGGTCGAGTTCACGCGCCACGCGGCAAGCGTCCAGACCGCTCACTTGAGGCATGCGCAGGTCGGTCACAAAGGCGTCGAACGAATCGCTGCGTATCTGGTCAAGGGCCTCCTGGCCGTTGCTTACGCCCAGCGCATTGTAGCCTGCCGTCCATAGCGAACGCAGACACATCTCTCGCACGAGAGGTTCATCTTCGGCAACGAGAATTTTTGCTTTTGGCATTTTGCTCTTGTTATATCGACACGGCACAGGGGCTTATCTGGCCCGAGAGTGCCCGGAGGGTTACTCCTCCGGCAACACCTCATCGACCATATACCCCCGCCGGAGAACGTTTTTCAGATAGATCGGCTCAGCAGGATTGGGTTCGATCTTGTCGCGAACGTTCTTGATATGCACCCGCACCAGATCGGGCATCCCGGTTCCGGGGGGATACCCCCACACCTGTTGCAATAGCTGGTCGGCTGAAAAGATCTGTCGAGGGCTACTCATCAGAAAATGCATCAATTCGAACTCGACCGGCGTCAACAAGACCGTGCGATCGGGTGTGCTGATCTCAAAAGTACGGCAATTCAATATCAGGGAGCCGACCTCGATCCGTTCGACGGGCTGATTGCTGTTATTGCGCTGTACCCGGCGCAAAAGCGCACGCACGCGGAGTGTCAACTCGCGCAGATCGAACGGCTTGGTCAAATAGTCATCGGCGCCTGCCTCGAATCCCTCGATTTTATCGCCGATCTCGCCGCGAGCTGTAAGAAAGAGGATAGGAATCGACGCGAGCTCGGGGCTGGCACGCATGTGTCGACAGACTTCGATGCCGCTCATGCCGGGCATCATAATATCCAGCACAACCAGCGCAGGGGGGCGCTGTCGGGAGATATGCAGGGCATCGGCGCCGCGATAAGCCACGACCGACTCCATTCCTGCCTGTCGCAGAGCTCGCTCGATTGTTTCGGCGACATCATGGTCGTCATCCACCACGAGGATGAGTTGATTCATCATTTTCTCCTTCGATCCTCGGGAATCAATGGGTACAGCAGGTTCTAGTCGGCTCGATAAATACAAGCTCTTCTTCATTATATGTTGGGAATTCAAATAGGGCAATCATCTTACCAGATGCCCGGTCAGAATCTTGCGAACTCTTCTCCATGAGGAGTATGGCGAATCTTCCCGAGATTATGCTCTGTTCCGCTGGCGCACCATCGCCAGCCAGGACAGGAGCTGGCGCGTCGTTTGCAGCGCCAGGTCGGCCTCGTGCGCTGAGGGTATCGTGCCACGATGCACCACATCATTGCGCCATTCCGTCAACTGGCCAAAGCGTTGCCACAGAGTGCGGTTGTGATGCCTGAGGCTAAAGCCGGTGTACTTGCGCAGCAGAGAATCCAGCTTGTAAGGCAGGCTACGCGCCGTCAGGCTATGGGCGATCTCGCGGTCAGAAACCCCCTGCCGCTTCATCCCATACGTGAGCAGCGCCGAGATCCCCGCCTCGATCGCGGTGTAGCAGGTTGCAATGGCTTGCCTTGGAAAACGCTGCAAAAGAGCACGCTCGGCCTCAATCAACAACTCATCGGCCAGAGCTACCGGCTCCTCCCTTTGCAAAATTTCTTGCAACTCGGCGTACCACTCGGCGGACTCTTGAAATAGATCAAAGATTTCGCTGTGCGCTTCTTCTCTCTGGATCAGCTCGTCCTGTAGCGGATCCTCCAGCAAGACGGTGCCATCGTCCGCCCGCACGGTAATGTCGATATCGTCCCGCTGCAGATCCACTACATGATGCAGATGGGCCAGATGCCGCACCACCGCCACCAGATTATTCAGCGCCGTCAGCGACAACTCGGCAAAGCCGTCACGGACCAGATCCAGCGCTTGATCGTCATCCAGGCGAATTTGATCGGGGAGCGGACTTATCACGGTGGCCGCCGAGTTGATGGAGCCCAGCGCCGCCATGTCGTGGCCGAAAATCGTCCGCAAAACAAAGGGGTGATCGTACCATGTATATGACGTAAAACCTGCGCCAATTCCCATCGGGGGTATATCCTGTGTCATCTCGGATCGCGCAGAAACCGTAAGAAAGGGCCGGAAATGCATGTCCGAGACGCGCACTTGGACAAGCCCAACAGGGGTGTTGACCTCATATGTTCCGCCGCGCAATCCAAAGGGCAGACTGGCAAATGCGACCAGAGTTGTCATATCGTCGCCTTTCCGCAGGCTATCACCAATCGTCGCTCGATATATGACGGCGATTACGCTTGACTCGACCGCGTCGCTTTTTCGCTTCGAGCCTCCGCTCGACCGATGCGCGAGTGGGTGCCGTGGCCACTCGCCGACGCGGCCGATGGAGCGCACGCGCGACCAATGCCGCCAGGCGTGAGAGCACCTCTTCGCGATTGCGCCACTGGCTGCGCTCCGACTGCGAAACCAGATGCAGAATGCCCCGGCTGTCGATCTGAGAGCTCAGACGGCGCATCAGCAGGGTGCGCTGTTCTGGGGTCAGGCTGGGCGATGAGGCCACATCCCACAGCAACTCGACGCGGCTGGCCGTACGGTTCACGTGCTGTCCGCCCGGCCCGCTCGAGCGCGAGAAGCGAAATTCGAATTCATCTAGGGGAATGCTCAGGTTCTGATTAATCGCCAGTGTCCGTTCGCTTGACACGCTCACTCTCCGATGGAGCCATGCCGGTGAGCCAGGCCACCAGGGCGGCCGTGTTCAGCGGATCGTCGGTCAGATAGATCGTATACGGCGCACAAGACGCATAGGCCGCATCCCTCCACTCTTCATCCAGGCCGGCGGCTCCGGCCAACCACGCCGGACGGGGCGACAGCGCCGCGACCGCGGCCGCCACATCGCCATAGGCGCGCAATGCGGGCGCAAATTCATCCCCTACCCAGGGATCATCCTCTCGCTGCGCCACACCCTCCAGATCGACGGCCAGAGCGGCCGTCGCCGAATCAAGAGCCGCCGCCCAAAGCGCCCATACACCGGCGCCTCCCATCCCGACGAGTGCCGGATCATCGGCGCCGGGCCGACCACGCAGCCAGGCCAGCGCCGTGAGGATATCCTGCACCCGATGCCCGACCAGAGGCGCATTGTAGGTGAGATCGAACCAATCCTGCGGTGGCCGGTAGGCGATGCCCTCAGGAACCGTGCCGGTATAAAATGGATCGATGACGAATGCGTCATGCCCCAGTGCCAGAACGGCCCGCAGCCGTTCATCGGGCCGGGCCAGAGCATCATAAAACCCCCCCCGCCCGACGCCGTGCACCATCAGAACGGGGCGCTCGGAACGGCGTCGCACCGGTCGATACAGAGTGCCCCTGACGAAATCGCCCTGGCCGCGCCGCCCCAAAATCACATCCCGATATGACCACTCGGGCAAGTCACCCCCGGGATGTTCTTGCGACAACACGTCGGCGGGCTGAGGCACCTCCACGTCCAGGATATGCCCCCATCGTCGACGGATCACCTCGTGCCACTCAGAGGGGTTCGCACAGGCATCGACAGGCATACTCTGCAACCGCGCCCGAGCATGGTCGCCCAGCGTACGCTCCAGGGCCGGCCCCACCGGCGCCCCCTCAGGAAGGGCTGCAGAGGGGAACACGCGCAGGCTCTCTGTAGAGCAGGCGCCGATATCTCCCCCGCGCTCCGGATCGGCGGCAGGCGCCTCATCCCCCAAAAGCCAGCGGGCAAACCAGCGGTACACGTGCATACGGCTCTCAGAGTTGTAATTGTGCGGCGCGTCGACCTGCGCCCACGCCAGCCGATCGTCGGCGTCGTACAGGCGATAGATCTCGCGAACGGCCGGATACTCAACCTCGGGCGTATTGACCGTCCAGTCTCCGGTGGCCGAGACCATCAACATGGGACGCGGTGCGGCCAGCGCCGCGATCTCGACATTATGCGTCCGGGTACGCAGGCCGGGGGCGTTCTCGCAGACGCAGCCCCCCTGAAAGTGCGCCGAGATCATGTTCACCGGGGCCAGCACGCCCACGCGCTCGTCCACCGCGGCCAGCATGAACGTCTGAGTGCCGCCCCCGGAAGCGCCGGTACAGCCGATGTGCGATGAATCCACTTCGTCCATGCTCTGCAGCAGGTCGATCGCGCGAATCGCATTCCATGTTTGCAGCGCCATGAGAGAGATGCCCCACAGCGCCCCGCGACGCGAGGCGAAATGATGGTGCATCACCTGCAGACTGTCGTTATAGCCCACCATGTCACAGGCCAGGGCCACCATCCCCATACGGGCAAAAGCGATGCACCGGGCCTGCACCGAGACCAACGCGCTATGCTCCAGGCGTCCCCTTTCCCAATGCCCGTGGAGATTGAGCACCGCCGGACAGGGCGCCTGAGGATCGAGTGGGCGAAAGAGGTTGCCGGTACAATAAAAGCCCGGCAGGCTTTCGAAATAGACGTTCTCGACGGTATAACCGTCGCATTCTTGTCGTCGGGTCACCTGCAAGCACGGCGCGTCACGTTCGGGCAGAGGATAGAGCCCCAACACGGCAAGGAGATGCTCGCGCAGATAGTGGGCCCGCGCCTCCCAATCGCCCAGAGTTGTATAATGCGGCATCTCATAGACGAGCTGCCCGTGCCGCTGAATACGATACCGCATATCTATGCCGGGAATCAGAGGTTGTGTCACCTGAATGGCTCTTTCAGTGTATCATGCCGAATCTCACCAGTCGCACCCAACCATCATAATCGGGGCGGCTCGCATCTCAAAACCGGGCTCACAAAAAAGGGACGGGGCGCCCGTACCAAAGCGCCCCGTCCCAGAGTCGTTCAACTCATCGATCTCAACGTGAGGGGGCTTCCACAGCACTCGAACGTGCAGCCCTCCTCGCAGCCACAAGCAGGGTCATCCGGATCGCATTCCGTACATCCCCGGGTGACCTGAAGCTGCAGGCCACAGTCTTCGCATACGAGAATATGCCCGACACGCAGCTCCTCGCATTGTAGCATATCGCTCCCTTTCTACATGCTCTCGATCCACACAATCAGCAGGCCCGTCATCCCTTGATCGAGCCGGCCAGGATGCCGCGCACAAAGAACCGTTGTAGCGAGAAAAACACCCCCAGCGGCAGAATCATCGAGATGAACGCCGCGGCCGGTAACAGGTGCCAGTCGGCGCCGAGTGAGTTGACCAGGTTGGCGACACGCACCGTCAACGGAGCCACGCGTGGCGTGCCCCCCAGATAGATCAGTGCCACCAGCAGATCGTTCCACACCCACAGGAATTGAAAGATGGCCAGTGAGGCCAGCGAAGGCACCGACAGGGGCAGCGCCAGCCGGAAAAAGGCCGTCAGGGGCGAAGCGCCGTCCAGATAGGCCGAATCGAACAGGTCACCGGGTAACGACCCGAAAAAGTTGCGCAGCAGATAGATGGAAAAGGGCAGGCCGTAGCCGGTATGTGCCGCCCAGATCGCCCAAAAAGTACCCGAAATGCCTGCACGTGAGAACATGGTCAGCACGGGGATAAAGGTCATCTGCAGGGGCACCACCAGCAGCCCTACAATCACGGAAAAGATGAACTGCCGCCCACGAAAATCCATCCAGGCCAGCGCATAGGCGGCAAAGGAGGCGATGGCGATGGGGAGTAGCGTCGCCGGAATCGAGATATACAGACTATTGCGAAAGGCGTTGCCCAACCCTTCCGCCGTAATGACCCGTTCATAGTTCTCCAGAGTCCATTGGGTAAAGTCAAAGGGTGTGGTAAAGACCGTCCACCAGCCGGTGCCGCGGATGGCTATCGGGGCGCGAAACGAGTTGATGAGCACCCCCACCGAAGGAGTCATCCACACCAGAGCGATGGTGATAATCACCAGATGCAGGGGGATTTTGGAGAGCAGCTTGCGTAGTGGGCTCATCGCAGGGCCTCCTGTTCGCGAAAACGCTGAATGTTCACCAGCATCACCGGCACGATGGTCACCAGCAGCACCACAGAGATAGCGGCGGCCCGACCGTTCTGTCGGTTGACGAACAGCTCGCGATACATCTGATTGGCGATGACGTTGGTCTCGTAGCGTCCGGCCGTCATCACATACACCAGATCAAAGACTTTTAGTACAAAGATGATCATCGTCGTGGTGACAACGCCGATGGTAGACTGGATCATCGGTACGCGGACGTACCAAAAGATCTGCCATTCATTGGCGCCGTCACTCTGTGCCGCCTCGATGATCTCGCGCGGAATCCCCTTGATCGCCGCGGAAAAGATGATCATGGCGAACCCGGTCCACATCCAGATAAAGACAACGATCAGGGCGAATGTGGCGTATCGAGGGTTCGACAGCCAGCCACGAGGTGACGTATCCGAGATACCGGTCAGTATAGCGTTCAACAGCCCGAGCTGCGGGCGGTGATCGTAGACAAAGCGCCAGATCACGCCGGCACCCACGAATGAGATGGCCTGGGGCAAAAAGATCGCCGCTTTGGCCAGCGGTTCGTACCGAACGCGATCCACCAGCACGGCGATAATCAGCCCACCGGCTACGGTGAATGATGTGGCAAAGGGCAGCCAGAGGACAAAGTTGTTGCGAAACGAGATCAGCATCTCCCGGGTAGTAAAGGCATAGATATAATTATCCAGGCCGACGAAACGCTGCGATCGGGCATCCATCAGGCTCAGCCGAATCGTGTCCAGAGAAGGGTAGATCAAAAAGAGCCCGAGGAATACGAGCGCAGGCGCTATGTACAGCCAGGGCAAAAGACTTGCTCGGCGCATGACGTTCTCCTTCCGATAATGCTCGTTCGAGACCTGCCCTGCTGGACCGAGTTCTGATAAACGATAGAGCCGCCGTCTCAGGCGGGTGTCGGCTCCATTCGCTGAACGACCTCTACCGCCTCACGCACCATCTGAGCCGTAAAGCCCCACTCGTTATCATACCAGCTCATCACCTTGACCAGATCTCCGTCCACCACCTGAGTCATCTCCAGGTCGATGATGGCGGCATGAGGGTTGCGAATAATGTCCGAAGAGACCAGCGGCGCCTCGACGGCCGACACCACATCGCCATACCGATCCGATTCGGCTTCCTGGCGAAATATCTCGTTCACCTCTTCCACGCTGGTGGGGCGTTCGGTGGCAAAGGTGATATCGGCGATCGAACCCGAGGGCACCGGCGCGCGGATGGCCACGCCGTCAAAGAGCCCTTGATAGTCGGTGAGCACCTTGGTAGTGGCGATGGCGGCACCTGTAGAAGTCGGCACCAGGTTGGCCGCTCCGGCCCGCCCACGACGCATATCCTTGCTGGGGCCGTCCACGAGCTTTTGCGATGAGGTATACGCATGCACTGTGGTCATGATCGCCTTGCGAACGCCGATACGCCGCCCCATAATCTCGACCACCGGCGTGATGGCGTTGGTGGTACAGCTTGCACAAGAGATCATGCGCACGTCCCCCTCGGGCGAGTTGACACCGTGGACGACGGTGATGACGTCGGGCTCGTCCGACCGCTCCTCGGAGCTCTTGACAGGCGCCGAGAGGATGACGGTGCGGGCCCCGGCTTGCAGATGCTTGCGCATCTCTTCCGCCCGGGTAAATAATCCCGTGCATTCGAACACAACGTCGATGTCCAGATCGCCCCAGGGAAGCTGCGCCGGATCTTTTTCCGAATACACAGGGATGGAACGCCCATCGACCACCAGATGATTCCCATCGACCCCGACCTCTCGCTCATAGCGACCGTAGACGGTATCGTACTGCAAAAGGTAAGCGATGTTTTCTATCGGGATCACATCGTTAGCGGCCACCAGATCCAGTTCGGGGGTATCCAGCACGATCTTGAAGGCGGCCCGCCCGATCCGGCCCAATCCGTTAATCGCTACTCTGGCCACAGAAACTCCTTATCTTATCGGCGACACAGCTCGCCGATGACTGTGAGGGGCTGAACACCCCGGCAGCCGGGCCGTCGGGACGGAACAGCCCCTCTGTTCAAACTGTATCGGCTATTGTCCGGTCTGAGTTCCCTCTTCCTGCTCGGCCTGCTGTGCCGCCTGGTCGATATTCTGAAGGATGGTCGGCAGGGTGTCGGGGTTCTGGATATACTCCAGCACACCACCCAGGAAGGCATCGTTGACGGCAGTGGGCATCAGGTCCGAGGCGTCGAAACGCACCACCTCGGCCTCTTGCAGGATCTCGGCCATCTGCCGATGGATATCGTCGGGGTAGACGTCGGGGCTTACTTCATTGTTCGCCGAAAGGAACCCGCCGCGCTCGGCCCAGATCGTTTGCGCCTCTGCCGAGGCCAGCCACTCCATCAACGAACGGGCTGCGGGCGTATCGTTGAACATGCCGATGAGGTCACCCGCGCTCAGCGCCGGCACGCCAAACTCTGGATCGATCTCGGGGAAGGGGAAGAAGGTATAGTCGACGCCGGGCTCCAGGTCGGGGAACTGCTCCTGGATAAAGTCGGTGATGAACGACGCCTGGCGGTGCATGTAGCAGCCGGGCGGGTCTTCGAACATCGGGTATGGCGATTCGCCAAAGTTGGTGGCCAGCACGTTGACGGTGCCCCCCTCCACATACTGTTCATTGGTGGCGATGGTGCCAAACATCTCCCAGGCGTTCTGGATCGACTCGTCGGTCCAGGGGATTTCGTGTCGCCACCACTGGTCGTACACATCGGGACCGGCACTGCGCAGCATAATGTCCTCGATCCAGTCGGTGGCCGGCCAACCGGTGGCCGCACCGGCTTCCAGACCGATGCACCAGGGTGTGCCGCCGTCGGCTATGATCTGATCCGACAGAGCGATCATCTCATCCCAAGTCTGGGGGACTTCATAGCCGGCCTCTTCAAAGACATCGGGGCGATACCAGACCAGGCTCTTGACTGTGGATTTCATAAAGATGCCATAGAGCTCATCTTCAAAGCTGGCCAGGTCAAGCCACGACCGGTCGTACCGCTCGGCAAGCTGATCCACATCCATGAAATCGCTCAACGGAATCATCTGCCCCTGCTGGGCAAACTCGATGAGCTGGCCGGGGCCGGGCACACCGGCGATATCAGGAGGGTTGCCCCCCTCGATACGGGTGATGAGTACGGCGTTTATGTCGCGGGTGCCTTCGTAATCCATCACCGCGCCGGTACGCTCCTCCCACGGGGCCACCATGGCACGAAAGCTCTCCAGTTCGGCGCCGCCCCACACAGCCAGGACGCTCACCCGCTCACCTTCGAACTCTCCCTCTCCCGCAGCCTCGCCATCACCCGTCGTCGGGGTCGCCTCTGGCGTCTCATCGGCCATCGGGGTTTCGCCGGGTGTTTCAGCAGGTTCTTCCGGCGTTTCAGCAGGCTCTCCCGGCGTTTCAGCCGGAGTCACCTCTCCTGCCGGGGCTTCCGGCGTCTCATCTCCCGGTGCGGGCTCGGCTGCGGCGCAGGCCGACAACACGAGCACGGCGACCAGCAACACACTAAACAGGGCCGCCAATCTCTTCTCCATCTTTACTCCTTTCACTGACTGGTTCTTCCATCCAGAACGTGCCGACCGGCTATGCCGGATACGTGATGCACGCGATGAAATAGTAATGGTCAATGAAAAGCAGCGCAGCGAGGACGAATTGGGACGACGGCATGCAAAAACGGGGGCACGACAGAAGGGTCATGCGGTAGAGTCAAAGTAGGTGACTGCCAGAGCAGTATAGGAGGGCGAAATGCACGTTCTTGCGGATTCCATACCATTATAGCGCCCGCTAATCGGGGTGTCAACCGCAGCGGCGTTCTTCGGCAACCACCTTCTGAAGGTGGCGAATGGAAATCGTGTGCTTTCCTCACGAATCGTTCACTCCTGGCGTAGACCTTCGGAAGGTTGTGACTTTGGCGGAGCCGATCTCATACCGGCATCGACTTGTCACATCAGGCGGCTGCCCTATAATGAGGCAATGATCTGTGCAGCGCACCGCCTACCCGGCGATACGTTTAGCCACACCGAGGGGGAGCAGGCTTGAATATCGGCACCATCATCGCATTTATCATGTCCCTTCTTCTGCAAGTGGGGGTTCCTCTGGCCGTTACGCTGTACTATCGTCGCCGCACCGACGCCTCCTGGCAGTTGTTCATCTATGGCGGGATCATATTCGCCCTTTTTCAGATCTTTTCCTGGCTACCCTTGAGTGTCTATCTGGATGTGGCCTTTAGCGAGCGCATCACCAGTGCGACGGGCTCGTTCGTCTGGCTGCTGATGCTGGCTCTCGTCACCAGCCTGGTGGAAGAGGCCGGCCGCTGGATCGGCTTTCATTACCTGTTTCCCCGAGGCTCCTTCCGGCTGACCTGGCGCAACGGCGTGATGTACGGGTTGGGGCATGGCTCCGTCGAGACGCTGTTCCTCATCGCCGGGCTTACCTTTATCAATCTGCTGGCTTATATTATGTTGAGCCGCCTGGATATCGACTTGGTGCTGCAATCGCTGGGCGCCGAGGCCACGCCGGCGCTGCAAGAGATTCTCTACTCGATTCTGAACACCAGCTGGATACAGCCTCTGGTGGTCGCATTCGAGCGCATGCTCATGCTGATTCATCAGGTGGCCTGGTCGCTATTGGTGATGCAAAGCCTCTCCTCGCGGCAAAAGCGCTGGTTTGGCTTTGCCGTGCTATACCACACCTCTGTGGCGGTGATCGTCCCCGGGCTGGCGCGTCTCTCCGGCTTTACGCTGGCCGAGATCGCCAACACGCTGCTGGCAGTGCTCAGCCTCTGGATCATCCTCAAGCTGCGCAGCGTCTCTGCAGAGGATAACCACCTGTTCCCCCTTACCCGAAGAGCATAGCAGACCGTCCCCCACTCCATTGCCCGTCGGATCAGGGCGGCGTCATGGTTCGGTATCCCCTTCCGAGGGTCTCTATCTACCCCTTCGGAAGGGGGTTGTTTTACGACTTACAGCCCTGCCGTCGACTGGAATCCCGTTGAGTGGCGCCCTCATCTGTGCTAGAATCCGCCGTGATATCGTCGGGCCGCAGATCATAGCGACAAAGGAGGGCATATGAGCTCGCTGTTTGGCTTGAACCTCGGTCTGGGCAACGTTCCGATGCTCTCGAATGCGGTAACACGTTCCATCTCGGCAGAGAATCCCACCGGCGTGGTTGCCGGGGGCGCCCGGGAGACGCCCGACGCCGCCAGCGCCGCCTCGCTGTTGGGCCAGGGCTGGAAAGTGCGCCCCTGCATTACTCTGGAGCCCGGCAGCACCACCACCCTGGCCGATATCGAAGGGCCGGCCGTCATCCAGCATATCTGGATCACCGTTCGCCCGGAGGCCTATCGGTCGTGCGTGTTGCGTATGTACTGGGATGATGAAGAGACCCCCTCGGTAGAGGTGCCGTTGGGCGACTTTTTCGCCAATGTTCATGGGCTGCGCTACAACGTGGCCTCGCTGCCCATCGCCGTGAATCCCGTGGGTGGGTTCAACAGCTACTGGCCGTTACCCTTTCGCCGCCATGCGCGCATCACTATAGAGAACGAGTATTGGGAACCGATCAGCGGCTTCTTTTATCAGATCACCTATGCTCTGGGAGAGGTGCCCGATGAGGCGGCCTATCTCCACGCACAGTGGCGTCGCAGTATGACGACGCGGGAACGCCCCGAGCATACGCTGTTGGACGGCGTCAGGGGTCGGGGGCACTATGTGGGCACGGTACTGGGCTGGAGCCAGTTCTCTAACGGCTGGTGGGGCGAGGGCGAGATCAAGTTCTACATGGATGGAGATACCGAGTTCCCCACCATCTGCGGCACCGGCACGGAGGACTATTTCGGCGGAGCCTGGGGATTTGGCGGCGAAACCTACTCCACCGCCTTTTTGGGTTATCCGCTCTACCGTAAAGAGCCGACCGAGGTCCCCCAACATGGCCTGTACCGCTGGCACATCATGGACCCCATCCGCTTTCAGAGCGATCTGCGGGTAACCGTGCAGGCCTTGGGCTGGTGGCTGAATCGAAAATTCGAGCCGCTCACCGACGACATCTCGTCGGTGGCCTACTGGTATCAGAGCGAACCCCACGCCCCGTTCCCCGACTTGCCCGACCTGGCCGGACGCTGGCCACGTTGAGCGACAGGGGAGAATTCTCCGAGGCAACGCATGAAAAAGAGCGGGGCAGTATGCCCCGCTCTTTTTATCGCATCTTTCCCCTCGGCGGCCGGTGATCGCCTACTCGTCAAGCGACATCATATGGGCCAGATCCGGCAACAGATCGGTGACATCAAAGCTGGCCCATTTCCCATCGATGTCTCCCGCGTTAAAGATGGCACAGCCGATCACGTGAGGATCTCGCCGCAATTCGTCGTCGTACCAGGCGAGTTGCTCCAGGTAGTCATCCACCGTCTGGTGGGGTAATCCGTCGGGCAGATCCTCCTCGGTGAAATCGCGCCAGCCAAGCAGGTCATGTTCCGGTAATACGCCGCCGTCGATGCCGGTCTCAGTGATTATCAGCGGAATGAGCAGATCGTGCTCGGCCAGAATGTACCGGTACCAGTAGCGGTAACGGAAGAGCAACGCGCCGGCCTCTGAGTCCTCTTCCATGCCGGGAACGGCCATTCCCACGCCGTCGCGCATCGTAGGCGCCGAATACTCGTGCAGCGAGAGTATTCCGTCGTGCTCCAGCGCCACCTCGATAGCGGGCAGAAACGCCTCGAATTCGTCGGCCTCGGGCGTGCCGGTAGAAAAGTTGCCCACCGCCACCTTAAAGCCCATCTCGTCCATCAGGCGGGTACGCTCGGCCTCGAACTCGGCATACCAGGCCATCTCCGCCGGGCCGGCGATGACCGGCTCGTTCCAGCCCAGCCAGTAATCCACCGCAGGATTCGCCTGATAGATCGGAAGGTGCTCGTTCACGAACGCGCGGGCCCTGGCCCGGGCATCCCCTTCGATGGATTGGTCTCCCTCGGGCATGCGCCCGATGGAGACCGTGTCGGGCGACTCGTCCTTGACATCGGCCAGCCATCCCAGGTCGCCCACGGCGACGACGACCGCCGGCCGGGCCTCACGCACGAAATCCATAATCATCGGGGAACGGTTGCCCGTCACATGCAGCCCCAGCTTGCTGGGTCCCTCAGGCTCGGGCAACGTCAGTACCGGAGCCTCTTCAAGCAGGGAGATCATCTCGTCCGTCATCGGAAGGCGCCACGTCAGAGTCGAGCCGGGTGGCTCACAGTCCATCAGGATCGAGCCCCATCCGCCATCCGAAAGGGCCAGCTCGATCTGGTGGCATCCCGCATCCAGTGGCCCATCGGGAAATGTCATGATATAGGACGCCGCACGGCCGGGCGGCAGCGTCGAGGGCTGCCATTCGTGATTGATCTCGGGGGCATCCGGATCGGCCGGGAAATAGCGATCCAGCAGATAGAGTGAATCCATATCCCAGGAAGAGAGGTTGATCAGGGTGAGAAGATACGAGTAGGCGCCGGTTCGATCGATCCAGGATGTCGCCTGTAGAACCAGGTAGTCATCGACCGGGCTGACGGGCAGGCCGGCAGACCCCATGATCTCGGGTTGGATCGTGCGGTCACCTGGATCCGCCCGCGACACCATAGGGCCGGCGAGGAGCGAGACTAGCGAACAGACGATCCACAACCATCGGTAAACGGTAGACATTTGGGGAATCCCCTTGCAGATAGAGTATCGATAAAACAATGATGAGCTGCAATAAGTCGACGATGACGTCGCTCCGCAAAACCGAAGAGAGATACAGGACGGTCAGAGCAGAGCATTCAATAGATACGCACCGGTCGTTGGCGCGGCGCGTGTCGGGCATGTGGCAGAAAGAAAAGCCAACGACACATGGGGAGGTGAGGCCACTTGTTCACTTTCCGCGCACAAGACTTGTCTCATTATAGTGTAACTTGGCCGCTGTGGCAATAGTGTAAAAGTAAATTCGGGGTCAAAGCGAGCCGAAATACCCCAATGTACCGCGCGGCAGGGTTGACGCCGCAGAGGCTCTGAACCTATAATGGCGAATGCCTGCGATGGACGATCCTTACTGAAACAATAAGCCCTTTCGACGGCGGAAAGAAACGCATGGATTACCTCAGCTTTGATCTGCGTCTTGGCGAATGGAACCCAACTCAACGTACCGGCGTGGCCGAGGTGCTACAATCTCCCGCCGGCGAGAGCGAGCGTTACGACTTTGAGCTGGATCTGGATATCGATCAGCATGCCGGGCGTAGAGGCCGCTCGGCCGCTATGGCCGCCGAGTTGGGACGTATTCTGGCCGAGAGCGCTCTGAACCAGAGCAGCCTTACCCTCTGGCATGAAAGCTACCAGATCGCCCGAGAGCGAAACCGCCGCTTGCGCCTGCGTCTGCACATCGAGTCGTGGGACCTCGGTCGGTTGCCCTGGGAGCTTTTATACGACGCCCGGCGTGGCGACTTTTTGGTCTTTGACCCGATGGTCTCGCTGGTGCGTTATGTTCGGCTCCACGCCGCCCCCCCCACGCCGCGACAGGCCGGCCCGTTGCGGGTTCTGGCGGCCATCGCCTCTCCCCGAGACCAGCTCCGCCTGGATTGGGAGGACGAGTTGGGCTACCTGTACGATGCCCTCATGGAGCTGGATGACGCCGGCCAGGTCTGCTTCTCGGTGTGCGAGAACGCCACCCACGAAAAGCTCCACCTTGCCCTGCTGGATCACACGCCCGATGTCATCCACTTTATCGGTCATGCCGAATATGATGAGGAGAAGCATCTGGGCTTTCTAGCGCTGGAGGATGAAGAGGGGCGCTCGGCGCCGTTACCGGCGGCCGATGCGGCGCGCATGTTCCGCCGGTATCACACCAACCTGGTGGTCCTCAACGCCTGCCAGACGGCCCAGGGGGCCTGGGCCGGATTGGCGCCGGCTCTGGTACGCGCCGAGATTCCCGCCGTGGTGGCCATGCAATGGCCGGTGGAGGATCGCACCGCCATCTGCTTCAGCCGGTCGTTCTACAAAGCGCTGGCCCTGGGCAAATCGGTCGATGAATGTGTGTCCGAGGGAAGGTTGGGCGCATCGGCCGTCAGCTCTGACCCCAACGACTGGGCCTCTCCCGTGCTCTTTTTGCGCTCGGTCAACGGCCAGCTATGGACCAGTACCATCGACGCCAGGCAGAAACGCCCCCGGCAGACTCCTGTGGCGACCCATGAACTGACACGCACCGCCACATCCCCGGATCAGGAGACGGCCATGATGGAGGACGGCGGCATCCACTTCAAGACACGAGGCCCTCTGCTCTCACCGGCAGAGGAAGAGTTGATCGTCGATCGGCGAGAATTGCGTCGGGCGCTCCGCATCGCCCAACAGCCTTCGGTCACCCAGTATATGGCCTTTCTCAGCGCCCGCCAGACGGGCAAGACCACCCTGCTGCTGCGGTTGATGAGCCTGTTGCAGGATCAATATGCCTGTGTCTTTATCGATCTCTCGGTGCTCTCGGCTCAGGATGCTCGGGCCTGCTTCCGCTTTGTCGCGTTTCGACTGGTCAGCGAGCTGCGCGCCCTGCTGGGCGACGAGTTCACGCCGCCCGAAGCGCGCCAGATGGAGAGCTCGGTCGATCTGCTCGAGTTCCTGCGCGAGGTGGCCGATCGGGTGCCCATGTCGCGCATCATTCTGCTCATGGACGAGGTGGGCGCGCTCTCGCCCGAGGTATCCGATACCTTTTTCAACACGCTGCGTACCCTGTTCACCCAGGGGCGTGGGTTGAGCAACCAGCTCGCCAAATACCTGTTCATCTTTAGCGGCGCGGTGGATCTCTATACACTGACGTTTGGCACCAGTTCGCCACTGAATATCTGCGAAAAGATCTACCTGCGCGATTTCGATCGTGAGGATACGGCCAAGATCGTGCGCCAGTTCGAAAGCCTGGGCGTGCCGGTAGCGCCCGAGGCGCTGGATGCCATATACGATCTGACCGGCGGCCATCCCTATCTCACCAATCGCCTGTGCGCCCTCATGGAGGAGGATGCCGTGAGCGAGGTCTCGGTGCGTGAGGTGGAGCGGGCAGCCGAAGAGATCCTCATCGAGGACGACAACATCCGCCACGTCATCCACGAACTACAGCGCCGCCCGCTGGAGCGTCGTCGCCTGCGCAGCATCCTGATAGAGGGCCGCAAGATTCCCTTCAGTCGCAACGATCCGGTGCTGGCCTCTCTGGAGATGATCGGCGCCATTCGCCCGACACAGCCCTGCACGGTGCGCAACCACCTGTACGAACGCGCCCTGCGCGCCTATTTTGAGACGGCCGACGGTGACACATATGCGGGCAGCGCAGCCGACGAGCTGTTCGATGAACGCGACGAGATGTACGCCCGTTTGCGCGCTCTGCGCGCCGAGGCGCTGGACGAGCGGGGACGTTATACCGGCGGCAAGAGCTGGCAAACGTTCGTCGCCGCGCTATACTCCCTGGTGCCGGCCTTTTCTATCCATCCGCTGATGAACGCGGACAGAGATCGCACCGGGGTGATGCTATCGGTCGATGAAGAGGCCGGAGAATACTGGGAGACCTATCGTCCGGCCGTGCGCGTTGAATGCTGCGATTTGACCCGCACATCGGCGACAGAGCTGGTGGCGCAGATCGCCGAACGGACAGAAGAGGATGACACGCAACTGGCCTTTGTGATCGCCACCGGCGCGCGAGAGGGAGATCAGGAGGCCATCTCACAGGCGAGGCGCCAGGGCCAGCCCCATGTGGTCCTTATCGCCGATGAAGAGCTGGTCACCCTGCTGGAGGAACACGGTGATCTGGACGAATTCCTGCGTAATCGGGTGCTCCAGGCCCGACTTTACGAGGGGTAATGCCGCAGCCCCGACATCTTGTATGGGGACGCGGAACCATAACATCAACATCATGATGCGAGGGGAGTAGGGGAACCATGACCACGGTCAAGATCGGAATCGTTGGCTGCGGCAATATCAGCGCCGCCTATCTGCGGACGGCCAGGCTTTTTCGCATTCTCGAAGTAGCCGCCTGCGCCGACATCGATATGGAAAGGGCCAGGGCTCGTGCCGACGAGTTTGATGTTCCCCGGGCCTGCTCGGTAGAGGAACTGCTGGCCGATCCCGAGATTCAGATCGTCGTGAATCTCACGACGCCACAGGCTCACACCGCCGTAAACCTGGCCGCCATCGAGGCGGGCAAACACGTATACACCGAAAAACCTCTGGCCGTGACCCGTGAAGAAGGCGCCCGCGTGCTGGCGGCCGCCAGGGCCAAAGGAGTGCGCGTGGGCTGTGCACCGGGCACCTTCCTGGGCGGCGGCCTGCAGACCTGCCGCAAGCTCATCGACGAGGGCGCTATCGGCGAGCCGATAGCCTGCGCGGCCTTTATGATGAGCCGCGGCCACGAAAGCTGGCATCCGGATCCTGCGTATTACTACAAAACCGGCGCCGGCCCCATGTTCGACATGGGCCCCTACTATCTCACGGCTCTGGCCACCCTCATGGGGCGCATCAATCGCGTCACCGGTTCGGCCAGGATCCTCATCGGTGAACGCACCATCACCAGCCAGCCCAAGTACGGCGAAAAGATCATCGTCGAGACGCCCGACCACGTCACCGGTACCATCGAGTTCGACAGCGGCGCGGTAGGCACCATCATCACGACGTTTGCCGCCTGGCGGGCACGGTTGCCCCGCATCGAGATCTATGGCACCGAGGGAACGCTGGGCGTGCCCGATCCCAACAGCCTGGACGGGCCGGTGGGTCTGTGTCGCCTGGGCAAGATGGAGTGGGAGGATGTTCCCCTCACCCACGGTCATACCGACCGCAACAAGTGGGGCATCGGCGTGGCCGAGATGGCCCACGCCATTCTCGCAGGGCGGCCACATCGCGCCACCGGAGAGCAGGGCTATCATGTGCTGGACGCCATGCAGGGATTCCTGGATGCGTCCGAAAGCGGGCAACATTACAAGTTGATCAGCGACTATACCCAGCCCACGGCGCTGCCCGTCGGCCTGCCCGACGACGCTCTGGACGACTGAGGTCGCTCTTGAGGGGCGTGCCGTCCGATCGGCTTGATTCTGCCGATCGTCGAGAGACGGATCGAGCGCAAAAAAGAGGCCGGACACGTTGTGTCCGGCCTCTTGCGTTACCGGGCGATGCTACATTCCAGAGAGGATGCGATCCACCACCAGCTGGCGGAAATCCTGCGAGAGGCTGGCAAAGTAGGCGCTGAACCCGGTGACGCGCACCACCAGGTCCGGGTATTTGCTCGGATCCTTGTGCGCCTCCAGCACCTGATCGGCATCCATCACATTGATATTGATCTGCGTGCCGCCCAGATTGAAATGGGTACGCAGCATATTCGCCACCAGGTCGACGCCCCCCTCCTCCCGAGAGATGCCGGGGTCCATATCGAGCTGCATGGGCGCCGTGTTGCCATACCCGGGCTGAATGGCGGCAATGGCCACCGCCATGGCGCTGGGAGCGCCATCCTGGCGAAAGCCCGGATCGGGATTGGCCCCGTGCGAGATCGCCTCCCCGGCATGGCGGCCGTTGGGCGTGGCGCCCAGCGTCTTGCCCATGGGGATGGTGTTGGCCCAGGAAAAGATGCCGCCGATCATCCGGTGGCCGTTCGGCGTGGGCTTTTCGGCCACCATGTCGCCGAACGTCTTGCCGATGCGGACCGCACACTCGTCGGCGCGGGTGCCCCCCTGCCCGTAGCGGGGGATATTCTTCATCATCAGCCGGGCGCGTTCGCCGTCCGCGCCGGCCCAGTCGGTATCGAGATAGTACATCAACTGCGTCCAGCTCAGCAGCCCCTCATTTTCGATGCGCTGCTCGATGGCGGCAAACGAATCGGCCACCGTCGCCAGCGCCGCGCCGTCGATACACATATTGTAGAACTCGACGCCGCCGTGTGAAGCATCCTCACCCTTTTCGATGGGGCCGTAGCACAGCAGATCCAGCACCAGCTCGGGGAACACCTGGTGCATATGCTCCAGGTGAAAATCCAGCCCCTCGGCGGTCACATCGATGGCCCGTCGCAGATGCCGCAGATAGTACTCCCAGAGCAGATCAACGCCGGGCGTCACATCGGGCGTGGACATCATGTCGCGCAGCGCCACATCAAAAACGACGCCAAAGTTGATCTTGACACAATCCATCAGCGTGTACTCGCGACCGGGAATGCCCGACCAGTGACACCCCGAATAAGCGCGTTGCCAGCCCAGCTCGATGGGATAACCATTTCGGGTGAAATCTTGAGCGGTACGCTCTACCCCCAGGAACTTGGGGATGCCGGTCTTGTCCTCGAACAGGATCTCGACGCCGCGGCGCAACAGGCCGGGGTCGACGTTCGGCCCCACCGCCACGCCCACATTCGCCGGAATGCGCAGCTGATGGCACGCCTCCAGCACCAGATAGGAGACGCGGTTGGTTACATCCACGCCGTCAGGACCCGGCCCGCCCAACTGGATATAGGACGTATCGCGCAGCAACAGATTGGCGATATGAAAGATCGCCTCATCGTCGTCGAGGATGCCGGCGACGATATCCCGTTCGTAAAAGGGCGTCAGCAACACATCCAGACGGCCCAACGAGCCACTGCCGTTGAACATGCGCGCAGTCATCTGGTACCACACGATCCACTGACAGGCCTCACGAAAGGTGCGAGGGGGCTCGCTCACCAGTCGCGCGTTTATCTCAGCCATCTCTTCCAGATTCTGGCGCAGTTGCCGATTGGGCTCGGTGGCGGCCATCTTGCGGGCGGCCTCGGCGGTGCGTCGAATCCAGTTCTGTATGCCCAGCACGACGGCCTCGAGGCCGTCGTAAAAATCCCCTTTCTCGGGATTCACTCTACGATAATGACGGATCTTGTTCAAAAGCCCGCCATAGCCCAGGCGCAGGCCAATCTCCAAATCCTGACAAAAGTGCTGAGAAGCGCCGATGCCGGTGATCAGCTGATACTTGTTCTGCTCATCGTGTAGATGAGAATAGTCGAAATCAGGGTGCCAGCGCTCCTTACGATACGAGTTAAAGTTGACCATATACGCGCCGGCCAGGGAGCCCATGGGATCCACGTAGGTGGGGTGTGATTCCAGCAGCGCGCGGAAATTCTCACCCACCGCCTTGGGGCCGAAAAAGCCGCCGGAGGGGTGGTTGGGCACGGGCTCGAATCCCTTGATGAGCACATCGGTGACGGGCATTCCTGAGGTACTGATCGTCTCGACGATCTCACGATACTCGGGAGGAGGCAAGATAAGGGCCCAGTCGTCGTGGTTCATCGAGCCGACGACCTCTTGTTTCTCCCGGGTATGTCGTATCTTGGTCTCGCGCAAAGCATCCAGGCGGTCCTGGTAAGTGAGTTCTTTGAGGACAGTCGGGGCAACCATGATTTTCCTCCGCAACGTGAGTCTACGATCGACGTTATGCATCGAACGCGCGGACGCCCCCATCATATCATGGGGGACATATCCCATCAAGCGCATAATGGCGTATCTATCTTACACAGTTGTTAATAGAAATGATCAAATATTGGGTTGGATTGCCTGTCTCTTACGATAACCCGACTCTAAGATGTTATGGAATAAAATACCCGTTGACATAGGGCTCACAGCAGGTTATAATGGCCTAGAGAGTATATAAATGTTGAACGTCCGTTCGCATCAATCAAAGGAGATGATGGGAGAGCGTACGAAAAAAATCCAACCGATTGAAAAGGTTGGGTTTTTTTATTCTACTAAATAGTGGCCTGGGCCATTGAGCGGCAACTCGATGCCCGGGGCCGGGCAGACAGGGGTGCGGCCCATCCTTCGCGCAAAAGGGATAGCACGCGTTCAGCCCATCCTGTCTGTCGGGCATTCGGTGACAGGATGGGCTGTTTCTTTTCCCGGTAGCCCCCCGTCCTGTGCGCCACATTCTGAAAGGAGGTGGTAGGCCACAAAAGTCACCCTCCGATGTGACATATTCGGGACTCAATCGAGGAGGAGCAACGTGGAAAAGATAGAGCGAGTGTTCAGTCGTCGCCAATTTCTGGGAGCCACAGCTCTGATTGCTGCGGGAAGCGTGCTGGCAGCCTGTGCTCCCAAAGAAACCGGCCCAGTCGAGGGAGAGGAAGCCGTCGCCAAGCCGGATGAGCAAGCCGCACCCGCCCCTGGCGAACAGGTGACCGTGCGCTTTATGTCTCGCGCCGGCGCCGACAATATCCCGACCTATGAAAAGGTGATCCGGGAGGATTTCGAGTCGGCAAATCCCAACATCAAGGTGTCCATCGAGCCCGCTCCCGATGGATGGGTCGAGCTGATGCTCACTCAGATGGTCGCCGGCACGGCAGTGGACATCTTTCAGGCCTGGGGCAACATCTTTTTCCAGTGGACCGAGCGAGGCTTGCTGCTGGATCTGCAGCCTTATGTCGATGTCGACCTGACCGCAGAAGAGATCGCCGACTATAACGACTTTCAGTGGGAGGGCCTGGTCATGCGCGGCACGCGCGTGGGCATGCCCAAGTACATTAACCTGATGACGGTCACCATCAACAAGGATCTGTTCGATGAGTACGGCATCGAATATCCTCCCGAAGATGGCGACTGGGATCACGATGACTATGCCGACCTCTCTCGTCGTTTGACCGAAGCCGCGCGTTCAGCCGGAAAGGAAAACGAGTGGGGCGGATGGTACCCTGCCTGGAGCTGGGACCGGTTCTGGTATCGGGTGGATATGTTCGGCGGCAGTGTGGTCGACGAGAAGTATGGCCGCAAATGCATGCTGGATAGCGAAGAGTCACAGGCCGCGCTCAAGTGGGTCTATGACATCATGTACCGGGACAACTGGTGGGCCCAGCCCGCCCAGGTAGAGAACAAATGGCTGCGTGATTCCATGTCCGCCGGCTTTATCTCCATGGGTGAGGATGGCACCTATCCCATGGGCAACGGCCGGGTCTTTGCCGAGGCCGGAATTCGGTGGGATTTCCGCCACGTGCCCAAGGGCCCCACGGGCATCCGCAAGGTGCTGGGCACCACCGATGCCTGGTCGGCCACCAAACAGAGCAAGCATCCGGATGAAGCCTGGGCGCTGCTCAAGTTCCTCTCCGGCCCCACCTTCCAAACCAAGGCGGTGGTGGGTCAAGAGGGACTGATTCCGGTGCTCAAGTCGCTGATGCCGACCTATATCGACACAGTGCGCGGCATTCTGCCCGAACTGAATGACGTGCGGCTGGAAACCATCACCGAGATCCTCGAATGGGGCTATGCGGAGGACTCGTTCTGGTTCGATAACCAGACCTGCGCCGACGAGATCATTCGCCCGGCGCTCGAAAAGGTCTTCCAGGTAGGTGATGTAGGCCCCGAGTACTTTATCGAGATCGCCCAAGAGGTCACCGCCTGCCAGACGGCGGGCTGATCCGGCGTGATACGACCGCGACTGTGCGGGGTAACCGCACAGTCGCCCTTTATTCGCCCATAGCCGATCTATGTCTTTGCGAGGAGCTCGAACGATGCAGAACAAGACGGCCGCCCAACCGCTCAGGACTACCGGCACATCTCGAGGAGTCGGCCTATCACCTCGCGCCCGCGACAATATCGCCGGCTTTTTGTTCATCTCGCCATGGTTGATTCATTTCTTCGTCCTTATCGCCTTTGCCATGCTCTTTTCTCTGGGCATCAGCCTGACCAAGACCGACCTGCTTACCGGGTATGATTTCATAGGCCTGGATAATTATCGAAACATGCTCCAGGACCCGCTTTTCTGGAAGGCCCTGCGGGTCACCGCCTATTACACCTTTACTCTGGTGCCCAGCGGCATCGTATTTGCCCTCTCGATCGCCCTGTTGCTGAATCAAAAAGTTCTCTTTGTAGGATTCTGGCGGGTGGTGTACTACCTGCCGTCCGTCGTCTCTGGAGTGGCAGTGGCCATCCTCTGGAGTTGGGTGTTGAATCCACGCTTTGGCTTGCTGAATCAGGGACTGGCCCTGCTGGGCATCGAAGGGCCCCGCTGGCTCTTTTCCGAGACGTGGGCTGTACCGGGGTTCATCATCATGGGGCTGTGGGGGGCCGGCGGCGGTATGTTGCTCTATCTGGCCGGCCTGCAGGGCATCCCGACGGCTCTTTATGAGGCCGCCGAGATCGACGGCGCCAACGCCTGGTTCCGATTCTGGAACATCACCATCCCCATGCTGACGCCGACGATCTTTTTCAATCTGCTGATGAACATCATCGGCTCGTTCCAGGTCTTTACTCAATCCTACATCATGACCAACGGCGGGCCGAACAACGCCACACTCACCATGGTGCTGTACCTCTATCGCATGGGCTTTCAAAGACTGCAGTTTGGCTACGCCTCGGCTCTCGCCTGGGCGCTGTTCGCCATCATCCTCGTCTTTACAGTGCTGGTTCTGCGTACATCCGAATCGTGGGTTTATTATGAGGGAGAGTTGCGACGATGACGACAAGCCAATCAGCACGCCCGGTTGCCGGCACCGACTGGCCACTGGTCGTCAGCAAAATCACCCGCATCCTCGGCAAGATCATCATCTATATCGTGCTGGCGATCGGCGCCGTCATATTCTCCTTGCCGTTTCTATGGATGCTGTCCACATCCCTAAAGCCGGAATATCTGGCATACCGTGTTCCTATCGTCTGGATCCCTCCCGAATTAGAGTTCAATCACTATATCTCATCCTGGAGCATACTGCCCTTCCCCCTCTTTTACCGCAATACCATCATCATCACGGCAGCCAACATGACCGGCATCGTCCTCTCCAGCTCGCTGGTGGCGTTCGGGTTCGCCCGGGTGCGCTTCTGGGGACGCGATACGATCTTTCTTATCCTGCTGGCGACGATGATGCTACCGGGGCAGGTCACCCTCATTCCGCTTTACCTCATCTGGGCGCGGGCCGGGCTGGTGAATACCTTCTGGCCGCTCATCATCCCACAATGGCTGACCAACGCCTATAACGTGTTCCTGTTGCGCCAATTCTTTATGACCATTTCGACAGAGATGGATGACGCCGCGCGGATGGACGGCGCGGGATGGTTTACCATCTATTCGCGCATCCTCATGCCACTGGCCAAACCGGCGCTGGGCGTCATCGCCATTCAGGCGTTTGCCTGGAACTGGAACAACTTTATGGAGCCGTTGATCTATCTGAACGAGCCCAAGAACTTTACCATCGCCATCGGGCTGCGCCTGTTCCAGAC
>JBMNOI010000180.1:0-4775 GCA_050942995.1 Anaerolineae bacterium
CTCGAGTAACGACAACATTCAATGGGCTCTCTTGCCTGTGGCACCAGGGATAGTTCCCTGGTGTCTCTATTTATGAGGGGAGGATTCGAGCATGGATTCCGGCATGATCAGCAAAATCCAAAAGGCAAAGCGCTATGCCGAAGAGCCCGATCGCATCGCGTTCCAGGAGTTCAAGGTGAGCTTTCAGGGCGATCATGACGCCTATCATGTCACTTATCATAAAGGCAAATGGTCTTGCCAGTGCGCGTTCTTTATGCAGCGTGGCGTGTGCAGCCACACGATGGCCATGGAGCGTCTTCTGAATCCTATGCTTCGTCCGGAAGGTGCTCCGGAGGAGATGCGGAGCTAAAGCGACCGGCCCGTTACGGCGCCACCTGAGCCGAGTCCGGGTGGCGCCGTTTTCTATCCTCTTTCCGCTCTTTCCCCGGCGGCCGCCGGGCGAGCCACTCATGCATCGATAAGGAGTCATATGCTGAGCGTCGGCGTCGATATCATCGAGATCTCACGGATTCGCCGCGCCCTGGAACGCTGGAACGGGCGCTTTCTCGATCATGTGTATACCCCTGCCGAGCAGGCCTTCTGCCGGGGGCGAGTGCCCGAGCTGGCCGCCCGATTCGCCGCCAAAGAGGCGATCTCTAAAGCATTGGGCACCGGCATTATGGGCATCTCGTGGACCGAGATGGAGATCCTGCCCGACCGCCGGGGCAAACCGCTGGTCACCCTCTACGGCCGTGCCCTGGCCCGCGCCGAGGCCTTGGGACTCACCGAGTGGGCGATCAGCCTGACACACAGCGATGACAATGCGGTCGCATTCGTCGTCGCCACCGGATAACCCGACTCTCCCCCCACACTGACGTCTACTCCCGAACGGAGCGTGCGTTTGCATCGAATGGACCCACAAAGGAGGATGACATGGGCATGAGAAAGGCGAGTGTCGATTTTGCCGCCCAATTATGGCCCTGGGACGGCTTGGGCATTAATTATGTCGAGGCATCACAGACCCGAAACTATCGGGCCGACCCGCAGGACTATGGCGGATTCAGCTTGCTCGGCGAGCGGGATCGCCAGTCGATTCTCGACATGATCTTTGGTGACGACGGGCTCAAGCCGGGTGTGGCCAAAATGTTCCTCGATCCCTTCCATCAGGAAGAGCCGGGACCGGGGTACAGTACAGATCCCAACAGACTGGATCCGGCTGCGTACGATCACGCCACCACCACACACTGGATGCGCTACTTTATCCGCGAGGGGCTCTCCCGTACACGCGCCCGGGGAAATGATCTCCGCGTGATCACCACCCTCTACGGGCCACCGGCATGGATGACCAAGCAGCGCATCGTGCGCGGCCGCGACCTGAGCCCGGAGTATCGGTACGAGCTGGCAAAGTACATGATCGCCTGGACAAAGTACCTGCGAGATTCCGAGAATATCCCCGTCAACTATATCTCGCTACACAATGAGGGCGAGGATTGGCAGCGTTGGCCGGAGGACGGCAGCACCGCCGGAGATGAGCACCATGACTATAACCTCTACTGGCCGCCGGAGCAGGTCGTCGATTTCTTGCGCCTGATGCCGGGCATGCTGGATACGCACGGGCTGCAAGATGTGGGCATCACGCCGGGAGAAACCTCGAACTGGTACCGCTTCGATCACTATGGCTACGCCGACGCCATCGCCCGCGATTCCGTCGCTTTGCGCCATCTCGGGCTCATCACCTCTCACGGCTTTTACAGCGGACGGTACGGACGCTGGTATGGCGATCATCGCTCCAGCGGCATCGACCTGTTGCGCGCACAGCGCCCCGACCTTCACGCCTGGGTCACTTCCACCAGCTGGAGCGAGATGGATGTCATGTTCGTGAACGAGATTCGCAACGGCATCTATGCGGCCAAAGTAAACGCCATTATCCCCTGGGCGGCGGTGCAAACCTCCAGATGGGTGGGCGGCGACCCCAACCCCGGCACGGCCTTTCGGGTACAGGAGGACGGCACCTACAGCGTCGAGCCCGGCTACTACTACTATAAGCAGGTGTGCCGCGCGGGCCAGCCCGGCATGGCGGTCGCCACCGTGCGCTCGAACGATCCCGAAATCGGGCTGATCGCCTTTGCCTCCGATGAGACGGCCCATCCCGATGCGTTTGTGTTGCTCAATATCTCGGACGAGGCGCGCGAGGTCGACATCGAGGTAACGGGAAGTAACGCCGGGGGCTATGAGCTGTTCCGGACGGCGCCCGGGGAGAATTACGTGTCGCTGCCGCACATGGCGGCGGACGGTTACCTGCGCTACACGGCGCCGCCGAAATCCGTCACCACCTTTTACGCCGCACGCTGACGATGCGTGGAGAATCATCAACGGCGCATTTCGGGGGCGATATCTCCGAAATGCGCCGCGATCGATCTATGGGAGTGAGAGGATGATGCTCAACGTCGAGAGTAGCGACGGCATCACCTGCAGCACGAATCCAACGACGACGTGGCAGGCGATGGATGCCGCCAGGCCGTATCGATCGGCCACATAGCTGTACAGTATGCCCAGCAGCCCCATCGCCAGAAAGACGATAAAGGCGGCCAGGATCTGCACATGCGGCAAAAAGTAGATGAGCGCCATAACGGCGTACAGACCGATGCTGACGGAAGAGCCTCGATGCCCCTGTACGATCCCACGAAAGAAGAATCCCTCTACCGGCGCCGCGATAAAGCATACCTGATAAAAGAGCAACACCACATCGCGAGTATCATACAGCCTCTCGGTGAAACTGCGTAGCGGCCCCGCCAGGAACGCCAGGATCGGGGCGGCGATGACCAACCCCAGCAGAGCGCCCCGCCCGACGCTCCCCAACGTAAAGCGCGCATCCACCTCATAATGTCCCCGATAGATCACACTGAGGACGACCAGCAACGTCCACAGCACGGCCAGCCGCATGGTCTGAGGCAACAGTACCGTCCCCAGACCAAACCCGGCCACAATCAGGAACATGAACGTAGGCTCCAGAAATGCGGGACCTGTGGCAGAGGCAGCGGCACGTTTGCTCATGACAACGCCTTGATCACACGACGGGCGGCCGCCAGCGTCGCCTCGATATCGGCCCGCTCGATGCCAAAGTGAGTGACGGCACGCAGCCTGGTCTCGCTGATAGCATTGATCCGAACCCCCTCAGCCGCCAGCCGCGCCGAGATCTCGGAAACCTGCACCGCCGGAAGCGTGGTTCCGAACATGACGATGTTCGTCTGAACCGTGTCGAGGTCTACCTCTAATCCGTCGATCTCAGCCAGCCCCTGCGCCAGCAGACGGGCGTTTTCGTGATCCTCTGCCAGACGATCCACCATCTGCTCCAGCGCGACGATGCCGGCAGCGGCCAGCACGCCCACCTGCCGCATGCCGCCGCCCACGATCTTGCGCATGCGCCGCGCCTCCCGAATAAAGTCGGCCGGGCCACACACCACCGAGCCGACCGGGGCGGCAAGCCCCTTGGAGAGGCAAAACTGAACCGAATCGACCTGCGCCGCGATCTCGGCAGCCGGAATCCCCAGGGCCACAGCGGCGTTGAATATTCGCGCGCCGTCCAGATGAACCGCCAGCCCATACCGATCGGCTACGGCTTTGATCGTCGCCATCTGGGCCGGGCTCAGCACCGCCCCACCGCAACGATTGTGGGTGTTCTCCAGGGCGACAAGGCGTGTGTGCGGATAGTGCAGATTATTGGGATCGCGCACAGCCGCCTCGACTGCGGCGGGATCGAGCATGCCGTTCGGGAGGTTGGGCACGGTACGCACATGCACACCGCCCAGCGCCGACGCACCGCCGGCCTCGTACATAAAGATGTGCGCCTCGTCACCCAGAATCATCTCATCGCCACGGCCACAGTGGGTCAGCACCGAGACCAGATTGCCCATAGTGCCGCTCACGACGAACAGACCGGCCTCTTTGCCCAGGCGCTCGGCCGCCATCTCTTCCAGGCGGTTAACGGTCGGATCCTCGCCATAGACGTCATCCCCCACCTCGGCTCGATACATGGCCTGACGCATGGCGTCCGTAGGAAGGGTGACGGTATCGCTTCGCAAGTCAATAACGCGCATGGGTAAGGGTACCTCCTCAAGTTGGTGTTAGGCGGCCGTTCGGCCGGATGGTCTCATGATGCCATGCGCGCATGATGATACCACCAATCTCGATCTCAGACCAAGTCGCGATCCACCCCGCCTCAGTACATCTTGACCACGCTACGATAGCTACGGGGCTGGCGTGCCTGTAGCACCTGTGTTTCTTCCTGGGTGCGGCGCACCTCGTCCAGATCGATGATCGCCAGAGCGATGCCGGGCGTATCGTCCTCCAACCGGGCCGCCACACCCCCTCGCGGACCGACCACCATACTCTCACCAAAGAATGTGTAGGTCGGCTCGTTGCCCACCCGATTGCATGCCGCCACATACACGCCGTTCTCATAGGCGCGGCTAAAGGCATAAGTGCGCCACTCGTGGGCATGGGGCGCTTCCCAGCATCCGCAAAGACAGAGCAACTCGGCCCCATCCAGCGCCAGCGAGCGGGCCGCCTCGGGAAAGGCCAGATCCCACCCCACCAGCAAGCCGACTATGCCAAAGCGCGTCTCTGCCCGCACATACTTGAACCCGGGTCGAAAGGCCAGCCGCTGCTCTCCCTTGAGGTGAACCTTTTGATAATCCCCCACGACTTCTCCGTCAGGATCGACCAGCACGGCCGCGCTATAGACGACGCTTTCGACCTTTTGCTTCTCGGCCAATCCAAAGGCGATATAGGTATCG
>JBMNOI010000181.1:0-4733 GCA_050942995.1 Anaerolineae bacterium
CGCCCGACGGCGAATTCCTCGGCGAATGCGGTATAGGCATCAGTGACATTCTGGCCGCAGACGACGCCCAGCGGGTCACCGCCTTTGAGGTGTGGCTCTTTGACAAGAGCGATGTGCGCACCGAGACCCGGGTGCTGGCCAGCGAGTTTGCCTTTAATGATGAGGACACCAACGCGCGCTTGAGCGCCAAGGGAGACCTGGTCCCGGCCGAGACAGGCGCCGTCATCCTGCTGGAGACGCTCTCCCTGCAGTTGACGGCCACAATCCGGCGAGTTGAATATCTGTCCGACGGCCAGACCCCTAACGGCGTGTTCTCATTCCTGAATATCGATCTGGTCGTCGAGCGGCCCGACGCGATCACCTGAGTCACGCCGGGGCGCCTTTCCCTATACCGGCTCCTCCGGGTCGAACAGCTTGCGGTATTCCTGCAGGGCGTAGCGGTCGGTCATGCCCGCCACGTAATCGCAGATGATGCGTTCCTGAGTGTCGGCCCTGAGGATGTTCTTGACCGAGTCGGGGAGTTGCTGCGGCTCGTCGTTATACGCCTCGAACAGGCGCCGCACGACGCGCTTGACCTTTTCCTGCATGCGCATCACCCGCCAGTGCCGGTAGAGGCGCTCCATCAAAAAACGCTTCAGCTCGCGGTTTTTGATGCGCATCTCATCCGAAAAGGTGACCAGGTCGACATCGTGCCGGCGCACATCCTCCACAGAACGCGGCGCCACCGCGCGTAACCGCTCTGCCGTGGTCGCCACAATGTCCGATACCTCACGGTTCACAAGGTAGCGCACCACCCGATTGCGATCCATCGCCGACAGCGAGCCGCCATCTACACCCAGTGCCTCGAGCGCCTCGCGCCACAGGGAAACATCATACAGCTCCCTCGGATCGAGCAGGCCCGACCGCAAGCCGTCATCCAGATCGTGCGTGTTGTAGGCGACCTCATCCGCCAGGTTGATGATCTGCGCCTCCAGGGTAGCCCGATAGGCCGGCTCATATTCGTCGGCCTCGGGGGTATCATAATCGGTCGAGTGCTTGATGATTCCCTCGCGCACCTCCCAGGTCAGGTTCAGTCCGGGAAATTGCGGATAGCGCTTTTCCAACCATTCGACGATGCGCAACCCCTGGGTATTGTGGTTGAACCCGCCCTTGTTGATCATCATCTCGTGAAGCGCCGCCTCGCCCGAGTGACCAAAGGGGGTATGCCCCAGATCGTGCGCCATAGCAATGGCCTCGGCCAGATCCTGGTTCAGCCGCAAAGCACGGGCGATCGTTCGTGCGATCTGTGAGACTTCGAGGGTGTGCGTCAGGCGGGTGCGATAGTGGTCTCCCTCGTAATTGACGAACACCTGGGTCTTGTACTCTAAACGGCGAAATGCCGTGGTGTGCAAAATACGATCTCTATCGCGTTGAAATGCCGTGCGATAGGCATGTTCTTCCTCGGCGTAGCGTCGACCGCGCGAGGCGCCACTCTGTTGGGCATAAGGGGCCAGTTGCCCGGCCTCCAGGTTCTCCAGTTCAACCCTGTCTGCGAACATCCTGCCCTCCGTTCTTTAGCCGTTTACAGCCAAGATGTCCCGCCCGTTCATCTATCACGATCATTCTACCACAGCCCGAAACAGGAGGCCATTATTTTGTTTCGCCCCACTTCCTTAATCTGTTACGCGGCTTGTCTCGTGCTATAATGAGGGAGAGCAGCATCACCTGCAAATACACCACTCCGATAGGGGAGATCATGCCGGCACAACGCTGGATCATCCACGTCGATCTGGACGCCTTTTTCGCTTCGGTAGAGGAGCTGCGCAACCCTGCGTTGCGCGGCAAACCCATCATCGTGGGCGGCGATCCTTCATCCCGTGGCGTGGTCTCGTCGGCCTCGTATGCGGCCAGGGCATATGGCGTTCGATCGGCCATGCCGGTCGCCCAGGCGCTGCGTCTTTGCCCCCAGGCCATCCTCATCACGCCCGAACATGACGAGTACGAGGTTCGCTCCCGCGCCGTCATGGACATCCTGCACGATGTGACCCCCGTTGTAGAACAGGTATCCATCGATGAGGCGTTTCTAGATGTAACCGGTTGTGAGCGCCTGTGGGGCCCCGTTGAGACCATCGGCCGCATGATCCAGCAGCGGGTGATGGACGAGCAGGAGCTACCGGTGTCTCTGGGCATCGCCTCGAGCAAGCTGGTGGCCAAAATCGCATGCGGCCAGGGCAAGCCTCACGGGCTGGTGGTGGTAGAGGCGGGAAAAGAAGCAGAATATCTGGCCCCGCTGCCCATCGAGGCATTGTGGGGCGTGGGGCGGGTGATGGCGGCGCGGCTGCACGCGCTGGATATCCATACCATCGACGATCTGGCCGCGTGCAGCGAGGACCAACTGGTACAGACCTTTGGCGAGATGGGTCACAACCTGTATCTGGGCGCGCGGGGTATCGATCCCAGTCCGGTGCAGAGCTTTCGCGAGCGCCACTCGATCAGCCAGGAACACACCTATGCCAGCGATACCGCCGATGTCGAACAGGTGCGCCGCACTCTGCTGGGCATGTGCGAGCACGTGGCCGCCCGCCTGCGCGACGGTGGCATGGTGGGACAAACGGTGCGCATCAAATTGCGCTTCTCCGATTTCGACACCATCACCCGTCAGGTCCGACTCGACCAGCCCACCGATCAGGGTCCGATAATCTATGCCGCTGCGTACCGTCTGTTACAACGCAACTGGCCGCCGAGGCGATGGATTCGCTTGATCGGGGTGGGTGTCGCCGGTCTGCTGGAGGAAGGGGGCTATCAACTCAGCCTGCTGGACGGCACCGATCAACGGCGCATCCGTCTCAGCCGGGCGCTGGATCAGATCCGCGATCGTTACGGCAACCGGGCCATTCAGCGGGCCTCACTGTTGCGACGGTCGCGACGCAAGGACGAGTAATCGCCGATATCCGTGAAGAAAGAACCGCTCCGCCATACGATCATGGGTATGGCGGAGCGGTTCACATCAGCGGAAATGCGCTCGTGGCCTCCTCAGCCGGTGACCATCGCCGCCTCGGCGTCGAACAGCGTCATCTGATAGTCGGGCCGACGGCCACCGAGCAGGATAAAGGGCGCCGCCCGGCGGGCGGTTGCCCGGGGGATGCCCAGATGCTTCAGATCGCGCAGCGTCCCCTGTCGCCTTCGGGCCAGAATGCGGTCCGCCGAAACAGGCCCGATGCCGGGAATGCGCAACAGATCCTCGCGAGAGGCCGTGTTGACCTCCAGAGGGAAGCGTTCCGGATGCCGCCTGGCCCATACCATCTTGGGATCCGCCTCGCGGGGCAGATTACCCGTCGCGTCGAACACCATCTCTTGGAGGCCAAAGCCATAATCGCGCAGCAAAAAGTCGGCCTGATACAGACGATGCTCCCGCCAGGCAGGCGTCGCGGGGTGGTTCTCCAACGGTGTGTTTGTGATCGGCTGAAAAGCGCTGTAGTAGCTGCGGGCCAGGCGTAACTGCCTGTAGAGCCATGATGCCGCCGAAAGCAGCTCCTGATCCGGCTCGTCAGCGGCGCCCACCACGAACTGGGTCGTCAGGCTCACCCGCGGATTGATCCGACGACGTATCTCGTCGGCGCGCGCCAGCGGCGCCAGCAGATCTCGCGCGTAATCCTTGCCCTGAGCCAGCGCCCGCAATCGACGTGAGCTGGGCGCCTCCAGATTAACCGATACCCGCTGGGCCATGCGCACCGACGCCTCGATACTGGCGTCATCGGCGCCGGGCAGGATCTTGAGGTGGATGTACCCCCGAAAGTGATAGCGATTGCGCACCAGATCGACTGTGGCCAACATGCGATCGGTGGCGTGGTGGACGCTGCCACAAACTCCAGAGCTGAGGAACAAGCCCTCGGCCAGCCCCCGGCGAGCCAGATTGTCGAAACTGCGGGCCAGTTCCTCCGGGGTAAAACTGGTGCGGGGGATATCTCGTCCGGCACGGTTCACACAGTAGGCACAGTTCTTCTCGCAGATGTTGGACTGGAGCACCTTGAGAAGGCTGATCCGCCGTCCATCCGGGCGCACTGCCGGATAGATCCAGAGTCCGCGTTCGTCCCGACGGCGGTTGCTCTCTGTGCCGCATCCACGGCAAACGTCGTATTTGGCTGACTCGCCCAATAGATCGATCTTTTGAGATAGATCCATTGCCCTTCCCTCGCCTGATGCTGGTTATGACCGCGTGCCGGCTGCCGCGGCCGACTCCATATTAGCACATATGTTCTAGTCCGTCAATGGGTCAGAGGCGATGAAAAGGGTTGTATCCCTGTTCGCATAGCCTTCCAAAGGGGACTGCAGCGCCCGCTGGTCGCATCCGCAAGCATGGGCTATAATACGGGAACCGCGAGGGCGAGAGACGTAAAAAGCGAGGGTTATATCAGCCTCTGCAATAGCGCATAGGCCGCCATGCCGGCGAGCATGGTCAGCAGCACGCTGCGAGTGCGCCAGGCCACCAGAAAGGTGGGCAGTGCCGCCAGCAGGTAGATGTTGTCCCAGGCCAGAACGATGCGCTCGTCGCGCACCAGCAATGCCTGAGCCAGCGAGGCGGCCAGCACGGCGCCGGGCACCAGGCTCAGCCAATCGAGCACCGGCCGTGGCAAGGTCATGCGGCTGAGCACCGTGAGCGGGAGGAGCCGCATCAGGTAGGTGCCCAGCGCCAGAAGCAGGATCAACAGCGTCAGCGTGACCGTTTCCATACAACTCCCAGTGTCGCGGCCGGT
>JBMNOI010000055.1:0-24429 GCA_050942995.1 Anaerolineae bacterium
CAGCGAGACGGAGAAGAAACCCCTCTTTGACTTTGCTCAGGCGTTGGGCGCCCCTATGCTCACCGGCTGGCTGGGGCGCGAGCCCGAACTGTGGGAGGATCTGGCCGGCTATCTGGAGCAGTACGACATGCGCTATGGGATCGAACCTCACGGCCCCGGCTATTCATTGGCCACGGTTGAAGAGATCAAGGATGCCCTGGCCGTCTCGGATCGCATCGGCGTCTGCCCCGATACCGGCGTGTGGGCCGTCCAGGGGATCGATCCCCCCGCCGCGGTGGAATCACTGGCCGATCGGGTGATCCACACCCACCTCAAGGGATACAACAGGGCGAAAAAACTTTGCGCCCCCGGGGATGACGATAGCGGGCTCGATCGGGTGGTGCGCATTCTACGCGATACCGGCTACCAGGGCGTTTATTCCATCGAGTTCGAGGCCGATCACGACTCGGACGCCGAAGTCGCCCGCGCCCGGCAGATGATTCTGGACATTCTCGCCGAGTAGTGAGAGGTTGTGCCTGGAAGGCTGTGCCGCTATAGAATCGATATTGGAATGACAGCCTTCCAGGCCTGTTTTCCGTGTGTTTTATACGCGTTCCGTGCGTGCTACAATGGGGCCGACCCGGCGACTTATGCCTCTATTCCCCGATGCACATAAAGGAGGACAAGCATGGAGATCGGCGTGATCTCGTATCTTTTGCGACACCACAATACCCCGGCGGCCATGGCGTTCCTGCGCGATATCGGCTTTGACCGCGTCGAGCTGGACTATCGCCACGCCGACGGCCTGTGTGACTATCACAAGGTCGATGCGGACGGCGCGGCCAGGATGCGGCAACTGTGCGAGAGCAATGGAATTGTGCCCGGGGCCTACTGTGTGGGCGGGCTCAACAGAAGCCATCTGGGTGACCTGCAACGCGTGTTCGAATTTGCAAAAGGGTTGGGTGTGGATGTGGTGGTGGGCGTGCTCGACCCCGAGATTCTGCCTCAACTCGACGAGGTGTGTAACGAGTACGGCATCTATTATGCCATCGAGAACCACAGGGGCAACGTGTTCGAGTCGGCGGAGACCATCCTGCAGGCGCTCGAGGGCTATTCCTCGTATATCGGCGCCAATGTCGATACCGGACATTTCGCTGCCGCAGGGTTGACCCCGGTGGAAGAAGTGCGCAAGCTGGAGGGACGTATCTACCACGTCCATTTCAAGGATTCGGACCAGCGCCAGCCGTTGGGATCGGGCACGGCCGACTTGCCCGCCGTGACCGCCGAACTCAAGCGCCAGGGCTATGACCGCCTCTGGTCCATCGAGCACTATGAGTATCAAGGCATCGATGACGAAACACTGCGTCAGGGGTTGACTCAGGCCCTCGCGTATATCAAAGAGCTGGATGCGCAAACCGGCTAAGACCGCGCAACAGGCCGGATCGGAGCACATCCGGCCTGTTTATCTATTCGCTTTGCCACGTGCAGGAGAGTGAAAATGACCGAATCGTTCGATGAATCTCGTGGATTTCTCAAGGCAGACCTCTGGTATCACCGGCGATCTTTCGAGACCGACCAGCGCCGTGGGGTGCCCATGCCTCCGGTGCAGCTCGGATCTCCCCCGGATGCGCCCGTGATCAAGCTTCCCGCGGTAGAGGGGTTGTCCATCGGCCAGATGCCGCTGGCTCAGGCCATCGCCCAACGCCAGAGCCACCGCCGATTTCGCGATGAGCCACTGTCGCTGGATGAGCTTTCCTTCCTGCTGTGGGCGACACAGGGTGTTCGGGGCAAGCCCAGAGAGAATGCGCCGGTGCTGCGCACGGTTCCCTCGGCAGGATGCCGCCACCCCTTCGAGACCTATCTTGTGGTGCGCCACGTCGAGGGCGTCGATGCCGGTATCTACCGGTATCTGCCTCTGGAGCATCAACTGGGCCTGTTACGCGCAGTGGAGGATCTGTCCGATGCCATGACTTCTTCCTGCATGGGGCAGAGTTTCGTCGCGGACGGGGCGGTGGTATTGGTCTGGACGGTGTTGCCCTACCGCTCTGAGTGGCGCTATGGCCCGGTGGCGCACAAGGTCATCGCCATCGATGTGGGACATGTGTGCCAGAACCTCTATCTGGCATGTGAGGCGCTGGGGCTGGGCACCTGTGCCATCGGCGCTTATGACCAGGAGCAGATGGATGCTCTGGTGGGCGTGGATGGGCAGGACGAGTTTACCGTGTATTTGGCGCCGGTGGGACGGCCGGCCTGATTGTGAGCCGTTACGGGGCCGGCCATGCCAGTGAACGACCGACCCGTAACGGCCCGATCTCGATAGCCGAGCCGAGATCGAACCCTTCGTCGTCGATCTGCCGCGACCAAAGACCGTCCGTCAGACGATACATGCCGATCAGTAGCGTATAGCGTCCTTCGGGCGCATCGTCTGGTATCTGCAACGTGTGCCACTGCTGAACCACGAGCCCCTCTATCCAGTGAGACTCGGGCAGGCCAAATCCCGTCGCCTGAGCGAACCGGTCGCCGCCGGGACCGATGAGATCGATGACCAGCTCGTGCTCCACATCGCGTTCGCCGGGTGGAACGTCGAGAAAGGTCCAGTAGGTAGTCAGATGCACTTCCTGACCGGGGAGAATCTCTGCCGGCCACTCGTACCCCAGCAGCCACACTCCTGCGTCCAGCATCCATATCCCCGGCTCTGGCACGGCGCTCAGGATCTCTTGCGCGTGATAGGCGTCCGATACTTGCGCGACGATATGGAGCGTCTCTCCCGGAAAATATGTGATTCCGGTGGTTTTAGCCCCTACCCATTCCTTAGCGGCTCTGGACTGTACCGGCTCCTCTGCGCGGAGATACAGCGCCGATCGTTCCACCGGCAGGGGCAGCGTTTCCGGGTGATCCGACGCAATGTCCAAAACGCGGAACGGGGGCTCTAAAAGATAGCGCAGCACCGCCATGGGATGCGGGTCGTTCTGAAGCATCCAGATCTGATCGGCGCCGTTGTTTCGCGCCTCGCGTTGGACCATGCCGGCGGCGCGTCGCCAGTAGCGATAGGGAATACCATAGCCCTGAGAGGTATCCCGGCTATCGACCATGTGGTAGAGGGTCAGCGTGGCATGAGCGCTCAGAGCCACGTGACACCATAGCACCGCCCATATCGCCAGATGGACGGCGTTCAGCCGGCGTGGATGCTGCGACCATACCGCGTCGAGCCACGCCAGGACGCGGTCGATCAGCAACCCCATGGCGATAAATCCCGCCGGATAAAGCACCATGAGCGATTGCGGCTCGAGTCGCTCTGGCGCGCCGGGCAGAAGCAGCCAGGGGAGCCAGAGCCAGACAGCCAGGATGGCATAAGACGCCGTGTCGATTCGTTCACGCCAGCGACTCCACGCATAGACCGCCATCGCGACGGTTGCGGGCAGCGAGAGCATGAAGAGCCCGCCCATCAACTGCGTAAAACGATCATAGATCTGGGTGAGTAGATGATACTCATGAACGGAGGGAGCGGCCAGACCGGCCAAAGAGTACCCCGAATGGATCCACGCGCCGTACAAAAACGCTCGCCGGCGCATCCCCGACGAGGCCATATCGCGCAATGTTTCGCCGATGAGGGAAAACGTGGGGCTGCCGGTGGCGATCTGGTAGGCCAGCCAGGGAAGCCACACCGCCGCGCCTACCAGCAGGCCGATGACGGCATAGTCGAGCCGTGCCCTGCGCCGGTACAGAATCGCCAGAACCAGAGAGACGGCGGCCAGCGCATAGAACGCCGCTGATGTATAGGACATCAGCGCCAGGGCGAGCCCTATGCCGACCCATGCCTGAGGTCGGCGGTCGATCAGAACGACCGCCAGATTCTGCAGCAACCAGATATTCAGCAGCGGCAACAGAGCGTCGCCGGTGATGCGCCGGGAGAATATCACCGCCCAGGGCGTGATGGCATAGAGCGTTGCCGCGATGACGGCAACCCGTACGCCATAGTAGCGTCTGGCCAGGGTAAAGCACCAGCCGATCGATATGGTGTGAATCAGGCTGATGAGGACGGCGGCCACACGCGGGTCGCGCTGCACCTGTACGGGGAGGGCGAGGAGGTAGCTGGACAGAGAGGGCGTGTCGGGCGCGGCCAGCGTGTGCGGGCCCAGCACAGGCAACTGAAGGCGGCCGATGCGTTCGGCTTCAACCAACTGGGCGACCTGCTCCGGGCGGAACTCGATCAGGTCCAGTGCCACCAGGCGCAGTACGGCGGCCAGGGCGATGATGATCCAGAGCATCTGGTGTTCGGGCTGACGCCAGTAACGCCGAAGCCTTTCGACGAGGTGGCCCCCCATCTGAACGATCTCTCGTGGTTCGGGAACATGTAGCGCCGGCATCGAACCATTCATGTTCGCATCCAATCTCCTCAGATCAGCATCTAGAGCGTGTGCATTGTAACACCGCATGGTGAGGGCAACAAGTGTTCTCTTGAGCATGGCGTTGCTTCTCCGGCTGCTTTTCGGAGATCATGCGTTCCACCAACGAGGGGGAGGGGGAGATGTGCATAGTCGGGGGATGATGCGGGCGACCCGAGGCTAATCGTATAGCAGTGCTTCGATGGGCTGCGTCGCGTACGCCTGTCGGTAGGCCAGCGTCTCGCCGAGCAGATAGTTCAGCGTCTTGCGTATCTGCTCAGATGGGCGCCGCTCGGCCTGGCTTGTTGGCGAGAGGGACGTCTGTTCGGGCTCAGAGACCCACCATGCGTCCTCTTTACGCTGCAGGACGATTCGCCCCATGGCCTGCAAAAGTCTCAACGCGGCCTCTATGGCGCGTTCGCGGGCGCCGAGACGGGCGGCCATTCGGGGAAGATCGATGTATCCGTCATGATCGCGCATGGCCACGCGCAACATGCCGGCGACCTGCCTGGCAAACTCTTCGGCCGAGGGCTGCGGATCGATCTGCGGGGGCAGAAGGAACAGATATCGCGGATTCGTACGGTCGATGACCTCTCTCAATACCTGAGGATCGGGCGGCGCCGTCCAGATCGCCAGCGCAAGCGCCGATTGTGAGGTCATGTCGACACGCGTACAGGCTCCATCCACTCTCTGACCGACTCCCTCGGCCCAGATGAGTAGCCGGTCGCCATATTCGTCACGCAGTCGCTGCAAAAGGGCCGCTCCGTCGGCCTCCTGCCGCCAATCGATCACCTCTTTGCCGCCGACCAGCGTCTCGGCCTGCGAGGGTGGCTCGGCCACAGCCGGGCGCCAATCCACCAACTCGATCTGCATGCGGGCACTGTCTTGCCAGTGATTGACCGTCAGCATAAAGGCCAGGTCGATATGCTCTCCTGGCTCGGGCAGGGTGCCGGCGTTAAACCATGTGACGTGGACCGAGCGCCCCTCATCATCCTGGATGTACAGCCTGCGGTGTGCCGTCTCCTGCCGGCGGCTGACATCCTCGGCACGCACCAATATCCCGTTTCGGGCCAGAAGGATGGGGCGGGGGTTCCCGGCGCCAAAGGGCGCCAGCCGGGCGATCTCGCGGGTGAGCTCCAGCCCCAGTTCGCTCCAGGGAACCTCGGCGTCGATCATCAGCGGGGGCATTTCATCGAGCGGCCGACCGCTACGCTCCAGGAATCGCTGCAACGAATCGACAAACGCCGGAACGCGATCCCGTTGAATGGCAAAGCCTGCCGCCATCGGATGGCCGCCCTCGCGCTCCAGAAGAGAGCTCTGTGCGGCAATCGCCTCGTGAATGTCGATGCCCGTTATCGAGCGAGCCGATCCGATGGACGGCTGGTCCGGGCGATGGGCGATGAGGATCGTGGGGCGCCCATAGCGCCGCGCCATCGAGCCGGCCACCAGCCCCAGCACCCCCGTCTCCCAGCCCTCTCCGTCCAGGATGACGGCCGGTCGGGAGAGAATGTCGGGGCTTGATTCGATCTGTTCATTGACCCGGGCCAGCAGCGCTTCGGTGTGGGCCTGCCGATGTCGGTTGAGCGCCTCCAGCTTTTCCGCCAGACTGCGCGCCTCGGCTTCGTCACGGGTGACCAGAAGGCGCACCGCCTCTTCCGATGCCAGCTTTTGCCCCTCTTTGTCCGGGGCGACATCCGATTCCTCAAAGCTCTCCAACCGCCCGGCGGCGTTCAGGCGGGGGGCGAGCTGGAAACCGATCTCGGTTTCGCTCAGATACGCCAGGTTTATGCCCGCCAGCTCGGCCAGGGCCCTGATACCCGGACGGCGCGTGCGCCGGAGGGCATCCAGTCCGCGCTGTACCAGATAGCGCACGTCATCGACCTGTGTGGCGACATCGGCCACCAGCCCCAGCCCGACGAGATCCAGCAGGTCATCCAGCAGTGCGGCATGCGCCGTATACTGCAACATCATGCAGGCGACCATATAGGCCACGCCCACGCCGGATAGCTCTCGCAGGCGATGATCCGAGGGCAACATCTTGGGATCGACCAGGGCATGGGCCGGGGGCAGCTGCTCGGGCAGGTCGTGGTGATCGGTGACGATGATGGTCAGGCCGGCCTGTACGCCGCGGGCGATCGGCTCGTAATCGCCCACACCGGTGTCACAGGTGATGAGCAGTGAGACGCCGTCGCGCAGCGCGTCCTCAATCGCGCGCATGTGCAGGCCATGGCTCTCATCCCGGCTGGGCAGGGCATAGTCAACCTGCGCTCCCAACGCGCGGAGCGATTCGTACAGCACGGCGGTCGATGTCTGTCCGTCGACATCAAAGTCGCCCCAGATGCGGATGCGCTGCCGGGCGGACAGAGCGGCGTGGAGCCGTTCGACCGCCTTTCGAATACCCGGCAGGCTCGCCGGATCGGTGGGCTCGTAACGGGAGGACTCCAGATAGGCCATGGCGCGCTCTGGATCAGAGTAGCCGCGACGGGCCAGCAGCCGGGCAACCAGGGGATGCCCGGCCACGGTCTGTTGCAGTGCGGCGGAAACGTTGGGTTGTGGAAGCATAACCCACTGACGTTGCATGGCTCTCCCGTTCCCTCTGCGGGTGACCCGATCTCTCCGGAAAGTATCGGGCCGGGATGGTTCACGATCAGATCAGGGACATTATTCAGTGTAGCGAACCGACCGGCAAAATGCAAAGCTTGTTCTCTGCGTAGATGGGGAACGATTCAGATGCCGCCATCGGTTTTTGGCGCTACCTTAAGACATCCGGCTTGTATATGAGGGAGATCTTGCCGATACCGTTGTCAGAATGCGATTCTACGATGCGACCATTCAAATACTGCTCGGAGTAGGAATGTGAAGCGATCAATACGAACGATGATTGTGCTGCAGACGGGGCTCTGCCTGTTGCTTCTGGCCGGCATCAGCACAGGGTATGCTGCCATCACGCAACGCAATACGGCTCTGGCGTCGGCTCAGGACCAACTCGCGGCAGTGGCCTCCAATCAGGCCAGCGAAGTGGCCGGTGAGATGAACTTGGCCCTTTCAACCACCCGTACCCTGGCGCAAGCGCTGGCGGCGATGCGCAAGGATCAGGGGCGGCCATCTCGCAATCAGGTGAACAGTATCTTGCAACAGGTGTTGGAGGAGAACCCCATGTTCCTGGGTATATATACGCTCTGGGAGCCCAACGCCTTTGATCAGCAGGATACGATGCACCGCGGCCAAAAGGGGCACGACCATACCGGCCGATTCATCCCTTACTGGAGGCGCGGGGGGGATGATATCATACTCGAGCCGTTGAAGGATTACGAGGTCGAGGGGGCAGGAGACTATTATCAGATCCCCAAGCGCACGCAAAATGAGGCGGTTCTGGAGCCGTACTATTACGAGATCGGCGGCAGTACCGTGCTCCTCACATCGATTGTGGCACCCATCATGATCGACGGAGAGTTCTACGGCATTGCCGGGGTCGATATCGCCATCGATACCCTGCAGGAGATGGCCGATGAGCTGGATCTGTACAATGGCACGGCACGCATGGCTATCATAAGCCATGAAGGCGTTCTGGTCGGCGTGACGGGCCAGTCCGCCTTTGTGGGCAAGACCGTGGGCGAATACAGTGCCAATCTCGCCCTAGGCCTGGAAGGAATTCACAACGATCGTCATCAGGTTTGGGAACGGGGCGGTCTGGTGAACGTCTTTATTCCCATCGCCATTGGTGATACCGATGCACCGTGGGCGGTGGCGATCACTGCGCCGGTGGATAGCATCACGGCGCAGGCCATGGCCAATATGTGGCGACAGATCGCTATTGGGGTGGCGCTTACGGTGGCGGCGCTGATCCTGCTGTGGGTGACCTCTGGTCGCATCTCTGCACCCATCGCTCACATGGCGACGATGGCGATGCGGCTTTCCGAAGGCATTCTGGATCAGAATATCGATATCCAACGCAACGACGAGGTGGGACAACTGGCCGATGCCTTCCGAAGAATGATCGGGTATCAGCGCCGTATGGCCGATGCCGCAGAGCGTATCGCCGACGGTGACCTGACGGTCGAGGTGACGCCTCAATCCAAACAAGATCGACTGGGCACGGCTTTTGCGCGGATGCTACAGGGGTTGCGTGAACTCGTCGGTCAGGTGACGGAGCAGGCCATGCAGGTTGCAGATGCCAGCAGGCAGATCACCGACGCTGTGGAGCAGGCCGGTCAGGCGACTCAGCAGGTGGCGGCGACGATGCAACAGGTGGCGGCGGGTACGGCACAGCAGACCGAGGCGATCGGCGAGGGCAGTGTTCAGGTCGACAAGATGGTGGCCATAATGGAAGAGATCGCCCGTGGCGCAGAAGAGCAATCGGACGCCGTACAGCGTGCCTCTGCCGGCGTCACGCAGATGTCGTCGACTATCGAGCAGATCGCCCGTAACACGCAGAGCGGCGCCGATGCCGGTCGTCGTGCAGCGGATAGCGCCCAAAACGGCGCGCAGCAGGTGAACCGCACTGTGGCGGCGATGAACGATATCAAGGCACGTGTATCCGAAGCCGGGGATCGTGTGCAGCAGATGCATGCCCAATCCGCACAGATTGGTGCCATCGTCGAGACCATCGATGACATCGCCGAGCAAACCAATCTGTTGGCGCTGAATGCCGCCATCGAGGCGGCTCGGGCCGGCGAGCAGGGCCGCGGCTTTGCCGTGGTGGCCGACGAAGTGCGCAAGCTGGCCGAACGATCGGGCGAGGCGACCAAAGAGATCGCCCAGCTCATTACGACGGTGCAGAGCGGTATCGAGAGCGCTGTAACGGCCATGACGGCCAGTCTGGAGCAGGTCGAGTCCGGCGCCATTCTGGCCGGTGAGGCCGGTGACGCGCTGAACGACATTTTGGATGCCGCTCAGGAAGTGAGCGATGAGGTGCAGCATATCGCCGCGGCAGTGCAAGAGATGGCGGCGGCCAGTAGCGAGGTTGTGGCCGCTATGGACAGTGTATCGACGGTGGCTGAGGGAAATCGCACGATGACGGCGCAGAGCATGGCCAGTTCCGATGAGATCAGCCGCGCGATTCAGAATGTGGTCAGCGTGAGCGAAGAGAACAGCGCCGCCTCGGAGGAGGTCAGCGCCATGACCGAAGAGGTCAGCGCACAGACCGAGCAGGTGATGGCGGCGGCTCATTCCCTGAGCGATATGGCGACCAGCCTGCAACAGGTGGTGGGGCGATTCCGCCTTGCAACCGCCGGACTGGTCGATGCGAAACGAGAAGAGACCGCATCCGCCGAACAGAATGGGGATGGCTCCAACGGGCGCAACGGCAGTCGCCCCGATGTGACGCGAGACTTATCGCAAGAAAGGGAACCGGTTCTGTCGGCGAATTAATGATAGTCATTACCGATCGACAGTGGGGAGATCGCTCAACGGCGAGCGATCTCCCCACTGTCGTGTTTTGCCGAGTAGATTTGCACTTTCCAAAGGCCTCTGCCAGGACCGCCTTGTTTGCCGCGCGGAAGGCCTTGACTTTTCAGCGGGCGCATCTAAGATGTCGGCAATATTCTGCGCTGCCAGTATTCCACTTCGATGGCCGTACCTGGAGTCAAGGTGGCCGCCAGTCACATCATCGAGAGGGTTCGAGATGATCCAAACACCGGATATCGTGCGCCCGTCCAAAGAGTTGATCGAGAGCTTGTCCGGCATTAGCGCCGCAACGGCGGCCGGGGAATTGAGTCGTCTGGGGATTCGCGATCCCCACATTCGCGGCCCTGTGAGTTTTACCCCCGGCAAAAAGGTCGTCGGCCCCGCGCTCACCCTCCAGTTCATGCCCAAACGAGAGGATCTGCACAGCGGCCAGGAGTATCAGGACCCCGAGCGCCAGCTTCACCGTCACGTCCTCTATCACACCCAGCCGGGAGATATCGTGGTGGTGGATGCGCGTGGTGATATGGCCAGCGGTGTCTTTGGTGAGATGATGCTGACCTATTTTATGGGCAGAGGGGGCCTGGGGGTTGTGCTGGACGGCTGCATTCGCGATTTCCCCTACGCCAAGGAACTCGGGCTCGGCCTGTGGCTGCGCGGTGTGACGCCCAACTATCACACGCAGACCAACATCTTTCCCTTTGCCGTGAACGTGCCCGTGGCCTGCGGAGATACTCTGGTGATGCCCGGGGATATTATCATCGCCGACGACGACGGTGCGGTGGTGGTGCCGGCCAAGCTGGCGCCCGAACTGCAGAAAAAAGCCAGCGAACATGCCGAATGGGAGGATTTCACCCGCATGCGCCTGGCGCAGGGCGGTGATCTACGCAAGTACTACCCTCTGTCAGATGAGGCGTGGATCGAGTATGAAGAGTGGAAAAAGACACAGGGGCAATAGATCCTGTCACTGACCGATCATACCCCCCGGGGATTTGTCCATCGGGGGGCTTTTTGCGTCCGACATCACTTTCCGAAGGGCTCTCTCCGCCACCTCTGGAAGGTGGTTGTCTCTGATCTCGACTTCGTTGTTGAAAACGCGCCCCTCATGTAGAATGGAATACACCGGACGCAGCGAAAGGATCATCTATCACAGGGGGAATCGATGCCAGAGGACACCGTCATCGCCGTTGAGGCGCTGTGTCGCGATTGTCAGGCCTGTACGCTGGCCTGCTCACTGTATCATGAGCGAGTTTGTAGCCCCGCATTGGCCCGGCTGGTCGTCTCCAAGGACATGTCCACCTACCAATTCCGCATTCAGATCTGTCGCCACTGTGATGATCCGGCGTGCTACGCCGCCTGCCCCGTAGATGCCATGCATATGGATGATGACGGCGTGGTCACGATCTCGGACGATGCCTGTATCCGTTGTGGCGCCTGTGCTCAGGCCTGTCCTTATGACGCCATCTTTTACAACGAGGCTGCGGATCGCTACCTGAAGTGTGATCTGTGCACCGGCCGGGCCGAAGGGCCGTTGTGTGTCGAGATCTGTCCGGTGGGCGCGCTGCACCTCTCGTCTATGATGACAGATGCGAAAGAGGAGGCGTAACATGGCATTCGGTTGGATGGGTCGCATTCTGGATATCGACCTGTCTGCGGGGACCATCGGTACACGCGATACGATGGCCTATGCGGATGACTATATCGGCGGTCGCGCGCTGGCGGCGCGTATCGCCTGGGACGAGATCCCGCCGGGTATCGACGCATTCGACGCCCGAAATCGCATCATCATCGCGACGGGTCCCTTGACCGGCACTCTGGCGCCGACATCGGGGCGTACGGTGATGAGCGGCATCTCGCCGCGCACCATGCCCATGGCCTGGTATACCCATTCGACGTTGGGCGGCTGGTTCGGCCCCGAACTCAAGTATGTCGGGTTCGACGGCATCGTTATCTCGGGCGCCTCGGAGCAACCGGTCTATATCGAGATCACGGACGGCACCGCGCAACTGGTGGATGCCACCGATCTGTGGGGGTTGGACGCCTACGAGACGCAGATGTACCTGCGAGAGCGATTGGGGGGGGCCTCCGCTCAGGCCATGACCATCGGACCGGCGGGCGAGAATAGAGTGCGCTTTGCCACGGTGCAGCACGCCGAGGAGAACGCCGCCGGCCATAGCGGCTTTGGCGCGGTGTGGGGCAGCAAGAACCTCAAGGCGATCGTCGTGCGGGGCACCGGACAGGTCCAGGTGGCCGATGCCGACGCTCTGCTTTGTGAGGTATCGCGCGCCGGAAGCTATCAACGAACACCGGTTTCGGCCTATGTGGACGAAAACCCGGGGGCAGATCGCAGGCCGGTGTGCAGCCAGTCGTGTCGCTTTAACTGTGGCGTGGCCCATTATCGCCGCACCCGATCAGGGCGCACCATTCCCACCTTTTGCATCGGGCCGATCTGGGTGAGCGAGGATTCCATGTCTCTCACCGCTTATGACGCTGCGGGCGTGCGGGTGCCGGCGGCCTGTAACTTTGGTGTGGAATACGAGGGCGATCTGCACCAGCTTTGCAATCGGCTGGGGCTAGACCTCTGGTTCCGGCTGGTGATGCAGCCGTGGCTCATTCGATGCACCGAGTTGGGGCTGCGCGAAATTCGCGGCCACGCCATCGCCCCCGAATCGGGGGAGTGGTTCGAGGAGTTGATGCGCCAGATCGCCCATCGCCGGGGGCTCGGCGCCATTCTGGCCGACGGGCTGGCCCGCGCCATGGATACACTGGAGAGGGATCTGCCCGACGAATTGCTTCATCTGGGGCGCGAGATGGAGTTTGACTTTGGCTTTCCTGCCCACCGCGAGGGGCGCTTCTGGGATGAGGAGCCGCTGCCCTTCTGGGCTATCTCGGCCATGCTGCATATCAGCACCAGCCGAGATCCGACCATCGGCACCCATTCGAGCTCGTTGATGCTGGCGGATCTGTTGCTGGCCGATCGCGAGCATGCCCTGCGCCAGTTTCGCATCCTGTCGGAAAAGGTCTGGGGCTATCCCGAGGCGCTGGAGCCGACGCTGGAGCGCAAGGCGCCGGTGGCCGTCTGGAGCCAGGATCAGCACATACTCATCGACTCGCTGCCGATGTGTGATTTTGCCTTTCCGCGGTTAGTGCGGCCCATGTCGGGGCGCGATGAATGGCAGGCGACGGAGGATATTATCGGCGATTTGGACCTGGACCGGCGTCTTTTTGCGGCGGTGACGGGGCGTGAGGTGACCCGGGACAAGTTGACGGCCGTGGCTCGGCGAGGGTTCACCCTGGAACGGGCGCTGCTGGCCCGCGCCGGTCGTTCGCGAGCCGTTGAAGAGCGACTGGCCCCTCACTTTGAGCTCCCCTGTCGCGCTGACGGCACCCGGGTGGATCGTCGGGGCTTTATGCGCTTGATGGATGAATACTATACCGAGCGAGGGTGGGATCTGACTCACGGATGGCCCGAGGCGGACACGCTACGCGGCCTGGGACTGGATGACGTAATCCCGACTATGGAGGCGTTGCGTCGGTCGGTCGATTGATCGGTTCAGAGACAGCCGATCAAACATAAAACAAGGGGCCGAACGACAGATCGTCGTTCGGCCCCATTGATTCTCGATATCGATGCCTATTCGAATACGTTTACGGTGAGACCCGGCTTGAACGGCTCGGGGCGCTCGACCGAGCTTTCCAGTATCACATGGCGCCCCTCGCGCGAGGCGTCGTGGATGGCGTGGAACACGTCCAGGGCGTGGTACATCAGCTCGCCGTTGGCGCGGAACGGCCGGCCGGTGCGCACCGCATAGGCCATATCGGCGATGCCCAGGCCGCGGCTGTTCTGCGAGTAGCCGTGGGTGTAGGGCATCTGTCGCGTCTCGCCATCGCGGCGGCGGATGGTCACGGCGCCGTCGAACATGTTGGGATCGTTGCAGATCATGATCCCCTCGGTGCCATAGATCTCCATGCGCGGATTGTAGCCAAAGATCTCACAGGTGGTGGTGAGCACGGCATTCACCTGATGGTCGAAATCCAGCACCGCGCACACGCTCAACGGCGTTTCGACGCTCCAGCGCTGGCCGAAATTGGGCGAGAGGGGGTTGGTGTCCTCTTTTTCGGGAAACGGCGTCTGTGCCGAGCCGGTGGCGCGACGCACCGGACCCAACAGGTGCACCAGACCGGTGACGAAATAGGGGCCCATGTCGAACATGGGGCCCACGCCCCGGGTGTGGTATCGGTGAACGTTCACGCCCATGGCGATAAAGCCGGTGGCCGTAATCGGGCGGCCGATCCATCCGTCATCCAGCAGCTTGCGGCAGGTCTGCAATCCGGCGCCCAGGAACGTGTCGGGCGCGCCGCCGATGAGAAGGCCCTTGCTTTTTGCCAGATCTAGCAGATGCTTGCCTTCTTCTCGGGTTACCGCCAACGGCTTTTCGGTGTAAACGTGCTTGCCCGCCTCCAGCGCGGCCACGCTGACCTCATAGTGGGCCGCCGGCACCGTCAGGTTGACCACCAGCTCCACGTCCGGGTCGGTGATAAGCTCGTCCACGTTCAGCACCCGCGGAATGCCGAATTGGGTGGCGCGATTTTTGGCGGCCTCGCGCACGATGTCGGCGCAGGCAATCAGATCCACTGCAAAGGGAAACATGTTGACGAGGTTGTCGATGTAACGCTCGCTGATTCGGCCGCAGCCGATGACGCCTATTTTGACCGGTTTCATCTCGTTGTCCTTTCTGTCGTCGGGCGAATGATCGCGTGGCACCCCACGGGCTGCGGAGGGCCGCACCACCGGGCATTATGCCCCAAACGGCAGCATGGTCAAGTAGCGGCAAAAGATCACGGCGACGGATGCTCATCATCGTGATGTACTCATCGTCACGACGTACTCGTCGTCACTTGCCACCCCTTTTGTTTCCGCATATAGTTTCACTGGCCGAACAATGGCCTGTACGAGAGGAGGATGTCATGCCGTTGCCCATGATTCACCTGGCCGTGGCCGTCGGCGTGCACACCCTGGCCGGACGCGAGCCCTCTGCCGCGTTTCTGCTGGGGAGTATCGCCCCCGACGCCATCCATATGCGCGACGGAGCCGACCGCAGCGATAAGGAGCGCACTCATCTGGAGGGGGAGGGAGATATCCCCGGCGGTGGCTGGGTGCGCCCTTATCGGCGGCCGCCCGGCTCTTTTCCGGAAACCGATGATCCGTATGGAGAGGAGAGTGTGCGCCGTTTCCTCACCGGTGATTACCCGATCGACCCCGATCTGGCGGCGGGGTACGGCGCCCATCTGCTCACCGATCGTTACTGGACGCACGATCTGGCGCAGGCCTATCGCGAGCTACAGGCGCGCATCCATCTGTCGCCGGAGGAGCTTCGCACCATCTACTATCGCGAGATGGACCAGATCGATTTCGAGCTATACCGTACCATGCCCTGGCGAGAGGCGGTGTGGGCCCAACTCGCCGCCGTCGAGCCCCAGGCGGTGCCGGGGCTGCTGAGCGCCGACGAAATCAGCCGCTGGCGCGATCGTACCCTCAACTGGTTTGACGGGCTGATGCAAGAGCCGGGCATCACACCGCAGTATGTGATGATGGATGATATTCGGCGGTTTATCGATCAGGCGGCCGGCCGCATCGCCGCCCTTTACGAGCGGTGGGGAGTGGTGCCCTACGATCGGCCCGCCGATCCATCGCCCTGATGCGTCTGCATGCTACCCGGTCTCTTGACCGTGTCTTGAAAGGGGCTAGAATGCCCTCACAGCCGGTCGAGGGCGTATCGCCCCGATGGGCTTCCGGTGTTCATCCTGCTTTGTGCTGCTTGTGTGCTCTGGATATCCACAGTATGTATGATATCACACCAATTGACGCTTACGGCGCTTGGATGTGTCGTGAGAGGGCGTTTTGGATCGCGACATGACTCGTAGGACACTGCGGGTATTGTTGCTGTGGTAAGTCCACAGGGAAACCAATGTCTACCATCATCGAGATAGAGGATTTGACCAAAATATACACGCCTCGTCGGCGAGGCGTACGCCCCATAGTGGCCGTGGATCATGTTAGCTTTGACGTCCAGGCGGGCCAGACCTTTGGCTTTCTCGGACCTAATGGTGCCGGCAAGACAACGACCATTCGTATGTGCACGGGTATTATACGGCCCACCTCCGGCCGGATTGTCGTTGCCGGGTCTGGTATGGTCGCCGATCCAATCAGGGTCAAGGAACGGATAGGCGTCGTGTCTGATGCGACAAGCCTCTACAATGAGATGAGTGCTTGGGAAAACCTCCGTTTTTTTGCTGGCCTTTATGGTATTCCGCCTAAAAAGTGGACAATGCAGGCAGAGCGATTGTTGCGGCTCTTCGGGCTGTACGACAGGCGTCACAGCCGTATAGCCACCTTTTCCACAGGTATGAAGAAGTACCTGGCTATCGCTGTGGCTTTGGTGCACGAACCCCAGGTGCTTTTTCTGGATGAGCCTACGACAGGCCTCGATGTCCAGAGCGCCAGACAACTCCGCGAGATGATACGCGAGCTGAATGGTCATGGCGTGACGGTCTTTCTCACGACTCATTACATTGAGGAGGCGGATTACCTCTGCCACCAAATTGCGATCATCAACGAAGGCAAGATCGTCGCATCAGGCACACCGGCAGAACTAAAAGAGATGGCGCAGGGAGATCAGATTATCGAGATCATCTTTGACCATGAGGCCGATAGCGTGGCTCATGCACTGAGCGAACAAGGGGTTATCAATAGAGTGGTGGTGACAGGCAACAGGTTGAGGCTTCAGGTTGGGGATCCCTCAGCAGCTTTTACCTTGCTCTTTAACACCATAGATAGAGGCCGTTTTCGGGCGTTGTCCGTTAACACGGTAAAGCCATCCCTTGAGGATGCTTTTGTCTTGGTGACCGGCCTGCATTCGGATGTCATGAAAAACGGAAAATAAACCCAGCATCACGATAGAGACGTTGAAGGATTACGAGATGCCTTACAGGTGGGCCAGGACGATGCGGAGCATTTTCTCCATCGCCTGCAAAGATGTCAGAATTTACTTTCTTAAGGGGCCAAACCTGACGTTTGGACTGCTTTTGCCGCTGGTTCTCTATTGGGCGTTTGCCATCGACAGAAGCCTGGAGCTATCTGTGGTGATACCGGGGCTGATTGGCATGGCGATTCTGTTTGGCGCCGGTGCAATCCAGGGGGTGTCTCTTCCGCTTGAGCGGAGAACGGGTACCCTGAATGCCCTTCTCGCCGCGCCCGTCACTCTTTCTATGATCATACTTGGCAAGGTCCTGGCGGGCGTCTTTTTTGGAGTCATACTTTCCTCGGTTTATTATATATTTATCATTATGTTTACATCTCTTCGCCCCATTGTTCTCCCCTTTTTATCTACATGCATTTTAGCGTCGCTCTGTTTCTCTTGCTTTGGAATTTTGTTGGCCACTCCTTTTCAGGATATACCGCAGGCCATGCCTCCGGCGACTGTGATCCGAATTGCAATAGTCTTTTCATCCAACACATTTACACCTGTTGAGATCATGTCTATGCCGTCACGAGTTGTTGCCCAGTTGATGCCCCTCACGTATGCTGTGAATGCATTACGCCAGGCTGTGAACGGTTCGATAAGTGCCTGGTCATTCGCTATGAATCTGGGAATCTTGATCCTTTTTGCCATTGTCTTCATAGTCATCGCCATGACAATTCTCTCAAGGAGTCGGGCCTTTGAGTAGCGGAGATTGTTCAGAGACGCAGGAGCGAGCAATACCCTCTGAAGAAGGGGCTCTGAGCGACGACAGAACCACAATCGCATTGAGGCGCTGGACCGTCTTTGAGGATCTGGACGCTGTGCTGGCGCGTTGTCTGGATGATCTGGGCGGCATCGGGCGGTACGTGCGCCCCGGGCAGACGGTGGTCATCAAGCCCAACATCACCGCCGACATGCCCGCCTGCACCGGCGGCACGACCCATGTCGAGATTGCCGAGGCACTGGTGGGGCAATTGCGTCTCGCCGGGGCGGGGCGCATCATTGTGGCCGAAGGGACCGGCCGATTCGGCACCTCCCACGAGACGGCCTTTCTCCACAACGGCTGGCGCGAGATGGCCGCCCGCACCGGTATCGAGCTATACAACCTGGACGCCGGCCCTCATCGCACGGTGGATCTCCCCGACCGCCGTTATACCGGTGAGTTGCCCATTTCAGAGCTCGTCCTCGACGCCGATGTCCTGATCAGTATCCCCTGCCTCAAAACCCACGTCTCCACCGATTACACGGTGGCGCTCAAGAACAGCTTTGCCCTCACGCCACAGGCCACCCGCAGCGAGATTCATCGCGCCTCGATGATCGAAGAGGCGCTGGTGGATATCAACCGGATTCGCCCGCCCGATCTGGTGGTGGTGGACGGCTGGGACGGCGCCGAGGGGATCGCCGGCGGCACCAATTTCGACCGGCCGGCCCGGGCCCGGTTGATGCTGGTGGGCGGCGATGCGGTAGCGGTGGATCTGATCGCGCGAGAGTTGATGCGTTTCGATGCGCCCACCCGCTACCTGACATGGGCGGCAGAGTCGGGCATCGGCATCGGCGACCGGTCGCGTATCGACGTACTCGGCGATGACGTGAGCGCCTGCAGCCGTCGTTTCATGACCGCCGGCGATGAATTGTGCCTGATGGTGCCCGGCCTGACGCTCTGCGATCGAAAAGCGTGTAGTGGCTGCCGCACGACGGCGACATCGGTGGTACGACGGTTCTCCCTTCAAAAGCTGAATCGCCCGCTGGAGGTGATCTATGGCGGCGAGGGGGCCGTTCCGACGGTGAACGGCAAAGCCCTGGTAGTGGGAGACTGTGCCCGGGATTGTGCCCATCTGGGCGCCCACGTGGCCGGTTGCCCGCCCACTATGGCTGCGCTGGCCGCCGCTCTGGAAGAGATGGATATCGTCTGTCTGGAATGCCGCGATGTAGCCCGCCGCGTTATGGACGATCTGCCGGTCAGCCTCGGCGCCCATTTGCGGGTGGCGGCGGCCGGCGCGGAGGTGTTCGCCGGAACGCAGGTAGTGCCCGATGAATGGCACCGCACCCTCATCGTGGGCGATTGCTCCGATCGTTATGTGGGCGTGGTGTGCGAGCGGGCCACCCAGTTCGGGCTGGACCCCGAGCGTGACGTGATCTGGGTACAGGGCTGCCCGGCGACGGAAGAGGCCGTTCGCGATGCGCTGTTGCGCTGGCAGGCGGAAGGCGCTCCCGGCGCTTTATGAGATGGGGGACAGCAGCGCCCACTCCCGGGTGAGGGTGAAGATGCAGCCATACGGATGGAAACGCTCCAAACGCAATTGGCCTGAGCCACAACTTGACCGCACGGGACAAGCGTGGTAAAATCTCGCCGCTGTGTGAGAGATGCCCCCATCGTCTAGAGGCCTAGGACACAGCCCTTTCAAGGCTGCGACGGGGATTCGAATTCCCCTGGGGGCACCAGGAAAGGCGAGCCGTTACGCGCGGCTCGCCTTTTTTGTTGCAGAGTGGGCTTTTTATGAGCTATCGCGTCACCGATTGACGGGCAGAACACGGCGCCACACCTTATTATGCGGCACTATGACACCTCACCTTGACCCGTCGCCAGATTGTCCCACTCCTGTCACATGGCTGCCGCAAAAGCTCTTGGCCGCCGGTCACGATTCTGCTACAATCGGGCATGTGGTCGAACCTGGCGACTGATCGCCCACCACTTCACACGCTCCGTTACGCGGCTGTATCCTATCTGGAGGTCCTGGTATGAGGTTACTGGCGATACTGTTGCTGGCCTGTGCGCTGACCGCCTGCGGGGTGGCCGCGTTGGGCGAGAGAGGGAGCGGACTCGCCGAAGAGACCGAATCGCAGACGCCTGCGTCCGTCGAGGGCGGCTACACGGTCACTTTGCAGATCTATAGCGGACGCCCTGATCCCACGTGGACGCTCGATGATGCGCAGATCGAAGAGTTGGAGGCGCTCTGGCGTGCACTGCCCGAGGGCTCGCCCGTATCCGATCCCGGATCACTGGGCTATCGCGGTTTTCACGTTGCAGAGGCCGGCGCCGAGCCCTACCTGTACGTCTATCCACATGTCGTACGCGTCGTGACAGACGATAAGGACGACCGGCGGGCTGATCCCGGGCGCACGGTGGAACGCTACTTACTGGACACCGGCCGGGATGTCCTCGAAGAGGGACTGTACGAGGGTCTGCTCCGTGAACTGGACGAGGATCGGGCGAAACGGTAGAACGAGGCGTCTGTGCGCCCTGCCGGAATGCAAACAGCCCGACCGTTACGGTCGGGCTGTTCGTTTGTGCTCATACGGGCTGCCGTGTCGTTTTGCAGGTAATACAACACATCCTCGGCGCCGCGCCGGTTTCTCGGCTCATCAGGTGTCTATGTTGTCTTGCAGGTAATGCAATACATCCTCGGCGCCGCGCCGGTTTCTCGGCTCATCAGGTGTCTATGTTGTCTTGCAGGTAATGCAATACATCCTCGGCGCCATAGTCAATATTCGCCTCATCCACCAGGTGAGCCAGGAAAGAGAGATCCTCTCCCAAAGTAATTGTCGGCGGCTCGGGGCCCGTCTCTCGTAGCTGAGCCAGACCGATGGTGGCCAGCAAGCCGTTGCAGAGACACTGCCGGCCGATGGTCTCGTCGGCATCGCCTCCCTTGCGCGCCCATGCGGTCAGTGGTTCGGCGGGACAGCGATAGCGCAGGGTCTCGCCGCCGTCGCTGTAGAACCGGCGCAGATAACCCAGGTCGCACATTCGCTGTCGATCGGCATAATGCGCCGGAGCCGCGGCTCCATTGCGCCAGTGAGCCAGCTTGAAGGGGTAGCCGGTGGGCGAGGCGCGAAAGTCGGTCTTGACCTCGATATTCCCGTTCAGCCAGCCATGGATGACCATCTCTTTGATCTCGGGCACGATGCCCGATTCGCGGCACAGGGCAAAGGGGGTGCCCACCTGCACGCCAGAGGCCCCGGTCTCTCGCGCGTTGCGCAGCTTTTCCGGAGAGGCATGGCTGCCGCCCAGCCAGAAGGGCCGTCCCAGCGCCCGCACTTTGGTCAGGTCGGGCACATCCTTGGGGCCATATTCCGGTGTATAGCCGGGGCGCGACTTGCCCGCCCGGCGGGGCGGGGCGTTGTGTCCACCCGCCGTATAGTTTTCGACGATAAATCCGTCGATGGGGCCGTTTGCGCGCTGCAGCAGCGCTCTGGCCATCACGTCCGACGAGACAATGGCCAGAAAGAGCGGGCGGCGTAGCTCGATCCGGAGCTTTTCCAGTAGCCCGCCGGGGTCCAGCCGCATCGTGTGGCTCTCTTCGCTCTGCTCGACGTCCAGGGGCAGCTCGGCTGACTCCCATCGAGATAGTCGATCCAGTGCTCCCGGAACGGCCAGCGGAACGCCTCCGCCCATCAGCACACAGTCGACACCGGCCAGCAGCGCCCCCATCAGCGAGGGCAGTGTCAGAAGCTGGATCTTTTCCAGATAGTTGATGCCCACGGGGCCGGCATGCCCCTCTTTGGCCAGAAACACCTCGACATAATTCGCTACGACGATCATCTCGGCATTCTCCCGACGCATGGGCGAGGTGGGCATGGGCACCAGTCGGAAGGGCGCGTCGGCGGGCTTGCCGCCGGGGATATAGTATGCGTCCAGCACCCGCTGGGCCATGTCGGGCCGGGGAAAGCTCATCAGCGCCCGACGGATGTGCCCACCCGGGTCGCCTAGCTGGAGCCGTCGGGCGATGACGGTATCCAGCGCCGTGCCCGATACTACGCCCATTCCTCCGGCCCGGGCCACTGTTTGGGCCAGGCGCCAGTCCGAGACGGCCACTCCCATGCCGCCCTGAATGATCTCCGGCAGGTTATTCGCGTCGAGATTTCGTTCAAGACCGTTTTGCATACCGCGTCTTCACCTTGTGCAGATTTGCCGGGATAGGGTGCCATGGATCACGATCCCCGGCGCTATCAGGTAGCGGGCAAAGGGTTGCCACGGGCCTCTGCCACCATCGCACATATAACACATTCACAGGGCTTTTGGTACGGGGGAATGGCCGCTGTTTGCGAATAGAAAAACGGCGCGTGCACATGTGCACGCGCCGCATGAGCGCTCGGATGGGGCGAGACGATGCCAACTCAGCGTCTCTTACTAAGCACATAGAACGCGCCGCCGATAAATCCAAGGATCAACCCGCTGACTGATGCGGCGTACGAGAGAAAGCTCAGCCAAAGGCTCGGCTCGATGATCCGCATGACCATGAGCAGAGGACCGGCGAGCCCCAGCATCACCAGCACAAACCCCAGCAATATGATCCAGGGCGGCCTCAATCCTCTCATTGATACAACCAGCAGGCCACAAGATGATCGGTCTGCACTTCCATGTCTGGCGGCTCTTTGACCTCACACAGCCCTTCGATCATCCGCGGGCAACGCGGGTGAAAGCGGCAGCCGCCGGGCGGATTCACCAGACTGGGCGGCTCGCCCCGTGGCACCTCTTTGAACACCTTGGCGTTCCCCGCATCCGGGTCTGAGGTGGCCTCCAGCAGGGCCAGTGTGTACGGGTGGCAGGGGTTATCCAGCAGGTCGTCCACCTGACCGATCTCGATGATCTTGCCGGCATACATGACAAAGATGCGCTCAGAGAAATAGCGCACGGTCGAGAGATCGTGGGTGATATAGATGACGGCCAGATCGTGCTCCTCCTGCAGGGCGCGCAAAAGTCGCAGGATCTCGACGCGTACCGAAGCATCGAGCATAGATACCGGCTCGTCGGCGGCCAGCAGCTTGGGATCCAGGATCATCGCCCGGGCGATGACGACGCGTTGCTGCTGCCCTCCGCTGAGCATATGCGGGAACTTGGTCAATAGATCATCGATAGGGGTCAGCTTGACCTCTTCCATCACCCGGTGGATGCGTTCTTGCCGCTCTGCTCGGTTTCTGACGCCGTTGATGATCAACGGCTCGGACAGAATGCGCTCTACCGTCATAAAGGGGGGCAGGGCGCCAAAGGGGTCTTGCTGGACATAACCCACCTGCGAACGATAGTGGCGCAGATCCTTGCTCGACATATTGCTCAGGTCGGCGCCGTCAAAGAGAATATTCCCCTCTGTCGGGCGGTTGAGCCCGAGGATGGTCCTCATCAGGCTGGACTTGCCGCAACCACTCTCACCGACACAGGCGATGGCTTCGCCGCGATACAGGTTGAGGTTCACGCCGTCCACCGCGCGCACATCACCGGCGTGGGCAAATCCCCATCGCCGTAACTCGTACCACACACGTAGATTCTGGATCGACAGCAGCGGCTCGCCACGCCCGTTCGTCGAATGGCCGTTCTCAGAGCCGTTGTGGATCGTTGTCTGATCGTCGATTGCCATATTATGCTCCTGACCCTATGCGTACAGCCAGCACTTGACCTGACGCCCGTCCACCGACAGCACGGGCGGTTCCTCGTCGCAGCGTTCAAAGCGGCGTGGGCAGCGCTCGGCGAATCGACAGCCGGTGGGAGGCATCAACAAACTGGGAGGCTGGCCGGTAATAAACTCGGGCTCGATATCGGTACGCAGCCTGGGCACGCTGGCCATTAGCTTGTCCGAGTAGGGGTGTAGCGGTTTGGGGAAGAACTCTTCCGCGCTCCCCATCTCGACGATCTGCCCGGCGTACATCACCGCCACGCGATCGGCCAGCTCACTGGATGTGGCGATATCGTGAGTGATCAGGATAAAGCTCGTGCCCATCTCTTGCTTGACGCGCTTGAGCAGGTTCATGATGTTCGCCTGTGTGAGCAGGTCCAGCGCCGATGTCGGCTCGTCCAGGATCACCAGATCGGGCATGGTCACCAGCGCCATGGCCAACGCCACGCGCTGCCGCATGCCACCGCTCAACTCAAAGGCATAGCGCGACATAAAATCTTGCGGCACGCCCACATGCTCGAACATGCGTCGGGCCTGTTCCAGCGCGCCGGCCTTGTTCAGTCCCAGATGCACCATAGACGACTCGGCGACCTGATCGCCCACCCGCAGTACGGGGTTCAGGGCGTTCATCGCCGCCTGGGGCACCAGCGAGATCTTGACCCAACGCACCTCGCGGCGGAACTGCTCATCCCCCATGGCCATCACATTCAGCCCGTTCAGATATACCTTGCCGGTATACCTTTGCACGTTGCGAGGCAGCAGCCGAAGAATGGACTTGGCCAATGACGTCTTGCCGCAGCCCGACTCACCGATGACGACCATCGCCTCGTTATGGTTCAGGTCCAGGCTGACTCCGTCGACGGCCTGCACAGTGCCCCGGCTGGTGCGCAGGTGCAGTAACATATCCTCGACGCGCAACAGGGGTTCATTCTTTTCTGTCATCGCGCTATAGACCTCTCAATCTCGGGTTAAAGATGCGGTCCAGCGCAAAGCCCACCATTGCAAAGCCCAGCCCCGTCATGACGAGCAATATCGAGGGCTCCAGGATCCAGTAGTACAGTCCCTGATAGACGGCTCCGTTGGAGCGCGCGTCATCGATGATCTTGCCCCATGTGGGCAGGATGGGATCGCCCAGGCCCAGCACGGCCAACGATGCCTCCAGGAACACAAAAGTAGGTACCAGCACGACCAGCTGCGGTACCAGCAGTGGGATGATGCGCGGGATCAGGTAATGGAAGATAATGCGTAGAT
>JBMNOI010000056.1:0-24288 GCA_050942995.1 Anaerolineae bacterium
ATGCGGAACAGCGGCTCGCCGTTGACGGCGGCCACGATCTCGCGACCGCGCAACGTCATCTCCAGTTCATAGCTCTGATAGAGCGACCAGTCGTAGCCGGTTTCGGCCAGCACGTGGGTGCCGTCCATCTCACGCACCAGTTGCGCCCGCCCATCGACAGTCAGGATCAGGGCATAATAGCGTCTGAGCCCCTGTACCCGCGTGGCGATGCCAAAGGAGCGGGCCAGGTGGGGCGTGAGTCGCGCCCGAAAAACATAGTCGTCCCACTGGCGCGTGCCCTGAATGGCCATGCCCCGCCCCTCGTTCTGGATGATGCGATAGTCATGCCCGGCGTTATCGGCCGTCCACGCGTCACAGGCCTGCACCCAGGCGTCCAGCCAGCGCCGTCCGCCACGCTCGGGGCGCCCCAGGCGCACGTCGGGCGCCCCCGACCAGGTGAGCCAGTCCAGATACAGGGCGCCGTCAGCACGTCGTGATGAATTGATCTCGATACCGATCCATGCAATGGGGCATCCCTGGGGCACCTGCACCGTCCAGCGCAGTATCTCGGCCGCGCCCGGCGCCAGCGTCGTAGCGGGGCCGTACACGCTAAAGAGTGTGTCGTCCTCGCCAAAGGCCTTGACCAGCAGCCTGGCCTCTACGGCGTCGGCGTTGCCCGCATCGGCAACCAGGCGAGCCGCTACCGTCTGCCCCGGATAGAGCGTGGGGCTGGCCATGTGTCGGATCGATCTCATAGTCGGGATAGGTCTCGCGCAGCACCCGCGCCGGGCGACCGCGGGCCACCCCATGATAGCGGATGGCCAGACACCGCTCACCCGATTCACCATATCCGGCGACGTTACTCAGATCGGCGACGCCACGTGATTCTATGCTGTCGTCCGAGATCCAGCCTTGCACCGAGCCGGGCAGACTGAAATGATAACGCGCTCCCCCTTTGGGCTGTAAGGGCGGCTCACCGGCCAGAGTCCGACCGATATTGATCACGGTATACGCCTCGCTCAGGGCGTCGGTCACCGTACGACCGCCATCGGCGGTGGGCAGGTAAAGGCGATCGGCCACCGGCCCGCGGAAATCGGGGCCCACATCCAGCCCGGCCAGCCCCCCTGCAATGCCCATGATGCAGCCCACATTGCCCGAATTGCAGTCGGTATCCCAGCCGGCGGTGTTGACGATCGTCATGGCCCGATCAAAGCGCCCCTCGCTGTAGAGCAGCGCCAGGATGATGAGGGCGTGGTTGGGCACCATGTGACAGTTGCCGCCGTAACGATCGTAGCCATAGTGGGAGACGATCTGGTAGAAGCAATCGTACCAGTTGTCATAGCGACCGTGCCAGTCGCGCAGATCGCCGATGAGGCGGTAGATCAGGGAATCCTTCGGGATAACGGACATGCCCGTATCCAGCAGGGCATCCATATCCCGTTCGACAAAGGCCTGCGCCTCGATAGCGGCCACCACCTGTGCGCCGTGAATAGCCTCGCCATCATGGCTGACACTGCCGGCGCGGCAGGCGAAATCGGCGGCGCGCTCGGGATCGCCGGGGGAGATCATCCCCCAGCCGTCGATAAAGATCTGCGCGCCGATCTGTTCGGCCACCACCTGCCCGTTCAGCGCCATCGAGCCGCTCTGCGGCGCCGGAATGCCGGCCTTGAGCCGCAGATAGGCCGTGTGCTCTGTCGAATTGCCCATCCCGCCCCACCACAAGATGGTCTGGTTCTCGATGAGATAGTTGAGCCAGGTCTGGCCGATCTGGGCGGGCGTCAGATCGGCAGGGACGCCATAATCGGGCATGGCCCGCAAAAAGCTAAAGGTGCCCGAGATATCGTCATCGGTGACGATGAGCGGCTTGTTCAGCTTTTCATGAATATAGTAGGTGATCTCGCCCAGACGGTTGATGATGCGGTCGTGGGTCCAGCCCTCAAAGGGCCGGCCGACATATACGCCGATAATCTTGCCCAGCACTCCGGCGTATACTCGTTCCTCGTAATCATGTGGAATGCCCGCCATGTGTCGCCTCCTCTATGATTCGTGCTTTCCACCGTTATCTATGGTGCGCCGCAGGTTGCATATCGCCTTGTTCACATTCTACACCAGGTGCAGCCGAGAGAACAGCCCCCCCCGGCAGCACCCACCTCCGATCTCACAAGGGGCACAGGTTTTCCACCGTATCAGCCCGTTTATCCACAGGGAAAAGCCGGGTTATCCACAGTCTGGGACAAGTTATCCACAGGAGTTATCCACAGAACCGCCTTTACACCCACCACCACAATGTACCCAAACGCCGTAATGGTACGGTCGAGGCGGGCGGTGGGTACACCGCCGTCGACTCTACATATCTTGAGGGGCCTCGCCACCGCCAAACGTGTGTGCCTCAATGCATCGGGCAGCCCCGAACGCATTGCCCGCATTGACAGATGCCCCTCTCTACGGCATAGTAGGCTGTCAGAGAGATTTCACGCCACAGGAGGGCGGCATGCAAGTTCGCGACATAAGAACGTATCTGGTTTCGCCCGAGAGCCATCGGGCCGGCATGATCGGCGGCAAGAACTGGCTCTTTGCCCGAGTCGAGACGGATGAGGGCATCGTCGGCTGGGGTGAGGCCTACACCCAGCTCGACCGCGACCGCACCATCGAGCGGCATATCCTGGATATGTCCCGCTATCTGGTCGGGCGCAACGTCTATGCGATTAAACACTTTACTCAGATGATCTATGATGACTATGCCGGACGGCGTGGCTCGATGGATCTGTTCTCTGCCCTGAGCGCTCTGGAGCAGGCGCTGTGGGACATTATCGGCAAAAAGCTGGGCGTGCCGGTATATAACCTGCTGGGCGGCCCCTGTCGAGATCGCATCCGCGTATACGCCAACGGCTGGTACGGTGGCGCCAAAACGCCCGAGCAATATGCCGAGATGGCCGTGGCGACGGTGCAGCGCGGATTCACAGCGCTCAAGTTCGACCCCTTCCCCGGCCCCTGGCGCATGTATATCGACAAAAAGGCCGAGCAGACCGCCGTCGCCAATGTGCGCGCCGTGCGCGAAGCCGTGGGCCCCGACGTCGATCTCCTCGTCGAGGTGCACCGTCGGCTCTCCCCCATGAACGCCATTCGGGTGGCCCGCATGCTGGAGGAGTATGCCCCCTTCTGGTACGAGGAGCCGGTGCCGGCGGATAACGTATCGGCTCTGGCCGAGGTGCGTCGCGAGGTGAATATCCCGGTGGTGACGGGTGAAACGCTGTACGACAAGGCCGCCTTCCGCGATGTGTTCGAGCAGCGCGCCGCCGACATTATCAACCCCGATGTATGCAACTGCGGCGGCATTCTGGAGCTCAAAGAGATCGCCGCCATGGCCGAACCCTATTATGTGGCCGTCTCGCCGCACAACTATAACAGCACCGCCATCGGCCTGGCCGCCACGGTGCAGGCGGCGGCGTGTATGCCCAATTTTCTCATCACCGAGTACTTTTTCAACTTTGCCGAGACGGCAGCCGAGATCTCGTCGCAGTCTCTGCCACTGGAGAACGGCTATATCCCGCTGCCCACGGCCCCGGGGCTGGGCATAGAGCTGGTGGAGAAGGAGCTGCTCAAGCATCCCTACCGCGAGGATCCGCCCCGCGCTCTGCCTCAGTATTATCAGGAAGGCCCCTGAAATACGATTACATCGCAGGATAAAAGGCCGTGGCATTCATCTGTCGCGGCCTTTTTTTTCTTTGTGCGGCAAATGCTCCTGGTATAGAATACCGCTACCGAGAAGACATGACGAGAGGAGAGGCGAGATGAACCCGGAGCAACGGGATTCCGACATTTTGGCGTCGCTCAAGGCATGGAGACCGTTTCGCTGGGTGATCCTCCTGGCCGCCGCCGTCATACTCCTCCAGATGATCTCTCTTTTGGATTTCAGAGGGGATCGGCGGGTGGCGATGAGTGGCGACATGACGCCCACGCCGCCCCGCGTCACCCGGACATATACGCCAACACCATCGCCCGCGCCGGCCACCGCCACACCCACGCCGACGGCGACACCTACGGCTACCGCCACAGCGATACCGACGCCGATATCGACGCCGACGCCAGAGGAACCCACCGCCATCCCGGCCACACGCACCCCCGTTCCCCCGACGGATACCCCGCCACCGCCCACCGCCACCCCCATACCGGTGACGCTGGCCAGCTCGGTAGAGGTAGATAACGGCGAATGGGGTCAAGGAGGCATCTATATCAGGGCGTGGGGAGATACCGATCTGATCGTGCGGGGGCATGACGGCCACCGCTACAAAGCTGAGATGGGCTTTATCACCAGCGCCGAGTCGATGAGACAGATTCAGGAGGTCTGGAGCTATGCCGGCCGGGGAGGTGGTAACTGGAAGATGAGCGTGCTCCTGCGCCCGGAAGTCGATTGGGTGAGCTGCAAGCGTGAGAGCCACGTCTGCTACGAGAGCTCGATCGATTCCGGCGAACCGCGTGTCACCAGTGAGGTCTATATCAAAGAATATGTGTGGAAGGCGCTGGTCAGTGATTATCTGCGCGGTGGTTGGCAAGCCACAACGCACAACATCTACTATCGAGATATCCAGACGTCGATATTCAAGCCCATGGCCGGGATCGTACCCGATATCCCCTGTGTGGCGTTCCGCTTTACGCGGGTGAATTGATTCGTGCCCACCCGGGGAAATCGACGGGGTCCTCATTCCCGGTGTCGGGGTGATAGCCGGCTATCGCCTGCGCATATGCCCCAAAAACCGCCGGGGCGATCCCTTATCGCGAGATCACCCCGATCATAGAAGAGAAAACGCGTTCTGCGTGCTCGAATCAGGCCGACTGCTTCACGCCCGATGAGAAATAGGTCTCACAGATACGCTGAAAGTGAAACCCATAGATGGCAAACGTGATGGCCAGAGGAAAGAGTCGTGGACGGCGGAACAGCGTCCAGAAAAAGAGCTTCCAGTACTCGACCCGCTCTTGCCCGCGCACGCCCAGGGCGACGATGGAGCGGAAGAACGCCCCGATATGATCCCAGGTGAGCACCGGCTTGACGGCGCGCGAGGCGCGATATTCCTGCAGCAACGTACGTACCCGTCGGTAATAGACCCGTGGCGAGTAGATGGTCAACAGAATCTTGCGATATCCCTCGTGCAATACATCCGGGTCCATCACCGGTGCAAAGTTCATCGTGTTGTCGGTGTTGTTGCCCGAGAGCTTGCCCAGCAAGCGGCCCTCTTTTTTCATGCGCTCGTACAGGCGCGTGCCGTAGGGCGCCTGAAGCAACCCCACCATAGCGGTAACGATGCCGCTGTTCTGGATAAACTCGATCTGCCGCTCAAAGATCGAGGGCGTATCGCTGTCGAACCCGACGATAAAGCCGCCCTGTACCTCCATCCCCGCCCGCTGAATGGTCTTGACCGATTCCAGCAGGTCACGCCCGCGATTCTGCACTTTGCTGCACTCTTGCAGGCTCTCCTCGTCGGGCGTCTCGATCCCGACGAACACTTTGTCGAACCCGGCATCGACCATCATGCGCATCAACTCGGCGTCATCGGCCAGGTTGATGGATACCTCAGTCTGGAAGGCCATCCCCCGCTTGCCCCGCCGCCACTCGATCAGAGCGGGTAGCATCTCGGTCTTGAGATGGCGCTTGTTGCCGATAAAGTTGTCGTCCACAAAGAATACTCCGCCACGCCAGCCGAGGTTGTACAGACTGTCCAGCTCGGCCACGATCTGCTCCGCCGTCTTGATGCGGGGGCGATGGCCGAACATGGCGGTGATATTGCAGAAATCGCAGTTAAAGGGGCAGCCGCGGGAATACTGTATGCACATGGAAGAGTATTGCTTCAGATCCACCAGCTCCCACATGGGCACAGGCGACCGGGAGATATCGGGGAGCTCGTCAGACTGGTAGATGCGCTGAGCGTTCCCTTCGGCCAGGTCGCGCAGAAAGAGGGAGAGCGTCGCCTCGGCCTCACCAAGGACGAAATGATCGACGGCGGGGAAATCCTCGTGTTCGCCGATAAAGAGCGGCCCTCCGGCCACCACTTTGACGCCCGCTTCATGGCAATGCTGCACCACATCACGGGTCGAATCGCGCTGCACCACCATGGCGCTGACAAAAACATAGTCGGCCCACTCCAGATCGTGGCGGGTGAGGGGAGTGACGTTCATGTCGACCAGTCGTTTTTCCCACTCGCCGGGAAGCAGTGCGGCGACGGTAAGCAGTCCCAAAGGGGGAAACGAAGCCTTTTTACGAATAAAACGCAGAGCATGCTTGAAACCCCAAAAGGTGTCGGGGAATTCGGGATACACGAGCAAAATCCGCATCCGGTCTTGCCTCCTCATATCACATATACGATCATATCGATACGATCGAGCCATCTCATATAACGAGTCTGTTTTGATCACACTACCTTATGTGACACATTATCGCCCACAAGGTTGCATCCTCGTCCTACAAACCGGTCTTGTAATCTTTTGACAACACGATCAATTTGATCTGCGGAAAGATTCAAGTACAATTGGGAATGGTCCGGTGTATATCCTCAATGACGAGTGAGTCAACAGTCGGGCAGATACTAATAATCCGTCGCATCACCCGATGACCCGACAAGTGAATAAGATGTGAACACTGGCGTTCGGCTCCCATAACGAGGGAGGACGCCAGGTTTTTTTATAAGCGATCCGGGTTCACGGGACCAGTACGCTGTCTCGGGTTGATTGCACGTTGGACGTCGAACCATTCATGATCAGGAGGAACTCATGTCATATCAAGTGCGGAATGGGAAGTTAAAGCAATGGGTGCAGGAAATAGCCGATCTGTGCCAGCCCGATGACATCTACTGGTGCGACGGCACCAAAGAAGAATACGACCGCTTGATGACCCAGATGGTCGAGAATGGATCGGCAACCCCCCTGAAGAAACGCCCCAATAGCTTTCTCTTTCGCTCTGACCCGAGCGACGTAGCCCGTGTTGAAGACCGCACCTATATCAGCATACCCGATCCGGACGAAGCCGGACCGACCAACAACTGGATTCATCCGGATGAGCTCAAGAAGACGATGACAGAGCTGTACAGGGGATGCATGAAGGGGCGCACCATGTACGTCATCCCCTTCTCCATGGGCCCCATCGGCTCGCCCATCGCCAAGATCGGCGTCGAGATCACCGATAGCGCTTACGTGGTCTGCAATATGCACATCATGACCCGCGTAGGCACTCAGGTCATAGAGGCACTGGGCACCGACGGCGAGTTCATCCCATGCTTGCATTCGGTCGGCGCCCCTCTGGCCGAGGGTCAGCAAGACGAGCCGTGGCCCTGCGCGCCCATCGAGAAAAAGTATATCAGCCACTTCCCCGATGAGAATCTGATCTGGTCCTACGGCTCGGGGTATGGTGGAAACGCCCTGCTGGGCAAAAAGTGCTTCGCGCTGCGCATCGCCTCGGCCATGGCCCGCCGCGAAGGCTGGATGGCCGAGCACATGCTCATCCTGCGGCTCATCAGCCCCGAGGGCAAGCGGTATCACATTGCCGCCGCCTTCCCCTCAGCCTGCGGCAAGACCAACCTGGCCATGATCCGGCCCACCATCGAGGGCTGGAAAGCCGAGTGCATCGGTGATGACATCGCCTGGATGAAGATCGGCGAGGATGGCCGGCTCTATGCCATCAATCCTGAAGCCGGCTTTTTCGGCGTGGCCCCCGGCACTTCTTACAAGTCGAACCCGGCGGCCATGGGAACGCTGAGCGAGAACGTTATCTTTACCAACTGCGCTCTAACCGACGACGGCGACATATGGTGGGAGATGATGGACGGTCCCGCCCCGGAGCACGCTATCGATTGGAGGGGCAACGACTGGACGCCCGAGAACGATACGCCGGCGGCCCACCCCAACGCGCGCTTTACCGCGCCGGCGGCCCAGTGCCCGGTGATCGCCCCCGATTGGGAGAACCCCCAGGGCGTGCCCATCGATATCTTTATCTTTGGCGGGCGTCGTGCCAGCACGATACCCCTCGTCTTTGAGGCGTTCGACTGGGATCATGGCGTGTTCATGGGCGCCACCGCCGGCTCCGAGACGACGGCGGCCAATCTTGGTGCGGTGGGCGTTGTCCGCCGCGACCCCATGGCCATGACGCCTTTCTGCGGCTATAACATGGGTGACTATTTCGCCCACTGGTTCAAGATGGGCGATCGTCTGGGCGACAAGGCCCCACGCATCTTTTTCGTGAACTGGTTCCGCAAGACGCCCGATGGCAAGTGGCTGTGGCCCGGCTTTGGCGAGAACAGCCGCGTGCTCAAGTGGATGTGCGAGCGCCTAGACGACAAAGTCAGCGGGGAAAAGACCCCCATCGGTATTTTGCCGGCCGACGGTGAGCTGGACCTGACCGGTCTGGATATTCCGGCCGAGAACATAGCCGAGCTGCTCAAGGTAGACGCCGGCGCATTCCGAGCCGAAACCGAGGGCATCAGCGAGTTCTTTAGCCAGTTTGGCGACCGCCTGCCCGAGCGTCTGAGCGCTCAGCTCGAAGGACTGAAGGAGCGCCTGGGCTAGGGCTATTTGAAGAGGAGCCATTGGCCGGTTCCAGGCGATGGCCCCTCAAACAGAGCCCGATCCCTGGGCGGGGATACCCGATCCCGGGTCCGGTGATGCCGGACCCGGGATTTTTATCACCCCCTATATTTGACCGATCATGAGATGATTATAGAATAGAATGGGTCGTTATTGCCCCTTTTGGAGAGGCATGTCACATCAACGAACGTTGCCTCTGAGGAGAACACGCCCTTGAGAGATATCTGGCGCTCGCTCGGATTCTTGAAAAAGTACTGGTTGCTGGCGACGGCCACCTTTCTAAGCCTGCTGATCGCCACGGCGTCTATGCTGGCCATCCCGCTCCTGTCGCAGTTTATCATCGATGAGGGCATCGTCCGTGGAGATATGGGCGTCGTCCTTCGGTTCTCTTTGCTGATGATAGGCCTGGCCCTGCTGCGGGCTCTTTTTCAGTTTGCCCAGGGAGCCATGGCCGCACGTACCGCTCAGGGCATCGCCTTTGATATGCGCAATGCCCTCTACGAGCATATCCAATCTCTCTCGTTCAGCTATCACGATCAAGCACACACGGGTCAGCTTCTCACCCGCGCCACCTCTGATGTCGAAGCAGTGCAGCGCTTTGTCGGACGCGGCTCGATCATGTTCCTCTCGGCACTTCTAATGATGATCAGCGCGCTGGTCTTGTTGTTCACCATCAATGTGCGCCTGGCTTCGATCATGTTGATCGTCATTCCCGTCACCTTTGGCATCTTTGGCCTCTTCTCGCAGCGGGCCATTCCCCTATTTCGCGATATCCAGCAGAGACTGGGAAACATGAACACCATCCTGCAGGAGAACCTGGCCGGCATCCGCGTGGTCAAGGCCTTTGTCCGCGAGGATTATGAGGCCAAACGATACGAGGCGGCCAACCGCGAGTTCTATGATGTCAATATCGAGGTGAACCGGCTACTCTCGCTGGCCTTTCCTACCATTTTTTCGGTGCTCAATGTGACCACGCTGGCTATCTACTGGATCGGTGGCAGCCAGGTGATCTCGGGCATCCTCACCATCGGTGAATTGGTAGCCTTTGCCAGCTATGTGGCGATGGCCTTTTTCCCGGTACTGATGATGGGGATGATCATCGCCATGCTCTCCTCGGCGGCCGCGTCGGCGCATCGCATCTATGAGATTCTGGACGCCAGCTCTGAGGTGGTGGTCAAGGCCGATGCCGTCGAATTGCCGCCCATCGAGGGCCGGGTCGTCTTTGATGAGGTGTCGTTCCGTTACTTCGAGGGCGGCGAGCCGGTGCTCAAAAAGGTCGGCTTTGCCGCCGAGCCCGGCCAGTCCATCGCTCTGCTGGGGGCCACCGGATCGGGCAAATCCACCATCATCAACCTCATCCCCCGTTTTTACGATGTTTGCGAAGGGCGAATTACAGTGGACGGCTATGACGTGCGCGATGTGACGCTGGAATCGCTACGCGCCCAGATCGGCATCGTCCTGCAGGAAACCACCCTGTTCGAGGGCACGATCCGCGAGAATATTGCTTTCGGGCGCCCCGATGCATCCATGGACGAGATCGTCGAGGCCGCCCGCGCCGCCGAGGCGCATGATTTCATCATGTCGTTCCCCCAGGGATATGATACCCATGTCGGTGAACGCGGCGTTACCCTCTCCGGCGGCCAGAAGCAGCGTGTGGCCATCGCCCGGGCGTTGCTGCTCGACCCGAGAATCCTCATTCTGGATGATGCCACCTCGAGTGTAGACCTGGCGACCGAGTATCGCATCCAGCGCGCCCTCAGCCGACTGATGGAGGGGCGTACGAGCTTTGTCATCGCCCAGCGTGTGGCGACGATCGTCAACGCCGACCTGATTCTGGTTCTGGAAGGCGGCGAGATCGTCGCCCGTGGACGGCACGAGGATCTGCTGGCCGAGAGTGCCGTCTATGCCGAGATCTATCACTCTCAGCTTGAGGATGAGAGAGAGCGCCATCATGGCGCCGTCATCGCGCCCGACGGCCTGATTTCCGATGATCTCACATTGGATGAAGCACAACTCCAGGAGCTGACGGGCACAGAGGCATCCGATACAACCGGGGAGGTGGCATCATGACCACGGCGCGAGGAGCGGTTGCCGCCCCCGTTCAGGTGAGAAATAAATCGCGGCTGTTCAGCCGTCTCATACAGTATTTTGCCCCGCACAAAGCCCGGTTAGCCCTGGTGGCCATGTTGCTGGTCATCAGCGTGCTGATGGATCTGGTTGCGCCATACCTTCTGGGGGTGGCCGTCGATCAGTTTATCAGCCCGACAGATGCCGCGCGCCCGATCTGGTTGCAGCTTTTGCTGAGCGATAATGTCAGCCGATACACCGGCCTGGCCGTCGTCATGGGGTTGCTGGCGATCTCTTATGCCCTGGCATGGGCGCTGAACGTCGCCCAGTTTCACGTGATGGTGCGCGTGGCCCAGGATGTGCTGCTGGTGATGCGCTCACAGATCATGGAAAAGATCCAGCGCCTCTCGCTGGACTTTTTCGACCGCCGTGAAGCCGGCGACCTGATGAGCCGTCTGATCAACGATACTCAGGTGATCAACGACATGTTCGGCCAGGGGCTGATGCGCGTGTTGCGCACCACCCTCAGCCTGGTGGGTATCGTCATCGCCATGATTACCCTGAACTGGCGACTGGCGCTGGCCTCATATGCGGTGCTTCCCATCATTCTGGCCATCACGATCTATTTCTCACGCCGGGTGCGGCGTGCTTTTCGCGAGACGCGCAAGACCATCGGAGAGGTAAGCGCCGAGCTTCAGGAGAATATCGCCGGCGTGCGCGAGGTGCAGGCCTTTGCCCGCGAATCGGAGAACATGGCCGAGTTTCAGGCGGTGAACGAGCGAAATCGCTCGGCCAACGTCCAGGCTGAGACGCTGACCTCGATGTTCCTGCCCATCCTGGATGTGCTCAACACCCTGGCCGTCGCCATCGTCATCGGCTTTGGCGGATACCTGGTGCTGGCCTTTAGCCCGCCGCCGGTTACCGTCGGCCTCATCGTCGCCTTTTTGAACTATGTGCGGCGCTTTTATGAACCGATTCGCGAGCTGGCCGAGCTATATGCCCAGCTCCAGTCGGCGCTGGCCGGCGCTGAACGCGTATTCGATCTGCTGGATACAGAATCCAGTGTGACCGATGCTCCCGGCGCCATCGAGCTGCCGCCCATTCAGGGACGCCTGACATACGAAAACGTTTCGTTCCACTACAAAGAGGGCGAGCCCGTCCTGCAAGATGTGTCCGTCACCATCGAGCCGGGGCAGACGGTCGCCCTGGTGGGCCCCACCGGCGCCGGGAAAACCACCATGGCCAATCTGCTCATCCGCTTTTACGATGCCGTCAGCGGCACCATCTGCATCGACGGCTACTCGATCTATGACGTGACGCTGGACAGCCTGCGCCGCCAGATCGGCGTGGTGCCCCAGGATACCTATCTATTTTCAGGCAAGATCATCGACAACATCCGCTACGGTCGCTTGGATGCCACCGACGAGGAGGTGATCGAGGCGGCCAGACTGGCCAACGCCCACGACTTTATCCAGCGACTACCCGATGGCTATAACACCGTCATCGGCGAACGCGGCGTGGGCCTGAGCCAGGGGAACCGCCAGCTGCTGGCCATCGCACGGGCGATCCTCAAAGATCCGCGCATCCTCATTCTGGATGAGGCCACCTCATCGGTGGATACACGCACCGAGCTCCTCATCCAGAGAGCGCTGAACACTCTGATGCAGGGGCGCACGAGCCTGGTCATCGCCCATCGGTTGAGCACCATCCGCAACGCCGATCAGATTTTGGTGATCCACGGCGGTCGCATTGCCGAACGAGGGGATCATGCCTCCCTTCTGGCGCAAAAGGGACTCTACTACAACCTGTACATGAGCCAGTTCCGCAGGGAAGTCGATGCGCCCTCTGCGCCGAGCGCCCCGGCCGCTATCAGCCCGTAAAAGGGCCGGACGTAAACGGGTGTTTGATATTGTGGGAGGCTGCCTTTCCCACAATATCAAACACCCTTGTTCAATACCAACTGCTATTCAGATATCTCGCCACCATTCTATATGGCGCGGATAAGAGCCTCTACTATAAAGAGTATCGGTCAGAGGATAGTGCCCCCGACTCAGGATCCGGTCCCCACCTCCGGCGCGGCCTCGAGTTTTTGCGGAGAGGCGCTTGGTGCCGCCGGATTGTAAGCCGGCATCTCGGAGAGGCGGGTCTCTAACCAGGGAGGAACGAACAGGACGCTGAACTCGAACGGCCCCTCGGTCGGTATCTGCAACGGCTCCAGCTCGCCCGTCTGCCGATTCATCATGAGCGCTTTGTATTCGGTTTTGACCTGCTCGCGAAAGAACTCGGGTAATCGTTCCGGAGGGCGGTCAGTCTGAGTTTGAGATGCCCCCTCGCCGGATATCTCCATCAACCAGGCGGGCGACCGGTCGCGATTGAGGGTGTTCAGCGCGCCCTTGAGAATATCCCATTCGGCGCCCACGGCATTGCATCGAATGAGCGTCACCCGATCGATCTCCTCGGACTCGGCAAAAGTATCCAGCCGGATCATCGGCACATAATCGACAGCGACCATTCCCCGAGCCCGGCCAGATGTCCCCTCGATCTGGTCTTCCGGCATGTGAAAATACCGGTTACCGTCGAAATCTCCCACACCGGCGGCCACCACGCGCAGTTGGGGCGTATGCCGCGCCAGCCCCTGTAACAACGTGGCCAGCCTGGCATTGGGCTCAAAGGCATAAACCTTTCCCTGCTCTCCCACAAACTCGCATAGCAGGCTGGTATACCAGCCTACACCGGCGCCCACATCGATGACGGTGTCACCGGGACGAACGATCTGCCGCAAAAGATCCACCTCATAGCGCTCGTGCTCGAAATCATCCTGCATCAGATAAGGCATGGATATTCGATTGCGCAGATCCAGATAGAGCACCCGCCCGTCGGCCATCTCAACCGGAACTCGCTGAAGCCGCTCATAGTGCCTGGCAAGGCGTATCAGGACGCCCTCGACATGTCGACGGCCAATTCGCTCAGACGCAAAGCGGACCAGCGACACCCAGCGGGCGCCTCTCAAACCATCCATGGGTCTTTCTCCATCCCGATCCTCGAAAAACGACTTGTAGAATCGACGCGAATCCACAAGCCAACAACGGCGAACGAGCCGACCCGGCATGGTGGCGGCTCGTTCGCCGCCCATTGCCATCATCCAGGACAGGTCGTATTTACCGCTGCATTACTCTCTGTCGAAGGACCTGTTCCAGTCGGTCCATCGATTCGTTCCAGCCCGCCATGGCATCATCCGCATCTTGATTTTGCGGAACTCCGACGTTGTTCACCGTGAGCCGGGTCTTGCCGTCAACCTGGTCAAAGGTAACCGTTACCTTTGACTCTAACGGCCACTCGGGGCTCAGGCCATAGTAAGACGCCGACACCACATTGCCCTCGGTATCTGCAAACGAATCCATATAGACGATCCGCTCGGGCTCGACGATCTCGCGATAGATGCAGACGCTGCAATAGTCCTGCCCCTCGGGCGAGCGCATGCAGCTGAACCAGGTGCCGCCGACGCGAAAGTCGATCTCACACACCGGCGTGGTAAAGTCGCGCGGCCCCCACCATCTCATCATCAACTCGGGATCTTTCCAGGCTGCGAACACGAGATCACGTGGAGCATCAAAAAGGCGGGTGAGGGTGATCCCCTCATCCGTCCGCTTGGCAGACGGGCTACTTGCCTCGGTCATATCTGCCTCTCCTTCGCATGAAAGACATCAAGAGATGTCATTCGGCTGATCTCAACGCCGAATTTCGCGCGAGCCGATGGCGGTAGGAACGCGCCACCCCTCGTATACGGCATCACTCACCTCATTCCAGAACATCTCGTACTGATCCTCCCACTCCTGGCGGGCCTCATCCTCGATATCGCTCCAGCTCCGCCCACGGTAGTGGGGATCCTGCGAAAGGCTGTATCCGAAATGATAGGCCGCGCGGTAGCGGTCGTACTCATAGGGTCCCCGGCCGAATACCTGCTCAAAGTGGCTGCGATAGAACGGCTCATAGCTCCGAAAGTCCTGCTCGGGACGGCGCAGCGCATCGTCATCCTGCGGCGCGCCGGGCGTTCCGGCGCCACCCCCCACGCGATCGCCCCACTCCTCAGCGCCGGCGCCCGCGCTCCCCATTCCTTCGGTGGGCTCGGAGCGCTCCTGCGCCGTGCGACCATAGATCGTCCCCTCGTCATCCTCCCGGCGGATCGTCGCATCCGGCCCCACAGCCGGCTCGTCCATCTCCCGGTACGGTCGATGGCGTTCCTCAACCGTGCCGGTACTGTAGAGGATGTCCTCATCCTCCCGCTCGACGACATCTCCGGCGCGGCGGGCTGCATCGTAGGGGGGAGCCATCTCCTCACGCATCGACTGATCGTCCTCGGCGCCGGCCCACTCGTCGGCGATTCCCCGCTCACGATAACCGGTATTCAGCGGTTCGCCGGTCATACCCCGTTCGCTTGCTTCATAGCCGGGCTCATCACTCGCTTCGTAATCGGACATGCCGTGGATATCATAGTCGGGTTCCCAACGTTCTCGTGATACCTCGGTCTCTTCCGCGCCGGTACGGTACTCCTCTGTCGGCTGCCAACCGCCGGCGCGCCACTCCGAGGCCCGCCGCTCAACATCGACGGGGCCATAACGCTCCATGATGTCGATGGCCTCTGTCGCCCGCTCATCCGGACTACGCAGCGACACCAAGGTCGCTCCACGGCGCACCCCCTCGGCAAAGTAACGAGCCTCATTCTCAGGAACGCCCATGCCAGCCAGCGCACCGACCAGAGCGCCCAGCCCGGCGCCTACTCCGGCCCCGGCCAGCGTCGTGACCAGCGGACCCGCCACCAGTAGAGGCCCGATGCCGGGGATGGCCAGCGCCCCCAATCCGACCAGCAGGCCACCGAGCCCCCCGACCAGGGCACCGATGCCGGCCCCCGTGCCCGCGGCCTCCGAGGCCGCATCCTCCTCATCGGCCGACCTGGCCCTCTGCCGATCCTGCGTCATGAGGCTAATCGTCTCGCGGTCAAACCCACTATCTACCAGATCTCGTACGGCACGATGCGCGCTGCTCAGATCATCATAGAGCGCGATAATTGTCTTGGCCATACCTGCTACTCCTTCTGCGCCACCGATCTGTGTATAATCGACCTGTCGAATCGGGGTGCAGACACTCCGCACCCCGGGCAGATCGAAATCACGGTCAATAAACCATACCGACCGGACCTAAAGGGGTTGAAAGTCTCAGATACACGTGAAAGCAGCCGGGATAAGAAGATGATTCTGAAGTGAGAGCGGCAGTGGGAGCGCGTCTCCTTCAGGCCCGGTCACAATGGGGAATGTCGAGAGGGTCGAGTTCCGGTAAATGTCAACTAAACTACTTCACTTTTGATTATAGCATACGCATTTGTGGATCGCAAGCCAATCGTCTGGTTCGTGACCTTGGGGGCGGTAGATGTATTGCCCACCTCCTTACCCCGCTTGTAACGGATCTGCCCGATCCGGGATGGAACAGGCGGGAGAGACTACTCTCCCGCCTGTCGCCTGCATCGGACCTTTTTGCCGGTTATCTCGATCGAGCGTATTTAACGTCCGGAGGGCGTGACCGATTCGCGAACCTGCTGCCAGCCCTCATGGACGGCGTCACGCACATCATTCCAGGTATCGCCGTTCTGGCGCTCCCACATGCGGCGCGCATCCGGCTCGACGGAATCCCAGCTCTGATCGCGGTAGCGCTCGGCACGGGCCAGGTCATAGCCAAAGCGATATGCCGGGCGATATCGGTCATAGTCGGTGCCCGCGCGGCTGCCGTATGACCGGTCAAAGTGATGTCGGTATGTCGACTCGAGCCCCTCGAACGTGATTTCGCCGGCCTCACGGCCGCGCTCCTCGCCCATGCGCTCGACATCGACCTCGCTATGACGCACCGTATCGCTCACCCGCTCGGTGTGCTCCTCAACCTTACGCCCCACATCGACCTCTTCGGTGACTCGGGCGCGCTTGGATACCACCGGCTCTTCGCGTCTCTCGCGATACTCGACGGTGCCCTCCTCAAACGCCTCCAGGTCCTCTTCCGAAGCCGGTCGATCGACCTTGCGACGCTCGACGTCAACCCGCTCCTCGCGCAGACGAACCTCCTCTTCAACGGGCTGTTCATACACCCTCTTGCTGACGCGAACACCGCCCTTGTCTACCTCGCGCTTGCCGACCTGGAGCTCCTCTTCCACCTCCTCGAACTCGGCCCTGCGACCCGAGACCTCACGCTCTTGAGGGCGTGTTGCCTCATGCTCGGACATCCCCCCCTGAGCCTGCCATTCTGCCGAGCGACGCTCGATGTCCACCGGGTTGTAATGCTCCAGAATATCCACCGCCTGAGTCGTCATCTCGTCGGATGTCTGCACAGTAACCAGCGTGCCGCCACGGCGGATACCCTCCGAGTAGTATTCGGCATCTTGTTCGGGAATTCCCAGGCCGACCAGTGCGCCGGCCAGAGCGCCTACACCGGCGCCCACACCGGCACCGGCCAGAGCCGCTGCCAGCGGCCCGGCGGCCAGCAACGGGCCGATACCCGGAATGACCAACGCGCCCAGGCCGACGAGCAACCCACCGGCACCACCGATGATTGCCCCGATCCCGGCACCTGCGCCGGCCCCCTCACCGACCTTACTCTCACCCGTCTCTCTACGCCCGGTTTCTTCTCGCGTATCGCGTGTCAACAGGCTAATGTCATCACGGCTGAATCCGCTATCGACAAGATCGCGAATCGCACGATGTGCCTGGTCGACATCGTCATACAGGGCGACAACTGTCTTGGCCATTTCCTGTTCCTCCATTGACCTGTGCACTACTCACATCGATCCCATACTGCGACGATCAAGGCGTCACAGGCTCATCCGAGGATTCGATGCGCTCTACAACAACCTCTTCACTGCGCAACGTCACATGTTGCGGCGAGCGCTCACGGATCTTTTTCTTGGTTACGCGCAGCTCTTCCTCTACCATGAGGCGTTTTTCGACGACCAATACTTCTTTGACGACGGGAATCACGAGGGTGTTGCCGTCATAGTAGCTGGAGACAGGGCCTTCCTTCACCATCTTGCCCACCGGCACGCGCTCAATATGAACCTCTTCGCGCAGCACCGGCTCGTCAACCACTTCCTCACGCTCATGGACCTTTTTGGTCAGGCGTACGCGCCCGGTTTCTACCCGGCGACGGTCCACCTCGACCTCTTCGGTCATGACCGGCACGACACGGCGGCCCTGGTTCGATTCATGCTTGCTAATGGGCTCTTCCAGGTCGGCAAATCGAACGGGTAATCGATACGTGCCGTCCTCCTGCACCGTCAACGCATCGGCCGAGACGACTATGTGTCGCCCGCTCTCCAGGCGCACCAGATATTGTGTGGTGCCCCGGTCTGTCGGCCAATCTTCGGGGACGACCGTGCCTCGCATGCCCTCCGGGTCCACTATAACGATCTCATTGACACGAGCCATGGCCACCCTTTCTTTGGGTTATATCAACCCGAACGCAAAGAGGGCCAGAACGAGTAGCACGAGGAGAATGACGATGATGGCGATGGCGGCGATGCCCGTCCCACGCCGCGGCCCTTGTGGCGACGGCGGCCGTTGCCGCGAATCACGAGGCCGGTCGTAGACGCCGACATCCTCCGGGGGCTCGGAACCTTCAGGACCGCGAGTGGTACGACGATCGCCTGTCGAGGGGTTGATGGATGCGCCTCGGCGCTCCAGATCCTCACGTCTTCTACCAGAATCACCCATGGGGAATCTCCTCCGCTCAAACCGGGGACAAAGTGGGTACGATGGAGGAACGGTGATTCTTATCAAAGCCGATAAACTAACTACATAATTACTATATCATGAAATCAAGGCATATGCAATAGGTCGTAGCAGCAGCCCGCGACCACACGAGTCGCAAAACGCCCCCTTCGGAAGATGATGTCGGACTGCCGCAGCCCGGCAACAATCCGAGCTTGTGCCCTTTTGTTATCATCGCGAAAAAGTCGACGGCGGTGTACTTACCGCCGTCGACTTCGAGAGCGACGAGAATATCGTCAGTTGGTATTTGGGGACGATGGGATATATCGCCCGTCCCCCGCCACCCGTAGCAGATTACTCTTCGCACCCATCCTGCGCTCGGAACAGCAGAGGGACAAACTCGTTGAGACAACGCCTCCAGGTGAGCCACTCATGGGCCACATCGGGCATCTCCCAAAAGATGTGCCGAATGCCGGCGCGGGTCAGTTCCCGATGGCGGCTTATGGAAAAGCCATGCTCGCGCGGTTCAGCCGTCCCGGCGCCAAACCAGAACAGGCGCACACGCTCGCTAAAGGATGCGCCCTTTATGCTCTAAAGCCCGTGAGAGCGCAACGCCTCGTCTTTCACGAGCGTGCTCGCCCTGCGCCTCTCCCTATCTCTTCCACCGTTCGCCGGGGCGCCATGTCATATAGCACCCACAGGGGAAGGTGGTCGCTGAGATGTTGCTTGCCCGAAATGCCCAGGCGCAACCAGCTCGAGGCCACCATGCCGGCATCTACCACCCGATCCTGACGGTCGGCTCGCACCCAGATGTGGTCGCTGCGACGGCCCGATAGAGCGGTCGCTTCCACGTCATCCGGCGGACTCGTACACACATAGTTATGATCGCTCAGATAACGCCCCAGCTCGCCGTCCGGCTCCTCGTTCAGATCGCCCATCAACAAATCGACCGTATCCGATCGATCGAGCAGCGCACGCACCTCCTCCAGACGTCGACGCCCACCCTCTCCCGGCGGCAAGCCCCTGTCCGAGGGAAGATGCAGGCCGACCACGCGCAAAGCAGGCCCATGGGGCCCGTCGATCTCGGCCATCTGCCACATGCGCTGCGGCGCAACAGAGGCCCCTCGCGAGTCGGACGAGCGCACCAAAAGTCCTGGGCGCCAGAGAAGGGCGCCGCCGTAGGCCGGCAGTTCGTTCCCGGGACAGTAAACCCCGTTCATACCCAGGATGTCGCTCAACACATCCAGCACTCTTTCGCTCTGCACCTCCTGCAGAAAAAGCAGATCTACCTCCATCTCGGCATACAACGCCGCCAGAGCAGTAATGATCTCGGCGCGAGGGGCCGGCGGTTGCTCTCCCTCGAACGGCGCCCCCTGAAACCAGAAGGCGTTATGGGTCACCACACGCAGGGGACCCGACACGTTGAACGATGAATCGTTCACTTTGCACTCCTGCCCACGCCCGCACGCATTCATCCGCGCGGGCGAAATCCGCTCCGGCCGGGGGAGAGACGCCAGCAGAGATCGGCCGGCAACAAGGTCACAATGCTCAAGGGGGAAATCATCATCGAGGCCGTTCCCCGGGGATATGATTCCCGCCCGAACACGATCTTTTTTGATCGCGGCTCGTGTCACGACGAGCGGACAGTTCGCCACAGACGGTATTTCGAGGCAGGGCTGCGCCATGGTCCGGTATCGCTTTCCGAAGGGGGTTGCTTTGCGACCATGCGGCCCTAATTTCGAGGAACGGCCTCTTGCCATGTATGCGCTGTTTGTGATGAGATGGTGATATTGGGGGTGAACGAATACGTCAGGGTCGGTTTCTAATCCTCCTCCGGCCAGATAGAGGTCATGTCCCAGCCGTCTATCGTCATCGACACCGCGCCGCCACGGGCAAAGAATCCCACCCCGAGGCTATCCTCTCGTGTGGGATAGACCCGCGTAGAGAAACAGACGCGCTCGTTCGCATATATCTCGATCACCGAACGATCGACGAATATGCGCAATGAGAGCCGTTCGCCATCCGTCAGAGCCAGGGGCTCCCTGACCACATTTCTCGTGGTGTCGGGGTTCAGGCTGGCCTGCCGCCGATCCACCACTACCTCTCCGGTGGTACGATCGTAATAGACCCGCGTCTGCTCCTGCCCGTCGGGTGAAGCCCGCAAACATATCCCCGCTGCATCGGCCCGCCCCGTATCCATCATCACAAAAAGCTCAAAGGAATCGCCGTGTGCGACATGATCGGGCCACCACTCGCCCTCAACGGTGACATCATCCAGGTGCCGATGATGACGGCGCAGCGCCTCGACCTCGGGCACCGGTCGGCTGAGCAATGTGCCGTCGGCGGCCAGCGAGAGCATACGGGGCAACGTCATGACGCCGGCCCATCCCGCCTGTAGCCGGTTGTCGAGCCCCCGGCCCTCCTGCAGCCAGCCGAACAGGATACGGCGTCCGGCCTCGTCCGCAAAGGCCTGCGGCGCATAGAACTCGTCACCGGCATCCAGCCGCCCCAGTATGTCCGGCGTATAGTCATCCCCGTCATAGACGCCGCTAAAGTAGAACACCCGTCGGATGGGCAACGGCGAATAGATCAACACGTGCCGGTCGCCCAGCGGGAAAAAGTTGGGGCACTCCCACATGACGCCGGTGGTCTCCGGGTCACCCACCAGCAGAGGCCCCAGGAATTCCCAGTGCCGCAGATCGGTCGAGCGGTAATGAAACACCGTACCGCCCTGATCCACAATGCCCGAGCCCAGCACCATACGCCACTCATCTCCCCATCGCCACACGCAAGGATCCCGAAAGCCCGTCACGTTGAGGCCGTCAGGCGGCGCGGCAATCACCGGATTGGCCGGGTCTTTATGCCAGGTCAGCAGATCATCATCCAGCGGAGCGGCGATGCATTGCACTTCGGGGCGCACGCCGGTATAGACCAGTACAGGCACACCGCCATCGACCACGGCGCAACCCGACCAGCAACCGTCTTTATCGGCGCCCCCCGGCGTCGGCGTGAGGGCGATGGGCAGATGCTCCCAATGCACGAGGTCGCTGCTGCGAGCATGCCCCCAGTACATGGTCCCCCACTCGGGCGCATCCGGGTTGTGCTGATAGAACAGATGATAGGTTCCCCGCCATTGAATCAGGCCGTTAGGATCGTTCATCCAATTGGCGGGCGGCATGAAATGGTAGCGAGGTCGATGAGTGCAGTCCATCATTCTCTCTCCGCTATCTTGTATGAGCCGCGACGTTCAGAACAGGCGCTGAATACGTCCCGGTCGAGGCGATCAAGTACGATGCGCTCGGATAGAGGCAGTATATTGCGGGGAAGAAAAAAGTCCACCCGGAGAGAGAGGAAGAGGGAGAAGCAGAAAGGGAGATCCCCGCGCTTGCGTTTCAGGCGGCCTGTTCACGCGGTCGAGAATTGGCCAGCAAAAAGTAAAAGCCACCGACGCCGATAACGATATCGCCGGCGCTGAATACGTTGGCCAGGGGAATGTATCCGGGAACCGCAAAGATATCGCCGAGGAACCAGAGCGGTGTCCCCTCTTGAATGAGAGATGAGTTGGTCACCCGCAACGACTCGAATGTCGCATCGGGTTGAAGGATGCCGGCCGCTTTGAGGGCATCCAGCGAGGCGGGCATGGCCCCGCCGTTTGCCACAATGACGAGGGCATTGAGCAACAGGCCCGCACCGATTACCAGAATGCCGGGAACGTGGCGATTGAGCCAGACGGCCCAGAGCAGAATGGCAAGGGAGAGGATATAGAGCGGGCCGGTATAGCCCGCCCGTACGGCTCCGGCCTGCCACCATGTGGAAAAGATCATGATCTGTAGCCAGAGGGCCACCAGAATCAGATATCCTAGCCGGATAGGCGTCTCCGCCAGGTGCGTCAGTCGGCCACCGGTCAACAGGGCAACCACCAGGGCGACGAGCAAAAAGATCAGAAGGATCACGATGCGCCGTCCTCCCGAGCTGTATCATCGGAGGTCGTATCCTCATCTGCGCCCGGGTTATCGGTCTGCTCATCCGTGCTGTCGGACAGGGACAGCACCGGGGGGAACGATGGTGGATCGCCATGATCGGGAGCGGGAACGACCCGCGGATCGCCGCGCTCCAGCAGTTGAATGAGCGCATCGACCGGCCGGGGATCGAACTGGGTTCCCTTGTTGACGATCAACTCGTTCACCGCCTCTTCCAATGTGGAAGGAGGACGGTAGACCCGATGCGAGAGCATGGCATCGAAAGAGTCGGCAACGGCCAGAATACGACTGCCCAGGGGGATCTCTTCTCCCTTGAGCCCGCTCGGATATCCCTTTCCGTCATAGCGTTCGTGGTGGTGCAACACCAGAGCCTGCCCATCGCGGAACAGACGGAAACTCCGGATCAGCTCGGCGCCGATTACGGGGTGCTTGCGAAATTCGGCCCACTCCTCTTCGGTAAAGCGTCCCGGCTTGAACAGCAGGGCGTTGCTCATACCGATCTTGCCCAGGTCGTGCAGGCGGGCGGCCATGCGAATCGTTTCCACCGTTTCGGGCAAAAGCCCCATCTCTTCGGCCACAGCCTCCGAAATCTGGGCCACACGCTGCGAATGGCGATAGGTGCTGGGATCGCGATGGTCGATGGCATCGGCCATATGCACCAGCGCCTCGCGCGTCTGCCGCTGTAACTCGCCGATATATTCGAACGAGCTTCGTACCACGGCCATGGGCAATGCCAGCGCCAGCACGCTCCACGGGCGGTACATGAACAGCGTGGCCGTCACGGCTCCCAGAGGAATGATGGTGAGGTTATTCCAGGCTGAATCACGGAAATTCGACTTCCATACGCGGAGAAAGCTCGCCCCCGTCGCCAAAGAGACCACCAGAGTAACCAGCCCCACGTTGACGAACACATAAGTCGCCACCATCCCCAGAACGGCGACACCATTCTGCAGCGAATTGAAAGGCATTCGCGAGCCGTCGTATAAAAACTCGTAAACGATGGCCATAGCCGCCGTGGTCAGAGTCATCTCGGCAACGTTGAACAGCACCTTGTACCAGATGCGTTGCAGCACGATCTCGGCCATTAGCGTGCCCAAAAGGGTGACGATGATGGCCACCTTGGGGCCGCAGACAATGGCCGCCGCCGTTTTAAAGGCGCACGAGATGGTTACTTCGGCTTTGCCCTCGCCGGGGAGCACAATGGGGAAGAGGTCCGAGACAAAAATGGCCAGACTAAATACGGTGATTTGAAGAAATACTATGTAATTAAAAGATAGAGAGTAGAAAGATACAGAGGAGAAATAAAAAGCGCAGAAGATCAAGACGTAAATATAGACCTGGACTTTGAACGGCAGAGCCGTTGCAAAGCCCAATCGCCTGCGGATCGCCCTGAGAGTACGTTGTAATTCCAAGGTTCCTTTGTCTCGACCGAGATGGCTATCAGGATATTGTATAAACAGGGTAGAGCGTCACGATTCGTAGCAACGATGATCTCGGAATGGCAGCATCGATATCTCTCTGCGATGGGGCGGCAGGCCACTTATGGGGCACATGCTTAACTGACAGCCGACACCATGATGCGCATACCGATATACAACGAGCAAGGAGCCTGTTCGAGGCCCCGCGATGCCAGAAGGACTTGCCTCTATATATCCACCTGTGATGACATACTTTTTGGATAACCTAGTGATCCGACAGCGCCCGGCCGTTTACTTTATGATCCCTCGATCACTCCCCGGCTCAAAGATAATGGCGTGGACTCGATCGGGATCACGTGCTCAGACTAGTGCCACTTGTAGCCGGCGGCCGCAGCGGCGACCAGGCTAGCCAGCACAAACGTAACGTAGACGGCCTTGACGTACAGACTCTTCACGTGCCACTTCATGGGGGGAATTCCTCCTGATGCGTTGATGGTAGTGTGTTTAACGGGCTCATAGGCCAAACGCTGG
>JBMNOI010000182.1:0-4531 GCA_050942995.1 Anaerolineae bacterium
TCGCGTGGTAGCTGTGGTCCGGGCGCAGATGAGCGCCTGATCCGGCGCGTCCACACTCCCGACAAAGGAGGCCTATGAGCGCACAAATTTTGGACGGCCGCACGATCTCGCGCAGCATCATTCGCGAGATCGCCGCCGATGTAGAGACCTTTCGGCAGACCCACGGGCATCCGCCGGCCATCGGCGTGGTGCAGGTGGGCGATGATCCGGCATCGGCCTGGTATGTGGGGCAGATTCGAAAGAGTTTCGAGCGGGTGGGCATGGGGTTTGGCCTGCATGCGCTGCCCTCTGACGCCGCGCCCGACGATCTCGCCGCCCTGCTGCGAGGATTGAACGCCGATACGGGCACCCACGGCATCATCGTACAGATGCCGTTGCCGGCGCATATTCCGGCATCCCTGGTGACCGACCTGCTGGATCCGCGCAAAGATGTGGACGGCGTGCATCCCGTGAATGCCGGGCGGTTGATGCAGGCCGAGGGAGACTATTTCGTGCCGGCCACCCCCGCCGGGGGCATGGAGCTCTTGCATCGTTACGGCCTGTCCCTGGCCGGACGACGCGCCGTCATGGTGGGGCGCAGCAACATTGTGGGGCGTCCCATGGCCCTGCTCATGCTTCACGCCCACGCCACCGTCACCATATGCCACTCGCGCACCCGAGATCTCGCCGCCATCACCCGTGAGGCCGAGATCCTGGCCGTCGCCATCGGACGACCGGCGTTCATCACCGCCGATATGATTCGTCCCGGCGCCGTCGTGCTGGATTTTGGCGTGAATGTGGTAGACGACAAGCTGGTGGGCGATGTCGATACCGAGGCCGCCATGGAAGTGGCCGGAGCCATCACCCCTGTGCCGGGCGGCACCGGCCCCATGACCAACGTCATGCTGATCAAGAATACTCTGGCGGCGGCTCAGCGGCAGATGGGCCCCGCCCGACGCGATTGACCATACATCCGATGGAGGGGCGCCACGCCCCTTTTACACCCCACAAATGAGGAGGATCGATCATGCTTAGCGACCTGGAGATCGCCCAGGCGGCGACCATTCGCCCCATCCTGGACATCGCTCGCGAGATCGGCCTGAACGAATCCGAGATAGAGCCCTATGGCTGGTACAAGGCCAAAGTCGACCTGAGTGTGCGTCAACGCCTGCAGGATCGCCCCGACGCCAAGTATATCGACGTCACGGCGATTACGCCCACACCGCTGGGCGAGGGAAAAACCACCACCACCGTGGGCCTGAGCCAGGCACTGGGCGCCCATCTGGGCAAAAAGGTCTTTACCTGCATTCGTCAACCCTCTATGGGGCCGACCTTTGGCATCAAGGGGGGTGCGGCCGGCGGCGGCTACTCGCAGATCATCCCCATGGAGGACTTTAACCTGCACCTCACCGGCGATATCCACGCCGTAGGGGTGGCCCATAACCTGCTTTGCTCGGCCATCGATTCGCGCATGATGCACGAACAGCGGGCGAGCGATCGGGCGCTGGAACGCAGCGGCCTGCGGCGGCTGAATATCGATCCCTTCTCCATCCTCATCAACCGGGTGGTGGACCTGGAGGATGCCGCATTGCGTCAGATCGTCATCGGCCTGGGCGGACGCAATAACGGCAGCCCCCGACAAACCGGTTACGACATCACGGTCGCCAGCGAGGTCATGGCCATTCTGGCGCTGGCCACCGATCTGGACGATATGCGGCAGCGGCTGGGGCGCATCGTGGTGGCCGCAGATACCAAAGGGCGGCCCATCACGGCCGAAGATCTCGGGGTGGCCGGCGCCATGGCCGTGCTGCTCAAGGATGCCATCAAACCCAACCTGATGCAGACTCTGGAGGGGACGCCGGCCTTTGTTCACGCCGGCCCCTTTGCCAACATAGCCCACGGCAACTCGTCGGCCGTCGCCGATCTCGTCGCCGCGAAACTGAGCGATTATGTCATCACCGAGTCGGGTTTTGGCGCCGACATTGGCATGGAAAAGTTCTTCAACATCAAATGCCGGGTCACCGGCATGATCCCCAACTGTGTGGTGCTGGTGGCGACGATACGCGCTCTCAAGATGCACGGCGGGCTGGGCCGCATCGTGCCCGGGCGGCCGCTACCCGAAGAGCTTACCCGGGAGAACCTGGAATATCTGGAACGGGGATGCGACAATTTGCGCACCCATATCGCCATCGCCCGCAGTTTTGGCGTACCGGTGGTGGTGGCGGTGAACCGCTTTACCACCGATACCGACGCCGAGATCGACCTGATTCGCAAGATCGCCATCGACGCCGGGGCCGAAGATGCCGTGCCCTCCGATCACTGGGCCCGGGGCGGCGAAGGGGCACGGGCGCTGGCCGAGGCGGTGATGGCGGCGGCCGAAAAGCCGTCCAATTTCCGCTTCCTCTACCCGCTGGACATCCCGATCAAGGAAAAGATCGAGGCCATCGCCACGCAAGTCTATGGCGCCGACGGCGTCGATTATCTGCCCGAGGCAGAGAGCAAGATCGAATTCTTTACCAGACTGGACTATGACAACCTGCCCATCTGTATGGCCAAGACCCATCTCTCTCTATCGCACGATCCGGCGCTCAAGGGCGTGCCCAAAGGCTGGCGGCTGCCCATCCGCGATGTGCGCGCCAGTGCCGGCGCGGGATTCCTCTACCCGCTGTGCGGTGACATGCGCACCATGCCCGGCCTGCCACGTCGCCCATCCTTTATGGATGTCGATCTCGGCGAAGATGGCCGAATCAAGGGCCTGTTCTAGGACGAATCGCCGCGTTCCGGCTCTACAGCTCCCAAAGGTCCATCCCGACCCTTGGGAGCTTTTTATCTGCCCGATCGCCATACGGATTATCCACCGCGATGTATTTGAGAGGCATCATGCGGCAATTGGCGCGCGCCGTCTCGTGCGGGTAAAATGAGCCCGGAAAGCGAGCGCTCACGAAAGGAAGGGGGCGAGGCGATGGACACGCTGCGACAAGTGCGCGAGACAATCGAGCGCCATAGCCTGTTGCAACCCGGTGACACGGTGGTAGTCGGCGTGTCCGGCGGGCCCGATTCCCTGTGTCTGTTGCACATTCTGAGACAACTGGCCCCCGAATACGACGTCACCCTGCATGTGGGTCATCTGAATCACGGCATTCGCGGCGCAGAGGCCGACGAGGATGCCCGTTATGTCGAGGCACTGTGTCGCGAATGGTCCCTCCCCTGCGAGATCGAGCGCGTCGATGTCCCCGATCTGGCCCGTGAGCGTGGCCTGGCGATGGAAGAGACCTCCCGGCAGGCACGTTACGCCTTTCTCGGGCGATTGGCCCGATCGGTGAGCAGCAGAACCGTCGCCGTAGCCCATAACGCCGACGATCAGATCGAGACGGTGCTCATGCATCTGTTGCGCGGATCGGGTCTGGCGGGGTTGCGGGGCATGCGCCCGATCTCTCGAATGGATGAATTGCGACTGGGGAACGACGGGCGGCTCCCTCCCGCCCTCGCCCTCATCCGCCCGTTGCTGGAGGTGCCTCGCGCCGATGTCGAGGCCTATGTGCGGGAACACGACCTGCATCCTCGATTCGACCGTTCCAACCTCGATACCACCTACTTTCGCAATCGCCTGCGCCACGAGCTGATCCCTCTGCTCGAAACGTACAATCCCAACGTGCGGGCCGTGCTACGCCGCACCGCCGAGGTCGTGGCCGGCGATTACGATCTGCTGCGCGACCTGGTGCTCGACACCTGGGAATGGGTCGTCGAGGAGGAATCGGACGAGGCCATCGTCTACAACCTGGCGGCCTGGCGCGAGCAACCGGTGGCGCTGCAACGTTCGCTCTTGCGCGAGGGGGTCCATCGTCTACGCGCCTCGCTGCGCAATATCAACTGGGTGCATATCGACGACGCCGTCAGGGTGGCACAGAGCGGCCAGACCGGCGCCGCCGCCACGCTCCCCGCCGGATTGTTGCTCACCCTGAGCTATGACAGTGCCATTCTGGCCGACGAGGGGTATACGCCGCCGGCCAAAGAGGTTCCGGTGGTGGCATGGGATATTCCGCTGGCCGTGCCCGGCACCACGCCGCTGCCCGGCGGACGCTGGGAGGTGGACATACGCCGCATCTCACGAGACGATCTGCCCGCCGACTGGCAGCGCAATCCACATCGTTATCGCCTCTATCTGGACGCGGCGCGCATTACCGGCGGCATCGCGCTGCGCCCCCGCCGGCCGGGCGATCAGATCATCCCGCTGGGACTGGGACACCGCCAGGCAGTACGCGACGTGATGATCAACGCCAAGGTGCCGCAGGCGTATCGCGCCACGCTCCCCCTGCTGGTACACCGGGACGATGTGGTCTGGATCGCCGGAGTGCGGCAGGATGAGCGTTATGCCATCACAGAGGACACCCGAGAGGCGCTCATCATCGAGTTGCGACGCCTGTCCGAGACCGAATAGGAGACCCATGGCCGTTATTCGCCTGAAACCGGGACGAGAAAAATCGGTGCTCAACCGCCATCCGTGGGTGTTCACCGGCGCCATCGCCGGTACTCGCGGCCGGCGGCCCGAGGG
>JBMNOI010000057.1:0-24041 GCA_050942995.1 Anaerolineae bacterium
CCACCGCCACAACGATCAGGATGCCGCCCAGGGCCAGCAGTATCTGCGTGCGGCGGCGCATCATCGCGTAGCCTCTTGCCCCCGATACTCCCCGACCAGTTGATATCCCAGCGATACCATCCTGGGCAGCACTCGCTCATCGCGTCCCAGGGGCCACAGTCGACTGACCATATCCAACTCCAGCTCCTTGGCCCGTTCGACCAGCCCGCGCGCCATGACCTCCAACGCGGCGTCCGACGACCACCATAGCCGCTCGACCCACAGCCCCCGATAGGCCAGGGTGTGCACCTGCAACACTTCGGCCAGAGCCACCGTCGCCCCACCGGCTGCCTGCAGTTGATGGACCTCGCGTCCCGGCCCTGTCGCCCTAAAGGGCGCGCCGCCAGCAGGTGAAGTGCCCCCCCCTTCGGTCAGAGTATAGAGGCTCCATCGCCACGGGAGAAAGGGCACCGGCGACAGGCCGAGCACATCGTAGGTGACCAGCTGATACAGGTCGGGCGATTCGGCGAATCCCGCGCGCCGGAATACCCGGCGCGACGCGTCATTATCAACGGCCACAATGCCGCGAAACCGGCGCACCCCTCGCTGCACGGCGTCATCCATCGCCCGCGTCACCAGAGCCAAAGCCAGTCCCCGGCGGCGATGCTCCGGCACCACACCGAGCATATCGATCTCGAGGCGTGTAACACCATTCCCCGTCGGCGTCTCGATACAGGATACAAAACCGACCGCGGCCGATTCATCGCCGGACACGGCGAGATAGGCATACTGCTCCGGCCGCCGCAACAGCGCCAGCACTTCATCCACCGAATAGTCGCTATCCCCCATGCTGCGTTGTTCCACCTCGCGCAGCATAGCGGCATCTATCGCATTTACCTCGGTTCGTCGCAGAGTATATCGGTTCGTTATCATATTCATAGTATAGAGTACGACATCCGGTTGTCAATATATCAATATGTCAATTTGCATCGCCTTTCAGCCGCCGATATAATGAATCAGCACGTCTCAACATTCTGGAAAGGCTCAATGCTCCATGGCCATCTATGCCGAATATGCCCGGGTCTATGATCGCTCCGGCCAGCTCTCGTTCAGTCTGCAAATGCTGCCCTATCTGGAAACACTGCTGGAACGGCATCCGGTAGCGGGGCGCACCATGCTCGATCTGGCCTGTGGCACCGGCACCGTAGCCATCGCCATGGCCCGCACCGGCTGGAAGGTGATCGGCATCGATCAATCGGCCGAGATGCTGGCCGAGGCCCGCGCCAAGGTCAAAGACATCGAGATCGATCTAGAATGGAGCCGGCAGGATATGCGCCGGTTCACCCTGCCCGAGCCCGTTCACCTGGTCACCTGCCTCTATGACAGCATGAACTATATGCTCACCAATGAGGATCTGCTGGCCACCTTTCGACGCACCTTTCGCGCGCTGCATCCCGGCGGCCTGTTTCTCTTTGACATGAACACCGCCTGGGCCTTTGCCACCTTTTGGGACGGCGACACCTACTTTACCGATACGCCGAATTTGTCGGTCGTGTTTCAGAGTCTGTATTACCCCACAAAGCAGCGCACGACGGTAACCGTTACCTGTTTCGAGCGCGATGCTGACAGCGGGCTGTACCGCAAAATCGTCGAACGCCATACCGAGCAGGCCTACCCGCCGGAGCAGGTCTCTACGTTACTCACCGATGTCGGATTCCGCGTCGAGGCTCAGTACGACTGCTTCTCATTTCATGCCCCCAATGAAACGAGCGGACGCATCATGTGGGTCGCACGACACCCCGGATCCGGCCCCAAATAGGGGCGGAGCACGAGTTGCCCGCCGTCTCGATCCGGGCACATCCCGCCGAAACGGGGGTTCTCGGGAATCAGCCGGCAACCATGGGCGTGATGCATCCACGTGTCATCAGCATCTCTTTGGCAAGAACAACGCCCTGTGATAGAATCAGCTCATTATTAAGACAACGTTGTCAAACCAGAGAGGTGTGACGATGACCACGCGGCGTTCTCCCATCAGAATCGACACAAGCATCCTGTCGGGCAACTTGCTCATCCTGGCCACAACGGTGTTTCTGGTCGCCTTTGGTGAAGGACTCTTTCGAGGCGCCAGTACCAACTTTCTCGTTGACACGTTGAATCTGGACGGCAACCAGGTGATGTGGCTGGAAGGTATCCGCGAGATCCCCGGCCTCGGCCTGATGTTCATCGCGGCACTGCTCGTGCGTCTGCCGCTGACCTATCGCGCGGCGGGATCGCTTCTCCTCATGGGCATTGGCTACGGTCTGTACGCCCTGACCAACTCGTACACCACCCTCATCGCTGTGGCGCTTTTGTCCAGCCTGGGGTTCCACAACTGGACGCCGCTCCAGGGTTCTCTGGCCATGAGCCTGACCACGAGAGAGCGTTCGGGACGGGTGATGGGCTCGATGACGTCCGTGATGTCGCTGGCCACCATCGTCGGCATGGGCATCATCGCGCTGACCACGCGCATATTCCACAACATGTCCCTGCGTACGTTCTATGTCGCCGGGGGATCGTTGATCGTACTGGCCGCAGTGCTTTTGCTGCGCCTGCCCAAGAACGTCGGCAGCACCGCAGCCAGGCCTCCCCGTCTGCTGATCAAACGTCGCTACTGGCTCTACTACGTCCTCATCCTGTTTCAGGGTGCACGCACGCAGGTGTTCCATGCCTTTGGCGCGCTGGTGCTGGTAAGCTACTATCATATGGACGTGTCGAATGTCAGCCTCTTCTTGCTGGTGGGCGCCGTGGTGAATCTGCTGGGCACACCGATCCTGGGCAGCCTCATCGACCGCTACAGTGAGCGCGTGGTTCTATCCATCGGCTATGCCACCCTTGCGCTCTGTTTCGTCGGCTATGCCACCATTCACAATCCGTGGGTGCTGGGCGTCCTGTTGATCATCATCAACCTGTTGCTGACCCTCCAGATGGGGCTTTCGACCTATGTGAACCGCATCGCGCCGAAGGAAGAGTTGACCCCCACCCTCACCACGGGCGTCAGTGTGAACCATATCACATCGGTGGGCGGTTCTTTGCTGGTGGGCACGCTTCTGTCCTCGGTAGGCTATGAGAAGCTGTTCTTGGCCGCCGCGATTATCGTACTTTGCTCGATTCCGTTTGCTCTGGCCATGCGCGTCGAAAAGTCGACGCTGGCACAAGAACCGGCAACCGCATCGGCCGAGTAGGTCCGGACAAACGTCGAAGAAAGGCGGCCACCCCGATGGATAAAACGCTAACCGTCATCCTGGCACTGCTGGTGCCCCTGGGTTGGGGGTTGCTGAGCGCGTGGGCCTTTGACAGGCTGCGCCTGCGGCGCTCCTGCCCCCCAACCGGCACGACAACGGCCTCGGAGGAGGAAGGGTGATCATTCTGGGCGCCCTGCTCATGGGCGCATTCGTCGGCCTGCTCACCGGTATGTTCGGTGTAGGGGGGGGATTCCTCATCACCCCCCTGCTAAATGCCCTTTTGGGAGTGCCCATGTCCATTGCGGTGGGCACCGGCGTCGTACAGATCTTGGGCGTCTCGACATCGGGCCTCTATCGTCGTCGCCATGATGAATGTATCGACTACAAGATGGCTATCGTGCTCTTTGGCGGCAACTATGTGGGCGTTCGCCTGGGAGCCGAGCTGCTCGCCTGGCTCGGCCGCATCGGTATGTGGACCATCGGCGGGCAAGAGGTGCCCGCCGTCGATGTCATCGTCCTGATCATATTCACCGTGTTGCTGTTCAGCATCGCCGGCTGGCTATGGTACGATACCTCGCGCAGCACGAACGAAGAAGAGACCTATCGCGAAGGGCTGTTCTCTCGCATCCGCATCCCCCCTTATACAAATTTCGACCTGCTCGATCGGCCGCAGATGAGCCTGCCTGTCATCTGCTACTTTGGCCTGGCTATGGGATTTATGACCGGCCTGTTGGGTATCGGCGGAGGCGTGATTCTGGTGCCCGGGCTCATCTACCTGGTGGGCATGCGCACCCATAAAGCCACGGGCACCAGCCTGGCCATGGTGTGGCTCTCGTCATTCCTGGCAACGATCACCCACGCGGGACAGGGCAACGTCGACCTGACGCTGGCGGCGCCCCTGTTGATCGGCGGGACCTTTGGCCTGCAATTCGGGGTGAGCGTCTGCTCGCGACTGGGGGGCAACCAGCTCCGACGCTATTTCACCCTGGTGGTGCTCGCTGCTGCGCTGCTGGTCGGCGGCCGCCTGCTGGGAATGCTCGTTTGACCGGTAGAGCAGGTATTGATCCCTTTCGATTCGACTCTGCACCTATCTTGCTAAATGTAAATCAATTGACAATCGTTTTACGCACATATCAGCCCCTTTGTGCTACAATAGGATCGTACGGGGTTCGCTTTACACATTTCATCTTCCCTACCCCTCCTTTTCGCAGGAATCGCCTTCACTTGGCGCAGTGAAGGCGATTCCATTTTTCCGGACAGAACGCCCTTTGCCGGCGCACCCTTTCTTGCATCACCACCTCCCGGACAGATATCCCCTATATCGCCGGTCTGTTCGGATCCTCTTCCGGCGACTATTCTGCACAATCTTGTTGGCGTGCATGCGGGTGTATGCTATAATCATGCCCAAAGGAGAGGATATTTCGTCTCTCGCTGCATGCGCAAACAGGAGGTTACTCTGGAACCAATCGAACTGGCACAGGAAATCGTTGACGCCATCACGGCCAAGATGGGGTCGGATGTCTTGCTTCTCGATCTGACAGAGGTGACGGTGATTGCCGACTATTTTGTCATCGCCACGGCAGACACCGAACGCCAGATCAGGGCGATCGTGGAAGATACGCGCGAACAACTCAAAAGAGAGCATGACCTGTTGCCGCTTTCGATAGAGGGCTCGGCCAATTCGGGCTGGGTGCTGATGGATTACGGCAGTGTGATCATTCATCTATTCTCTCCCCGGCAGCGAGATTATTACCAACTCGAAGAGTTGTGGAGCAATGCCCGCACCGTGGTGCGCATCGCCTAGGATCTGTTCGAAAAGTGGGCGTAGCGATCGAGCCCGGAGTGTTTGCTCTGTTGCAGAGACCGCCTCTGCAACCGGATAAACAGCCCATGCTCGAGCCCACCCGAGCCGGGAGCGATAGAAAAACGGGCCGCCTCACATGAAGTGGCCCGTTCTCTTCTTAAAACGCCCCTGAAGCTGCCGTTCTATACTATCGTAAAGGTGCCCTTACGGGAGTATAGAATCGCACATCCAGGGCAACTCGTTATATCTGGTTATGTGGCTACAAAGGAAATCGTACTCAGGCCCTCCGAGTACGATCAATCATGGATCCAGCGATCAACGGCGCGGTCCCACTCGACCAGTTCATCCGCGCTGAAAAAGAGCGCCACTTCCTGCTCCGCCGACTCGGGGCTATCCGAGCCATGCACCAGGTTGAACTCCATCGTCATGGCAAAATCGGCGCGAATCGTTCCGGAATCGGCCTTGACGGGGTTGGTCGTCCCCATCGTGCGGCGCACTGCCTCGATCGCATAAGGCCCCTCTAGCGCCAGAGCCACGACCGGTGCCGACGTAATGTAGCGAATCAACCGCGGATAGAACGGCTTTCCCTCATGGACCCCATAGTGACGACGCGCCATCGCCTCGTCCATCTGCAACATCTTGATTCCCGTGATCTTGAGGCCCTGCTTCTCGAACCTCGTGATGATCTCGCCGATAAACCCTCGCTGCACTGCATCGGGCTTGATCAGCACCAGCGTCCTCTCAATCAATTTCCGCTACCTCCTGTACGAGTTTTTCGCCGCGCGGGCCGGTCTCCGCCATACGAAATCTAGCGGCTCGCCTCGCTTTTTCGCGCGCGTTGCCAAAGGGCCCGTGCTGCCTCGTCAGTCGGGTGTAGCCGGCACCATGACTCCATATCGCGCGCCACGTCCTCCAACAGGGCGTTCCGGCGAAGTAGACAGTTGTAATGTTCCAGCGCCCTGTTCAACATGCCGATATCTCGATACCGGCGGGCAAGAGCCAGACGCCCTACCGGATCGTCGGGATGGCGCTTCACATACTGAATGCGGGCCTGCAGTGAAGGGAGTTTATCCCGCACAGGCGTTGACACATGAGAAGGCCCGGCGCCAAGCTGCGGCACCGGTCGCTTCAACGGAACGGCCGACACGCGCGCCCCCTCGATCACGCGGTCGTCATCTTTACCCTCATCATCCATCTGCAGGTAGGGCAGGTCGAGGGGTGGCATATCATCGGCCCGTAAAGGTAACCGTACAATCCGTGGCGGCAGTGACGAACGCGCTCCCAGCACGCGGCGGGCCATTGCATTTTCGGGGTCCAGCGTCTGTGCTCGTTGCAGCAAAGCACGGGCGCGGGCATCATGTTCGGTGTTGAGCCAGATCTGCCCCAGAATCAGGTTCGCCTTGAGGCAAAAGGGCAATTCGGTTAAAAGATTGATACAGATCTCTTCTGCGGCCCCGAGGCGCTCGCTATGCCACAGTGACTCGGCCAGGGCAGCCTGCAGATCATACCGACGGGGGTGCCTTCTGAGTATCACCTGCAACTCACCGGCGGCCTTTTGATAGAGCTGCCCGCGCATATAGGCACGGGCCAGCGCCGCTCGATTGGGCTTGAGCCGTGAGGGCAGGTTCCTTCCCCCACCCCTCAGGCGGTATAGCTCTTTGCGAATCTCGGGGTTGCCCGGCGACAACTCGAACGCCCGCTCCCACTGCCACAGCGCCTCTTCCGGCCGCCCCTGCTCTTCCAGAATGATCGCAAGGCCTACATAAGCAAGAACATGCTCGGGATCGGCGCTCAATAAACGGCGGAATAGATCGGCAGCCGTTCGATGGTCGCCCAGTTCCAGGTAGATACGTCCCAGAACACCGTATGTCGCGACGTGCCGGGGAAAGGTTTCCAAAATGCGGCGACAAATGGCCAGAGCCGCCATCGGATCGCCCGTCGTCGCTCGTTGGAGAGCTTCTCTGTACTGTCCTCGCAACGTGAGGTCTACCATGCCTCTCTCCTGCTCGCGAGCCCACCCGCGTGCAACATCGAGGATTATGCACCTTTTCTGCAGCAGTGTCAACAGATGAGAACCTATCTGCATTTTCGGCATTATACCAGTATCCCCTTCCGAAGGTCTCTGCCCGGAGTGAGCGGTTCACGAGAAAAGCACACGATCGGCATTCGCCCCCTTCGAAAGGGAGTGCTTTCGGCCAAGTTGACGAGTTTTCTCATCTGTGGTACTGTAGCATGCAATATGATCGAGATGATCGAGGCAGGCGAAATGTCCGAGAGTATGAGGACCCCAATCCGCATATCGGCCCGGCGCGCGCACAACGAGTGTGCCGTATCGTCCTGCTTTGCCGCCCACGCTGCCCCCAGCACGCGTGGGTTTTCGTTTTATTTCTACTTTTATTATCCCCGCACGATAACGGGGCACTGCGCGCACCATGGGGGTAAAGGGCTAGGATAGCAATAAACCCAAAACATGTTAAACGAGGAGCGTGGAGCGCAGGCCCCACGCTCCTTTTTCGTTATTCACCAGATTCAGGGTAAGGAGAGAGGCCGATGGTCGTCAGAGGAGTTCGAGGCGCCACCACCGTGGCGGCCAATACCGCAGAAGAGATCTTGACCGCCACCCGGGCGCTGCTGGAAGAGATGGTCGCAGCGAACGGTATCGCATCAGATGATCTCGCCGCCGCCTTTTTTACGGTCACCGATGATTTGAACGCCGCCTTCCCCGCCCGGGCCGCGCGCGAGATGGGCTGGCAGCACGTCCCCCTCATGGATATGCGTGAGATCGCCGTACCCGATAGCCTGCCGCGCTGTATCCGCGTACTGCTTCTGTGGAACACCCGGCGCGAACAGGCCGATATCGTCCATCTGTATCAGGGAGGAGCCAAAACCCTGCGGCCCGATCTGGCCCAGGACCGAGAATAGCGGCAGAGACAAACCGGTGAGTATCATAGAGGAGAGAGCAGAATGATCGTCGTCATGCGCAACGTGGCCACTCGCGAACAGATTCGTTCGGTAGTGGACAGGGTAAACGAAATGGGGTTCAAAGCGCACCTGTCTGCGGGACAGGAACGCACCATCATCGGCATCATCGGCGATGAACGTCCGATGAACGAGTCGGCTTTCCGACTGATGGACGGCGTGGAAAAAGTCGTCCGTATCCTGCGTCCGTACAAGCTGGCCAGCCGCGACTTTCACCCCGACGATACGGTGGTTCAGGTCGAGGGAGTATCTATCGGCGGGCCGGGGGTGACCATTATGGCCGGGCCGTGCGCCGTAGAGGATCGCGGGCAGCTCCTCGAGACCGCCCATGCCGTCAAAGAGGCCGGCGTGCAGGTGATGCGCGCCGGAGCGTTCAAACCCCGCACCTCGCCCTACAGCTTCCAGGGGCTCGGAGCCAGGGCCCTCGATATGATCGCCGACGTCAAAGCCGAGACCGGTCTGCTCATCATCAGCGAGATCATGGCGCCGGAACAGATCTCCGCCATGTCCGAGCACGTCGATATCCTCCAGATCGGCACGCGCAATATGCAGAACTTTAGCTTGCTGCACGCCGTAGGCGAGTGTGGCAAGCCGGTGATGCTCAAACGCGGCATGATGTCGACTATGGAGGAGCTGCTCATGTCCGCCGAGTATATCCTCTCACATGGGAACTATCGCGTAATGTTGTGCGAGCGCGGCATCCGCACCTTCGAGACCTATACCCGCAACACGCTGGATATCAGCGCCGTGCCGGTGCTCAAGCAGATGACCCACCTGCCTGTCTTTATCGACCCCAGCCACGCCACCGGCAATTGGGAGTGGGTCACCCCCCTGGCCATGGCCGGCGTGGCCGCAGGCGCCGACGGTCTCATCATCGAAGTGCATCCACACCCGGAAAAGGCCCTGTCGGACGGGGCTCAATCGTTGCGTCCGGAGCGCTTTGTCGAGCTGGTCGAGCGGGTGCGCTGCGTGGCCGGGGCCGTGGGGCGCGCACTGTAGGGGAAGAAGAATGGAGAGTGATTTTCGTGAGGCCCGGGTGACCGTCGTCGGATTGGGATTGATGGGCGGCTCGCTGGCTGCGGCGCTCAGTTCGGCCAACGCCTGCCGTCAGGTGGTGGGCGTCGCCCGCCGCGCCAGCACCGTCGCCACCGCCAGGGCGCTGCGGTTTATCCATTGGGGCACCACCGATCTACGCGAGGGGATACAGGATGCCGACATGGTGGTACTGGCCACACCGGTGGGCGATATTTTGCAACGCATCGCCGAGATCGGCCCGATGCTCAAACCGGGCTGCGTCCTCATCGACGTGGGCAGCACCAAAGGGGCCATCTGCCGGGCCATGGAGGCTCTGCCGGCGCATGTGCAGCCCCTGGGGGGACATCCCATGTGCGGCAAAGAATCGTCGGGGCTGACCATGGCCGAGCCCTCGCTCTATCGCGATCGGGTGTTTGTGCTTTGCCCGCTGGAGCGCACGTCGTCGAAAGCAATGCGCATGGCCGAATCTCTGGTGGATGCCGTCGGGGCTCGCGCCCTGGTTCTCGATCCCGATCGCCACGACCGTCTGGTGGCCACCATCAGCCATCTACCCTATGCTCTGGCCGTGACGCTGGTGGCCGCCGCCGAAGCTCTCTCCGAGGACGACCCTCTGGCCTGGCGGCTGGCCGCGGGGGGATTTCGTGACACCAGCCGCGTGGCCGCCGGCAGCGTCACCATGATGATGGATATCTTTGCCACCAATCGCGAGGCGATCCTGGAGACGCTGCACCAGGCGCGAGACCAGCTCGACCGCCTGACCACCCTGCTGGAGAGCGACGACGAGGCGTCACTGCGGGCCTATCTGGAGGCGGCCCGAAACCGAAGGATGGAGGTAACCGGATGAACCTGACGGTACGGCGCGTCTCTCGCCTGCATGGCGAGATCGATGTGCCGGGAGACAAGTCGATCACCCATCGTGCTCTATTACTGAGCGCTCTGGCCGAGGGACCATCGCACATCAGCGGCTATCTGGACGGGGGAGATTGCCGCGCCACCACAGGCTGTCTGCGCGCTCTGGGGGTGACGATCGACTCCCCTGCGCCCGGCGAGATGACCGTCCACGGCGTGGGGTTGCATGGCCTGCGCGAGCCCGAGACGGTGCTGGATTGTGTACGCTCGGGCACCACCATGCGTCTGCTGGCCGGCCTTCTCTCCGGTCAGCCCTTTTACAGTGTGTTGAACGGCGATACCCAGCTCGTCCGGCGCCCCATGGATCGCGTGGTCATTCCGCTACGGCAGATGGGCGCCACCGTGCTGGGTCGGCAGGATGGACGCTATCCGCCACTGACCGTCTCGGGCGGTGACCTGCACGGCATCGAGTATGCCCTGCCCGTAGCCAGCGCCCAACTCAAATCCTCGCTGTTGCTGGCCGCCCTCTATGCCAAAGGGGAAACGCGCCTGATCGAGCCGGCGCCCTCTCGCGACCATACCGAACGCATGCTGATCGGGCGGGGTGTTCCACTGCAAAGCCACGGGCTGACGCACACCCTGATGGGGCCGGTGGAACGTCTGAAAGCGCTGGATGTGGCCGTCCCGGGAGATTTCTCCTCCGCCGCCTTTTTCATCGTGGCCGCCCTGCTGGTCGAGAACGACGGGGTGCTGATCCGGCACGTGGGCATCAATCCTACCCGCACCGGCCTGCCGGATATCCTCATCGCCATGGGCGCCCGCATCGAAATGCCGAACAGCCGTGATGAGGGCGGTGAGCCGGTGGCCGATCTGCTCGTCCGAAGGAGCGATCTTTGCGCGGTAGAGGTCGGTGGTGACCTGGTGCCACGCACCATCGACGAGTTCCCCATCCTGGCTCTGGCCGCCACTCAGGCCCGGGGCACCACCCGGGTACGCGACGCCGCCGAACTGCGCGTCAAAGAGAGCGACCGCATCGCCACCACCGTACGGGCACTGCGCGCTCTGGGTGCCGAGATCGTCGATCATCCCGATGGGTTCGATGTGCACGGCCCCACACCGCTGAGGGGCGCCGTCGCCCCATCGGGCGGCGACCACCGGCTGGCCATGACGTTGGCCATCGCCGGGCTCGTCGCCGACGGTGAAACCGTGGTGGAGGATGTCGGGAGCATCTCCGACTCGTTCCCCGGTTTTGTCGATCGACTGGACATTCTCACCGAAGGAGCCTGGCGATGAGTGAAAGAAGCGAGAACATGGCCGCCCCCGCCGTCCCCATCTACGGACATACGCAGGTGGCCGGCGTCATCGGCTGGCCCATCGCCCACAGCGTCTCACCGCCCATGCATAACGCGGCGTTTCGGGCGCTGGGGCTGGATTGGTGCTACGTGCCCTATGCCGTGCCGCCGGAGCGACTGACTCAGGCCGTCGCAGGGTTTCGGGGGTTGGGGCTGCGCGGCCTGAACGCCACGGTGCCCCACAAACAAGCGCTGCTGGCGCTGGTGGACGAACTAACCCCGGCGGCGCGGGCGATCGGCGCGGTGAATACGCTGCGAATGGTCCACGACATCCTTGTGGGCCATAACACCGATGCCGCCGGATTCATCCGAGCGCTGCGTGAAGCCGGGTTCGAGCCAGAGGGCTGCCGGGCGCTGGTGCTGGGCGCCGGCGGCGCCGCCCGCGCCGTGGTCTATGCCCTGGCCGAACAGGACGCCCGAATCACAGTGCTCAACCGCACCGTCGAACGCGCCCAGTCTCTGGCCGCCGACATGGCCGGAATCGCCCGAGAACCGTTGGATGCGGCGGCTCTGGACGCCGACACGCTGGCGGATCTTGCCCTTGAGGCAACCCTGATCGTGAACGCGACATCGCTGGGCATGCATCCCGCTACGGAGAACAGCCCGTGGCCGGAAGAGGTTCCCTATCCGACCGGGGCATTCTGCTACGATCTGATCTATAATCCGCGAGAGACCCGCTTGATGCGTCGTGCCCGCGAGGTCGGCGCCCGGGCGGTAGATGGGCTGGGCATGCTCATCCACCAGGGCGCCGAGGCGTTCGAGTGGTGGACGGGCGTTGCCGCGCCGATCCATGTCATGAGGGCGGCCTGTGAGGCCGTTCTGGGAGAGGAGTGACGCCATGCTGCGATTTCTAACGGCCGGCGAATCGCACGGCCCCGGCCTCACGACCATCATCGAGGGATTGCCCGCGGGATTGCCGCTCACGGCGGATGACATCGATAGAGATCTGGCCCGACGCCAGCAGGGCTACGGCCGGGGTGGTCGCCAGCGCATTGAACACGACCGCGTACAGATCACCGGCGGCGTGATCGACGGACGCACCATCGGCGCGCCGGTGGCGCTACACATCGTCAATCGCGATTGGGAAAACTGGCGCGACCGACAGGTCCCCCCCTGGACGCGTCCTCGTCCGGGACACGCCGATCTGGCCGGCGCCACAAAATACGGTCTGGATGACATGCGTCTCATCGCCGAACGGGCCAGCGCCCGCGAGACGGCGGCGCGGGTGGCGGCCGGCGCTGTGGCCCGGGCGTTGTTGCGCGCCGTCGACGTCGAGATCGGCAGTTATGTCGAGGCCATTGGCGGGAAAGCGGCCGACGTTCGCTCTATGTCCCTGGCCGAACGGATCGAGGCGGCCGCCCTCTCGGACGTCTCATGCCCCGACCCGACCGCCGCCGCCCACATGCGTGCCGCCATCGACGCCGCCCGTGAGGCCGGCGACTCACTGGGTGGGGTGATCGTAGTGGTGGCGCTGAACGCCCCCATCGGCCTGGGCTCGCACGTCCAGTGGGATCGGCGGCTGGATGGACGGCTGGCTCAGGCGATGATGAGCATTCAGGCGATCAAAGGGGTCGAGATCGGCCCTGCGTTCGAGAACGCCACCTTCCCCGGCACCCGGGTGCACGATGCCCTCTACCCCGACGACGGCGCTATTGTCCGACACAGTAATCGCGCCGGAGGAATAGAGGGCGGCACGACGAACGGCGAGCCGATCGTCGTGCGGGCCGCCATGAAGCCCATCCCCACCACCGTCACGCCGGTATCCACCGTCGATCTGGCGACCGGAGAGGCGGTCACGACCGAATACCAGCGCTCGGACGTATGCGCCGTCCCTGCCGCCGCCGTCGTGGGCGAGGCGATGGTCGCACTGATCCTGGCCGATGCCCTGCTGGAGCGTTACGGCGGCGACACGCTCCCCATGCTGGTGGAGAGGGTGCGCCATGACCGCTGATTCCTCTCCGCGCAATCTGGTGCTCACCGGATTCATGGGCGCCGGCAAGACGACGGTGGGCCGGGAGGTCGCCCTGCGCCTGGGGCGTCCGTTCATCGAGATGGATGCCGAGATCGCCCGCCGCGCCGGGAAGAGCATCCCCGAGATTTTTCGGGAGGATGGCGAGGAGACGTTTCGCCAGATGGAGCGCGATCTGTGTCGCGAACTGGCCGCCCGCGAGGGAGTGGTCATCGCCACCGGCGGCGGCGCACTGATCGACGAGGAGAATCGCCGGGCGCTGGCGGGCAACGGATGCCTGATATGCCTCGATTGCGAGCCCCGGGAACTGCTGCAACGGCTGCAACACGATGACGGTCGGCCCATGCTCTGGGCCGATGACCGGGCCGAACGAGTGCGCGAACTGCTCCAGGCCCGTCGCCCGGCCTATGCCCGCATCCCCTACCATGTGGATACCACCCACCGATCGAAGGAGCAAGTGGTCGATGACGTCATCCGCATCTATATGGCCGACCCCATCATATGGCAGGTGCGCACGCCCGGCGGAGAGTATCCGGTCCACCTGATGCCCGGCGGGCTGGCCCACCTGGGCGCCCTGCTCGCCGCGCACGGCATTGGCCGAAACGTGGTGGTGGTCAGCGACGAGCATGTATGGCCGCTGCACGGTCGGCGCATTCAGGAGGGGCTGCAAGCCGGCGGATACTCGGCCACGCCCATCATCCTGCCGCCCGGCGAGCAACACAAAACGCCGGAGATGGTGAGCTCTTTGTACGACCGCTTTCTGGACGCCGGCCTGGATCGAAGCGGCGCCGTCATCGCCATGGGAGGCGGGGTCATCACCGATATGGCCGGCCTGGCCGCGTCAACCTTTATGCGCGGCGTACCGCTGGTGCCGGTGCCCACCACCCTGCTGGGGATGGTCGACGCCTCGGTAGGCGGCAAGGTGGCGGTTGACCTGCCCCGGGGCAAGAATCTGGTGGGCGCCTTTGTCGAGCCCCTGATGGTGATGTTGGATCCCGAGACGCTGAACACCCTTCCCGATATCGAGCGCCGCGCCGGCCTGGCCGAGATCATCAAGGCGGGCGTTATCGCCGATCCGGCGCTTTTCGCCGCACTGGAAGAGGGAGAGCCCCCGCTGCGCCAGCAGGTGCAACGGGCGCTACAGGTCAAGATCGCCGTGGTGGAAGAGGATCCTTACGAACGAGGACGTCGCGCCGTGCTCAATCTGGGGCACACCTTTGCCCACGCCTTCGAAGTGCTGGGCGACTATCGTTTACATCACGGCCTCGCGGTGAGCATCGGTATGGCGGCAGCGGCGCATCTGGCCCACGCCCGCGGCCTCTGCTCAGCCGACACCCTCCGGCGCATTATCGCCACCCTGCAGCGCCACAATCTGCCGGTGACATATGGCGAGCACGACCCGGCCGCCGTCTACCGGGCCATGGGCAGCGACAAGAAGCGTCGGGGGAACACGCTACGCTTCATCCTGCCCCGGGATATCGGCGCCGTCATGATCGCCGACGACGTGAGCGAGGGCGAAGTGATCGCCGCTCTGGAGAGGATTCATCCATGAAGACGAGATATCTGGTCATCCACGGTCCCAATCTGAACATGCTGGGACGCCGAGAACCGGGGGTATACGGAAAGGACACACTGGACGACATCAACCGACGCCTGGAGGCCTGGGCCGGGGAGCATGATGTCGAGCTGCGCATCATCCGGTCGAACCACGAGGGCGCCCTGATCGACGCCATCCATGACGCCGCCGACTGGGCCGCCGGCATCGTCATCAATCCCGGGGCGTTCACCCACTATAGCTACGCTCTGCGCGATGCGCTGGCCGCCGTGGCGTTGCCGGCTATCGAGGTGCATCTTTCCAACGTATATGCGCGGGAAGAGTTTCGCCACCACTCGGTCACGGCGCCCGTCTGCCTCGGGCAGATCAGCGGTCTGGGCTGGCGGGGCTATCGGCTGGCGCTGGAAGCCCTTTTAGAGACAAGGGGCTGACCGGCCCGATAAAACAGAAAACGGCCCGCCGTTCCTGGCCAGGAACGGCGGGCCGTTGTGTCAGAGCCTAGCGACGGCGCAGGAACGCAGGGATGTCCAGATCGGCGTTATCGAAGGGACGCTGGAACACGTTGCCCCTGGGCGTATCAGCCTCTTCAGCCTCCTCCGACCTGGCGGTCGTCACCTGCGATTTGGCATCCAGTTCAAAGCCCGTCGCAATCACCGTGACCTGAATGTGATCCTTGAGCTGCTCGTCGATCACCGCGCCAAAGATAATGTTGGCCTCCGGTGAGGCCGTCTGGCGGATCAACTCGGCCGCCTGGTTCACCTCGAACAGCGACAGATCAGGGCCTCCCTTGACGTTGAACAACACGCCCTTGGCGCCGCTGATGGTGATATCCAGCAACGGGCTGGTGATGGCCTGTTGCGCTGCGGCCAGCGCGCGTTCCTCGCCCGATGCGCTTCCCACGGCCATGAGAGCAGCGCCGCCGTTGGTCATAATGGCCTTGACGTCGGCAAAGTCCATGTTGATCAGGCCCGGCACCGTAATCAACTCAGAGATCCCCTGAATACCCTGGCGCAGAATATCGTCGGCGACCAAAAAGGCCTTTTGCAGCGGCGCGCTGCGATCTACCAGCTGGAGCAGCCGATCGTTTTGAATGGCGATGAGGGTGTCGACATGGTGTTGTAGTCTTTGCATGCCCTCTTCGGCCGATTTGCCACGCCGCGCCCCTTCGAAGGCAAAGGGCTTGGTCACCACAGCTACCGTAAGGGCTCCGAGTTCCTGTGCGATCTGGGCGATCACCGGCGAGGCGCCCGTGCCCGTTCCGCCCCCCATACCGGCCGTCACAAAGACCATATCGGCGCCCTCGAGCACGCTGCGCAACTCATCCTGCGACTCTTCGGCCGCCTTGCCGCCCATCGTAGGGTCGCCCCCGGAGCCTAACCCGCGGGTCAACTCACTGCCGATACGCACCCGCACCGGCGCGTTCGAGAGCATCAATGCCTGCGCGTCTGTATTCACGGCGATGAATTCGACACCACCTAACCCGGCCTCGATCATGCGGTTGACGGCATTCGAGCCACCGCCCCCAACGCCGATCACTTTGATGTTGGCCAACGTATCTGTATTTTTGTCATCCACGAACGTGCCCATGCCGACTCCTTCCGTTAGCCCTTCTCGCCAGGTTCTATGGATAATGACGGGGATGTCGTACCTGCGGATTATGCCGATACGCCAATGATACCATGCAGTAGAAGAAGCGTCAATGTGCTTCATGGGAATTCGAATGGATATGGCGTGAATAAACTGTAAATTGTCATGTTCAGGTGTCTTTTGTACAAGACAGGCACATCCTCTACATCGGTCAAGCTGATCGCGCCATCTATATCACCTTCCGAAGGTGGCGAATGCAAATCGTGTGCTTTCCCTGCGATTCATTCGCTCCTGTAGAGACCTTGGGAAGGTGATACCGGACACTGACGCCGCCCGCCCCGCGTGGCGATTCAGTTGACGCTCATCTCGCCTGTGTGCTAGACTGAAGGAAGCTACATTGTCAAAGCGCTATGGCTCCTCTTGTTGCGCTCGATAAAGCGGGCTGGATCGAGGGTCGGGGGCCCTTATCTGACCGACCGATTCACAGGGGATGCCCCGATAACGGACAAGGAGGAAGCAGATGTTATATCGAACACTGGGCCGCACCGGCCTTTCGGTCTCTCTGGCAGGGTTGGGCACGGGAGGCCCCTCCAAGCTGGGACAAACCGCCGGAATCACCCGTACCGAATCGCATCGTATCGTCCACGTTGCGCTGGATCTGGGCATCAACCTGTTCGACACCTCACCCGCTTACGGGGGCAGCGAGGAACTGCTGGGCGGAGCACTCAAGGGGGTGGCCAGAGATCGCTATGTCGTAGCGACCAAGTTCCCCCCGACCCGTGGTGACACACTCAGAGAGGCCGAGGATCTCACCCGGCAGCTCGATGAGAGCCTGCGACTGCTGGGCGTCGATACCATCGACGTGCTGCAGTATCATGGCGTATCACCGGAAAATTACCGCGATGTAGTCGACCGATTCCATCCCGTCGCCGTGCGCGCTCAGGAGGCCGGCAAGATCCGCTTTATCGGCATCACCGAGACGGCCGTGGGCGACCCGGATCACAACATGTTGGTGCAGGCTCTGCAGGATGATCTGTTCGATACCTTTATGGTCAAGTACGGAATCCTGAATCAGACCGCCGAGCGCCGGGTATTGCCCATGGCTCAGGAACGAAACGTAGGCGTTTTCGTCATGGCCTCGGTACGTACATCGCTGCGTACTCCTCAGGAAGCCGCCTCGTTCATCAATCGGTTCATCGACGAGGGACAGATCTCTATCCCGCGCACCACGGAGGACGACCCGCTGGGTCTGGGGCAGGTGGGGCAGGATATCCCCACCGTCACCCGGGCGGCCTACCAGTTCGCCGCCGCCCATCCGGCGGTATCTACCGTACTGGTAGGTACCGGCAACGTCGGGCATCTCAAAGTCAATGTGGCCGACATCATCGGGCCGCACATTACCGACGCACAGCTCGAGTATCTGCGGCGCGCCTTTGGTCAACTGGCCTGGCCCTCCTGAGTCCTGCAAATTCGAACCCGTTCTTTGAAGGAGCGCTCTCGAGAGCGCTCCTCGTTTTATCATCCCCCTTGTTTTTCCGCCAATTCCTCCCGGCCGGCCCTACAGAACGGGCGAAACCGGCCGATAATGCCGATTGGGGCGCTCGACATGCTGCGTATTGTGTGTTCGCCCGCATGACTCATCGTGACGGCAAGGAGAAGTCCGCCATGCACATACTGATCGTCGATGATAGCACCGTCATGGCCAAGATCCTCGAACTGATCCTCCTACGGCAAGGGTTCGAGGTAACCGTCGCACACAGCGGCGCCGAGGCGTTGAAGCATCTACGCGAACGAGCCGATATCGGGCTGGTTATCGCCGATGTGATGATGCCGATGATGGACGGGCTCGAACTACTGAGGCGGCTGCGGGCGATGCCCGAATGCGCCACCCTGCCCGTGATCCTGTGCACTGCCCTGTCCGATGCCGGTACAGTGCGCGAGGCGGTCCGTTTGGGCTGTCGACACTATCTGGTCAAGCCGATAGAGCCGTCGGCGCTTCTCGCCCGAGTGCGCGATGCCCTGGCCGGTGAACCGGTCGTGCTGAGCGATCCGACGGAAACACAGCAACGCCTTGGCCTGAGCGAAGCGAATCTGAGCGAGGTCATCACCGAGTATATGCGTCTGCTCGAGAGCGAGCTATCCTATCTTCGGGCGCCGGCAGACCGGCAGGAGGATGTGACCCGCCGCGCGGCCAACCTGCAGTGGCGCCAGATCGAGGAGGGCGCCGAGTTGCTGGGGGCCAATCGACTATTGCACCTGCTGCGCGGTGATCTGGCCTCCCCTACGGATCGAACGCGCCTGTTGCCCGCCCAGATCAGCAGGCTCTTGCGCGAACTGGAGACCTTGCGTCTGGCTCTGCGCAAGATTTGTGCCCATCAAGGGGATGAATCCTTGGATCACGACGGAGCGTCCATCGCGAGTGGGTCGGCCGGAAAGATCGACCCCCATCATCCCCCCATATCACCCGTTCAACCCCATGAGGAGCATGGCCACAACGGGCATCGCGGGAACCATCTCAACGGCAGGAAACCCGGGTGATAGGCCCCGCTGCAGAGCACCCAATCGATGCATCCCCAGCGCCAAAGATGTCCGCAAAAGAGGCGGCCCGATGGGATACACCATCGGGCCGCCTTTTCATTTTATGCGTCGCTTCCTGCCCGCTCGGCTACCGGTAGGTATCCATCAGCGAGTAGACTCGCAACTGTTCGCGCAGCATGTCCGTCGTCAGATCGTCCTGCGGGCGAATCACGATCTCCACCGGCACGCCCGGGCGCAGATGGACGAAATTGCGCGAGTACCGCGCATCGGATTCGGTCAACTCGAGCCAGGCCCACAAAGCCGGTCGATCGGTGGTCAACGTCACCCGGTATTCGCCCTCTCCCACCGATTCGACGCACGACTCGATATGGGGCAGGGCCAGTTCCAGATGCTTGGGCCGACAGAAGGTGACCAGGTTGGTCGATACGGTCTCACCCTCTACATCCAGCGTCAGCCAGAGCAGCATCCTCCGGCGGCCATAAGCCTCCAGATGCTCGCGCAGGTCCAGCGTGTTCACCAACGTATCGGCCCGGGGTGCGATCTCGGCGGCCTCATTCCCCTCGGCGATCACCGTACCGGCCACATCGGTCAGAACCCAGGAGATGTGCCCCGACCGTGCCTGCCCCAGGTCGCTGGTGACATGCAGCTCGACCGTGCCTCGATCCCAATCCTCCAGCCCCGATACCAGCAGCGGCGCATAGAACTCGCGCGCCATATAGTGCAACGCCTTCCAGCGCCCCATCGAATCGATAGACGACCAGCTTGCCACCGGCCAGCAATCGTTGATCTGCCAGTAGAGCGTGCCCATGCCACGCGGCATAGCCCGGCGCCAGTGCTCGACGGCATACTTGATGGCCATGCCCTGCAAAATCTGGCTCAGCCACAGCGTCATCTCGAAAGAGGTGGGCAAACGGAACCAGTCCAGCATGTAGGTCATGATGGTCGTATTGCCGATGCCGCTGCGCTGGTGGTGCTCCATCACATAGCTGGTGATATTACGATCCTCGGGCAGCGTGTAGCTGTACGTCGTCTTGGGCTCGGGGAACGACTGGAAGCCAAACTCGCTGTTGAAGCGATGCGTACAGGTGCGATACCACTCGAAGGGCATCTTGCCATGCCATACCTGCCACAGGTGGGCATCGCCACTATCGGGATTGTTGAAATCGCGACGATCGCCCACCGGCGTATGCGGGCTGGACGGCCAGTAATCGGTCTGTGGATCGAGGCGCCCCACAACCTCGGGCAGCATCTCGTCAAAGAGCGGGGAGTAATCGGCCCAGCTCATGGTCGTGGCGCTCCACTCATCACCCACCAGGCCCTGTTCCAGCTCGTTGTTGCCGCACCACAACGCCAGGCTGGCATGATGTCGAATCCGCCGCACATTATCTTCCGCCTCGGCGCGCACATTCTCCATCCATGCCCGATCAAAAGCGGGATATGTGGCGCAGGAGAAGATAAAGTCCTGCCACACACAGATGCCCAGCTCGTCGCACAGATCATAAAAGACATCCATCTCGTACAGGCCGCCGCCCCATACCCGCAGCATGTTCATGTTGGCGTCTACAGCATCCTGCAGCAGGCGCGCATAATCGTCCCGGGTGATCCGCGTCGCAAAGGTCTCTGCCGGGATCCAGTTCGCCCCCTTGGCAAAGAACGGCACGCCGTTGGCGGCAAAGTAGAACGACTCGCCCCACTCGTCGGGCTGACGCACCAGCTTTAGCGTGCGCAGGCCGATCCGCTTGCTCTCCTGATCCAGCAGCGCGTCGTCCATGCAAAGCTGCACATCCACCTCGTACAGGGGCTGGTCGCCCATGCCGTTCGGCCACCACAACTGCGGATCCTGCACCACCAGAGTGGCCACCGCCCGGCCATCGCGCACCGGCTGAGTGGCCCGGGCGACAACCCGGCCGTTCAACGAGACGTCGATATCGACACTCAGGCCGTCGGGCACACCATCTCCCACGCCCTCGACGCTCACACGGACATCGAGGCCCACGCCATCGGCCCTCTCGTGATCCTGCAGAATATGCGCGTCCTGCAACCGCGCCGTATCATAGGCCACCAGTTCGATATCGCGCCAGATGCCGCAGGTCGCCAGCATGGGCCCCCAGTCCCAGCCAAAGTTGCACGGTTCTTTGCGAATCCAGCCGCCGCCATCGAGCTTGTGCTCTCCTACCCCCCACGCCGGCAGATACCGTTCCTGCCCCCGTTTGCGAACGTAACGCATGGGCGAGTCAAAGCGCACCTCGATCTGGTTTGCTCCCTCGACCAGATAGTCGCGCACATCGTACTCGTAGGTGCGAAACATGTTGTCGGTACGGCCGATCAGGTGGCCGTTCAGGGTGATGGTCGCCAGAGTGTCCAACCCCTCACAGCGCAGCAGCACGCGATCGTGCGCCAGCAACGCCCGAGGCACGTCGAACGTGCGCCGGTAGATCCAGTCCGTCTCGCCCACCCAGAGCACATTGAGCTCGTTGTCGCGAAAATAAGGGTCCTCGATACGACCCGCCGACAGCAGGTCGGTATGTACACAGCCGGGCACGGTCGCGGGGATGCTCTCGTTCTCGCCGGACCGGTACAGTTGCCAGTCGCCGTTCAGCGTGATGGTTTGCACGATGTGTCTCCTCGGTGATGGGATAAACGCGCCAGTATGATCAGACTATTACATTATGTCATGCTCTCAAAAATCTTCAGACGCCCGTTCTCCGGCATCGGAGCGACGCCGTTCGGAACGCCACCGGCTCGAACTCAGACAAGCCCCTGTCGGAGATAGGCCTCGGCGGCCTCACGGATCAGGCGGGCGTTCTCTACGGCGTCATAATCGCGCTCCAGTTCATCGGCCAGGGCCAGCAGCCGCTCGTACCCTACACGATAGGGTCGCAACGCCTCATATATCGCCAGCACCCGATCGTTGGGCACGAGGGCCAGTTCAGCGGCGCGACGCAGATTGGCCGCCAGTTGAGGATAGCCCGCCTCCTCGGCCACGGCGGCCTGCATACGCAGCGTATCCGGGTGGATGGCGAAATCATCGGGGCCCAACCAACCGGCGCGGACATTCTCCAGCGTCAGCTCATCGAGAGGTCGGCCGCTACGGGCCACGATCTCTTCCCGGGCATGCTCTCCCAGCGGATATCTCGGCGTCTCGTGCTCGTTATTCATCGGGCTCCCAATCAAAGTAGATCTCTGTCGGCGGTCGTTGTCCGTCCACCTGCTCCAGTTCCCGCCGATGCAACAGCATGGTCTTGACGATCAGGCGCAGCCGCACCCAGTTATCCACCTTGACCGGCACCGGCTGCACCTTTTGCCCCCGGGCATAGCGGGCGGCGTTGCGGCCGATCTGACGATACGATTCTAGCGTCAGATTGGGTGCCTGGGAAAACAGCTCCAGATTGTTTAGAGGCGCCAGGTCGGCGCGGTGAATGACCGTCGTGCCGCGAGATTGCAGCCCTATCGCCACGCCCGATCCGCTAAGTTGCGCACCGGCATACCCGATGTAGGCACAGTCGCCCGACTGGTGCACCTTGACCACCCGCGCAGGCAGCCCCTCCTCGGCGATGCCCGACAGAATCTCGGCCAGCACGGCGTCGTGGGGCAACCCGCCGATGGTCTCGGTAAGCTCCCGGCCATAAGCCGGCCCCACGGCCACCACCACCTCACGAACACGGCCCTTTTCCGCCGTCCCCAGCTCTGTCAGGCGTCGGATGGGCTCCCCGCCCTGCCCCTGCAAATAGTCGGCCGGCGGCCTGGCCCGGGGAATATCCTGTACCCGCGCCCATCGCTCGCCCTGCAACCGATAGCCACTGCCCGGCCCGCGATAGTCGTTGGCGTCATTGATGCCGCTGAGCACGCGGAAATTCTCATCGAATATCGCCGAGGGTTGAAGATAGTCGCCCAGCACCCGCTGCCGTCCCAGCTCCAGCAGACGCTCGGCCACGTCAGGGTAGCCGGCCTCATCCAGCGCACGAATTACATCCAGTACGGTGGCCGGACCGGCCAGAAAATCATCCGCAGCGGCCAGATCCGCCGCCAGGTCGCGATCGGGCATATCGCGGCTGTCCATGGCGATGACGGCGGCCTCGATCTCGGCCTCGGTGATGGACGGAAAACCCAGCCGCTCATATACCGCGGCGATGGCGCGCCCTGCCCGCTCGCGCACAGCCGCCACCTCATCCTCTCGCACCGGGTGCAGGCCGGCGTCGATCTGCATATCGCGCTGCAACACGGCGTAATCGTCCAGCTCGGTAGCGTCGAAGCAGCCGCCGCCGAACATGTTATCATAGCGCGGCATCGAACTATAGCCCGAGTGCACGAAATCGGCGCCGGGGATGAACTGGCACATGAGCTTGGCGGTCTTGCGCATATCCGAATGACTGGCCAGCGCGTCGTTGCCGGCAGCCACCTCCAGGTTGAGCATGGCGGCCAGCAGATTCTCGGCCAGAATGGCACGCACCCCGCCGGGCAGCGATTCCGGCAGCGCCACGCACGAGATGGAGCCGTTCTGCACGCCCTGGCTACCCGCGCCCCGGGTCACCAGCAGGCAACGCGCCTCCAGATAGAGCATAGAGCGCCCCTCGGAGTGCCCCATGAGCGCCTCTGAGCCGGTGCCCGAGGTGAAGCGAATCTTGACGCCGCGCGAGGCATAGGCCGAGGCCAGAAACGCCTTGGACCAGGGTGTATCGTCGCCGTCGATGAACGAGCCCGCCGTGCCGTACACCGAGAGGGTCTCGGCATAGCTGGTAAGCCCCTTGAAACCCAGGCGCAGGTTGACGGCCTCTTCCACAGCGCACTGGGTGAGCACACCGCCACGCCCCACCTGTGAGCCCACCAGAATGGCCAGGGCGTTCAACGGCGCAACGCGGGCCACCCCCACCGTGGTCTCGTTTTCGGCAAAGCCGCGCAACGCCGCCTCGGCGGCATCGGCGGCCAGCAACGCCGGATGCTCGCGCCGGTTGGTGACGTGGGCCTGATTGGCCGGTGTGCGTCGCACCCGCATCCTGGCCAGGGCCATCATCATCTCCAGCACCGTCATATGGCGCACGATATCGACCAGCTTGGCGGCGGTGCAGCCGCCCACCAGTCGCACCACCTCATCGCGCGGCACATTAATGTCCACCATCATGCGCGCAATGGTCTCGGAGGGGGTCGCCATCGCCTCACCGGCCACACTCAGGTC
>JBMNOI010000058.1:0-23912 GCA_050942995.1 Anaerolineae bacterium
CGGCGCCCAGCAGCACGGCATCGGCCTGGCGGCAGAGGTCCAGCGTCGCATCGGGCAATGCCGTGCCCTCGGCATCGATCGCCGCGCCACCGATCAGGGCGCTCTCAAAGTGGAACGAGTGCCCGCCAGCCTCGGCAACGGCTTCGAGTACCTTTTGTGCCTCGACGGTAACCTCGGCGCCTACACCGTCTCCCGGCAATACCACAATTCTGGCTTCCATCAGCTCATGCCTCACAAAAAAACGATTGGCTTCAGGCCGATCGACCTTGGGAATCAGGCGTCCTGCTCGGCCCAGGCCGCGCGGGCGCGGGGATACGACCCGAAACTGCGAACAAAGGTGGCCGTCTCCCGCAACTGGTCGACGGCCCGTCGGCAGCGCTCATCGGCGAGGCTGCCGGCAAAGTCCAGATAAAAGATATACTCCCAGGGCACACCGCGTAAGGGGCGCGACTCGATTTTGGACAGATCGATATCGCGCAGGGCAAATGCGCTCAGGCAGCGAAAAAGCAACCCGGGCACATTGTTGCCGGCAAAAGCCAGCGAGGTCTTGGCCTCTCCCTCGGGCTCGACCGGCTCGCGCCCCAGCAGAACAAAACGGGTATAGTTGGCCTTTTCGTCCTCCAGCTCGCGCCGCAGCACGTTCATGCCGTACAGTTCGGCCACCCGCTCTCCGGCGATGGCGGCCGCATCGTGCATGCCCCGCTCCTTGATCAAGAGCACACTGCCCGCCGTATCGGACGTGGCCACGACCTGGGTGATGCCCAACTCGCGAAGCGAGTGCTCACATTGGGCCAGCGCTTGGGGGTGCGAATAGACGCTGTGGATCTCCTCCAACGACACTCCGGGATGGGCGATGAGGCAATGGGATACGCGCAGATTATGCTCGGCCACGATATAGAGGTTGTGCTGAAGCAACAGATCATAGTTCCGGTGGATCGATCCGGCCACCGAATTCTCCACCGGCACCACGCCATAGTCGCACGCCTCAGCTTCGACGACCTCGAACACCTCGTCGAACGAGGCGCAGGGCACCACCTCGATCTCCTCGCCCAGCAGCGCTACGGCGGCCTGTTCGCTATAGGCGCCCCGCTCGCCCTGAAACGCCACCCGGAGTGACTGCGTCATCCTAGCGTGCCCCCTCGCCGGCCTGAGACAGTCGGCGGCGGGTGTATTCGACAAGACCGCCGGCATTGATGATGCCCAGCATAAAGGGCGGATAGGGGATGGCGTGATACTCTTTGCCCGTATCCAGATTGCGGATCAACCCCTCGGCCAGATCGACCTCCAGCGTATGACCGGCCTCGGTGCCCGCCACCGCCTCGGGGCATTCCAGAATGGGCAGGCCGATATTGATCGAGTTGCGATAAAAGATGCGGGCGAACGTCTCGGCGATGACGCAACTGATGCCCGAAGCCTTGATGGCGACCGGCGCGTGCTCACGCGACGAGCCGCAGCCAAAGTTCGAGCCCGCCACGATAATGTCGCCGGGCTTGACCTCTTGCACAAAGGTGTCGTCCAGATCCTCCATCGCATGGGCGGCGAGATCCTTCTCCGCCGACATATTCAGGTACCGCGCCGGGATGATGGCGTCGGTATCGATGTTATCCCCATACTTCCAGACTTTGCCGCGAATGCTCACGTGATTGCTCCTTATACGTGGGTGGGCTACCGGCTCAGGCGGACCGCGCGTCCAGGCCGCGCCGGATGGCCTCACGAACGGCGTCCACATCGGGCGGCAGCTCGACAGGCGGGTTGCGCCGCAGCGCCTCCACCGCCGGAAGCGTCCCCTCGTGATAGCCGATCTTGAAATCGGTGAATTTCAGGCCGTGGGCGGTCGATATGACCACCACCCGATCGTCGGCGCCGATGACGCCGCGATCGACGAGCTTGAACAGCGCCGCCAGCGCCACGCCGGTATGAGGGCAGGCGTACATGCCCGTGGCGTCGGCCCGGGCGGCCGCATCGGCCAGTTCGTCCTCCGTCGCCTGCTCGACAATGCCGTCAAAATGGCGCATCACCTTGACGGCCCGCTCATAGCTCACCGGATTGCCGACCTGGATGGCGCTGGCCAGCGTCTTTTGGGCCGTCACAAGCTCGAAATGCTCGAACCCGGTGAGATAGCTGAGGTAGAAGGGATTGGCCCGTTCGGCCTGGGCGGCCACCAATCGCGGCAGCCGGTCGATGAGCCCCAGATCCCTCATCATCAGCAGCCCTTTGCCCAGGGCGCTGATATTACCCAGGTTACCCACCGGCAGGATGATCCAATCGGGCACTTCCCAATCGAACTGTTGAACGATCTCGATGCCGACGGTCTTTTGCCCCTCGATGCGCAACGAGTTCATCGAGTTGGCCAGATAGATGCTGTTATCCCGGGTGATCTCTTTGACGATGGCCATGCAGCCGTCGAAATCGGTGTCCAGAGAGAGCACCATGGCCCCATTGGCGATGGGCTGGATGAGTTGTGCCGACGAGACCTTGTCTCGCGGCAAAAAGACAATGGAGGGGATGCCGGCCGCAGCGCAATACGCCGCCAGTGCCGCCGAGGTATCGCCGGTAGAGGCGCAGGCCACCGCCCGAATGGGCGAGCCCGCCGTCATCATCTGCCTGACCACACTCACCAGCACCGTCATGCCCAAATCTTTGAACGAGCCGGTATGGCTGTTCCCGCACAGCTTGACCCACAGATCCTCCAGGCCGATCTGCTGGCCCAGCCGCTGCGCCCAGAACAGGTTGGTGTGGCCTTCGTACATCGAGACGATGCTCTCGTCGTCCAGCTCGGGACACACCCATTCCTTCTTGCCCCACACGCCGCTGCCAAAGGGCCATTCGTTCGTGCGGATGCGCCCGTCGAACAGGGTTCGCCACTCGTCACCGCTACGCTGCGAAAGCGCGGCCATATCATGCCGCACCTCCAGCAGGCCGCCGCAACGCGGGCAGTGATAGATGATATCGAACAGGGAGTAACGTCCCTCACAACCACGCACACACTCGAACCAGGCTCCAAAAGGCTTCACAGCGTCCCCTCTCGTCTTGCCGTTCCATCAGAAGATATCCCCCCTTTCATCGGAGGCCCCCCGATGAAAGGGGCGTCGATTACCTAGAGCTGATCTGGCCCGCCGATAACGCCCAGAATGGCGCTGGCCGCAGCCACTGCCGGCCCTGCCAGATACACTTCGCTATCTGCATGGCCCATGCGCCCCACAAAGTTGCGATTCGTCGTCGAGACGCAACGCTCGCCCGCGGCCAGGATGCCCATATAGCCGCCCAGGCACGGCCCGCAGGTGGGGGTCGAGAGCACGGCGCCGGCCTCGACAAAGAGCTCCGCCAGACCTTCGCGCACTGCCCGCAGATAGATCTCTTGCGTACCGGGGATAATGATGCAACGCACGTTGGGATTCACCGTGCGACCGCGCAGAATCTCGGCGGCCTGCATCAGGTCATCCCAGCGGCCGTTGGTGCACGACCCGATAACGACCTGATCGATGGGCACATGCCCCACCTGGCTGATAGGCCGGGCGTTGCTGGGCAGATGCGGGAAAGAGACCTGCGGCTCGATGGCGCTGACATCGATCTCGATGACGTCCACATACTCGGCGTCGGCATCGGGCGCATACGCCTTGTAGGGGCGACGTGCCCGGCTCGAAACATACGCCTCGGTGCGCTCGTCCACCTCGAACAAACCGGCCTTGCCGCCGGCCTCGATGGCCATGTTCGCCATCGTAAAGCGGCCGTCCATGGGAAGCGCGGCGATGACCTCGCCGGTAAACTCCATGGCGCGATATCGCGCCCCGTCCACGCCGATGAGGCCGATGGTGTAAAGGATCAGATCCTTGCCGCCCACCCAGGGCTGCAACTGACCGCGATAGATGAACCGCATGCTCTCGGGCACGCGCATCCAGATAGAGCCGGTGGCCATGGCCACGGCGATATCGGTCGACCCCATGCCGGTGGCAAAGGCGCCCACAGCGCCATAGGTGCAGGTGTGTGAGTCGGCGCCCACCACCACATCGCCGGGCAGCACCAGCCCCGCCTCTGGCAACAGGGCGTGCTCGATGCCCATGCGTCCCACCTCGAAATAGTTCACAATGCCCTGCTTGCGCGCAAACTCGCGCATTGCTTTGCATTGCTCGGCCGACTTGATGTCCTTATTGGGAGCAAAGTGGTCGGGCACCAGGGCGATACGCTCCCGGTCGAACACCTCGCTCACCCCCAGCCGCTCGAATTCCTGCATGGCGATGGGCGCGGTGATGTCGTTGGCCAGCACCATATCGACACGCACGTCGACGAGTTCGCCGACATCGAGATGCTGCCGATCGACATGAGCGGCCAGAATCTTTTGAGCCATGGTCATGGGTGCAGTCATGGTCTCGTCTATTACCCTCCCGAGTTTGAGTCGCGGTGCCCGTTCGGACGAGCATATGAGGCCTGTCCTCACAGGCATACCGCTCGAATGATCTGTATGTAGGTGCGTCCCTGCGTGGACGCCCACCGCTGATTTCGTTATCGCGATGCGGCGGCCTGTGGCCGCTACAGCCGCTCTTTTACTGATGCCCCTCGTCCGCGCCACGCAGTGCGATCAACTTGTTCAGCGCGCTCATATAGGCGCGACCGCTGGCGACGATGATGTCGGTGCTGGCGCCGTGTCCGCTGAACACGTAGGTACGGTTGCCCGTCTGCGGATTCACCGGCAGGACCTCGTCTCCGTTCGATTCGGTCTGGATGCGGATGGTCACCTCGCCCACCGCGTCGATGCCCTCGGTCACCGCATTCACGGCGAACTCGATCAGTTCGTTCGGCACGCCGACGATCCGGTTGATGGCCTTGTACACGGCGTCTACCGGGCCGGTGCCGTGAGAGGCATCGGTTACGATGGTGCCGTCGGGCGCCCGCAGCCGCACCGTCGCCGTGGGGATGGCATGGTCGCCGCAGGAAACCTGGATCTGCTCCAGCCGGTAGTACTCTTGCGGCTGAAATACCTCGTCCGAGACCAGCGCCTCGATATCGCGATCGGTCACGATCTTTTTCTTGTCGGCCAGTTCCTTAAAGCGGGCAAAGGCCCTGTTAAGCTGATCCGGTTCCAGATGATACCCCATCTGAGCCAGTTTGTCAGAAAAGGCGTGCCGCCCCGAGTGCTTGCCCAGCACCAAAGTGCTGGAGGAGAGGCCGATCATCTGCGCATCCATGATCTCGTAGGTCATGCGATTCTTGAGGATACCGTCCTGGTGAATGCCCGCCTCGTGGGCAAAGGCGTTGGCGCCCACGATGGCCTTGTTGGCCTGCACCGCCAGCCCGGTATAGTTCGCCACCATGCGGCTGGTGGGATAGATCTCTCGGGTGTTGATGGAGGTGCTTACGCCATAGTACTGCCGCCGGGTGTAGAGGGCCATGACGATCTCTTCCAGAGCGGCGTTTCCGGCGCGCTCGCCCAGGCCGTTGACGGTGCACTCGACCTGACGGGCTCCTGCCATTACGCCGGCGAGGCTGTTGGCCGTGGCCATGCCCAGGTCGTTATGACAATGCACCGAGATGATGGCATTCTCGACGCCGGGGGTGTTCTCCCGAATGCCGCGGATCAACGCGCCGAACTCGTCCGGCGTGGTATAGCCCACCGTATCGGGGATGTTGATGGTGCCGGCGCCCGCAGCGATAGCCTCACCCAGCACCTCGTAGAGAAACTCGGGATCGGAGCGGCCGGCGTCCTCGGGCGAGAACTCGATATCGTCGCACAGCGAGCGGGCATAGGTCACCATCTCGCAGGTGCGCCGGATAACCTCTTCGCGGGTCATCCGCAGCTTGTGCTTCAGGTGGATATCCGACGTAGCGATAAAGACGTGGATGCGCGGCCGGGCCGCGTCTTTGACCGCCTCCCAGGCGGCATCCACATCACTGCGCACGCAGCGCGCCAGGCCGCAGATCGTCGGGCCGCTCACTTCACGCGCTATACGGCGCACCGCATCCAGGTCGCCGGGCGAAGACGCCGGGAAGCCGGCCTCGATAACGTTCACCCCCAGTCGGGCAAGCTGCCTGGCGATTTCGATCTTTTCGCTCGTATTCAGCGTTGCGCCCGGCGATTGCTCGCCGTCGCGCAATGTCGTATCGAAAATAACGACACTGTCCTTATCCATGGTTCGAGCCTCCTGCTCATCTCGTCTCGTTTGCAGGGCCACCCCATGGTGGCCTCACATCCGCGTGGGTGGGCCAACATCCGGCGAGGCGGACCTCCCGACGCCGCACGCCCTGCCCGGGGCGTTACGGGCCTGATTAGGAGGCCCGCCGAAGTAGCGGCAGCTCGAGACTATCGACCAGCGCCTGCATACTCGCCTCGATGATGTTGACCGAACATCCCACCGTCGTCCAGGAGGCCTGGCCGTCGCTGGCGTCGATGAGCACCCGCGTCAGGGCCGCGGTGGCCGACTGCGGGTCCAGAATGCGCACCTTATAGTCGGAGAGGTGGATGGGATCCAGTTCGGGATAGTAGGGCAACAGCGCTTTGCGCATCGCCCGGTCCAGAGCATGCACCGGGCCGTCTCCTTCGGCCGCAGTATGCATGATGTCGCCCTTGATGCGCACCTTGACGGTGGCTTCGACCAGAATATCCTTCTCGGTGCGCTTTTCCACCAGGGCCAAAAAGTCCAGCACCTCGAAAGGCGGGTGATAATCGGGCTGGGCGCGTCGCACCAGCAACTCGAAAGAGCCCTCGGCCCCCTCGTACTGGTATCCCTGGCTCTCCAGCACCTTGATACGTTCGGCCAGACGGCGGATCTCGTCGGCATCCAATCTTTTATCCAGATCAAGATCTCGCAGTTTGTGGGTGATATTGCCCCGCCCCGAAAGCTCAGAGACGAGCACGCGCATCTTGTTCCCCACGAGCGCCGGATCCATGTGCTGGTAGGTATCCACGTTGCGCAAAATCGCGGCGACGTGCAGCCCGGCCTTGTGGGCAAAAGCACTGCCACCCACATAGGGCGCATGGTCGTCCGGCCGCAGATTGGCGATCTCGCTGACGAAATGCGCGGCCTCGGTAAGCAACGACAGGTCCCCGTTGGCCAGCGCCTGCACGCTCATTTTGATCTGCAAATTGGGGATGACGGTGCACAGGTCGGCATTGCCACAGCGCTCGCCATAGCCGTTCATGGTGCCCTGAATATGGGTGACGCCGGCCTCTACGGCCATCAGGGTGTTCGCCACCGCCACACCGGTGTCGTTATGGGCGTGCATGCCCAGCTCGGCATCGGGCAGAGCGGCGCGCACCGCCGATACCACACGCGAGACCTCACCGGGGAGCATGCCGCCGTTGGTGTCACACAGCACCACATAGCGGGCGCCGGCCTCGGCGGCTACACGCAGCGTCTCGATGGCATATTCGGCGTCCAGACGATAGCCGTCGAAAAAGTGCTCGGCATCGAAAATCACTTCGCGGCCCTGGCTCAGCAAATAGGTCACCGTATCGTGAATCATGCGCAGGTTTTCGTCCGGTGTCGTGCGCAGTACATCGGTCACATGCAGCGTCGAGGATTTGCCCACGATCACCGCCACCGGCGTGCCCGTATCCAGCAGGGCGCGCACATTGCCGTCCTCTTCCACGGCGTTGCCGGCGTGACGCGTGCTGCCAAACGCGGCCACGCGAGCGTGGCGCAGGTCGAGATCGCGCACCCGCGCAAAAAACTCGGCATCCTTTGGGTTCGAGCCGGGCCAGCCCCCTTCGATATAGGCCACACCCAGCTCATCCAGCTTTTGAGCGATACGGAGCTTGTCCTTGACCGAGAGCGAGATTCCCTCGCGCTGGGCACCGTCGCGGAGCGTCGTATCGAGTACCGTTACCCGTTCTACCGTCATTCGTCGTCTACCCCCAGAGAGGACGCCGGCCGGCGCCACAGGCGCGCCGGCGCGACCATCTGTTCGATTATTTAGCGTCCAGCCACGACATCATGGCGCGAAGCTTGCGCCCCACCTGCTCGATGGGCAGCTCGCTCTCCCGCTTGCGAATCAGGCTAAAGCTCGGGCGATTGGCCTGGTTTTCCAGGATCCACTCGCGCGCATAGGTGCCTTCCTGAATATCCTTGAGCATCTGCTTCATCGTCTTGCGCGTCTCTTCGGTAATCAGCTTGGGGCCACCGGTATAGTCACCATGCTCGGCCGTATCGCTGATAGAGTAGCGCATGTAGGACAGGCCGCCCTGATAGATCAGGTCAACGATGAGCTTCATCTCGTTGACACACTCAAAGTAGGCCACCTCGGGCTGATAGCCGGCCTCGACCAGCGTATCGAATCCGGCCTTCATCAGCGCCGTCAGGCCGCCACACAACACGGCCTGCTCGCCAAAGAGGTCGGTCTCGGTCTCTTCGGCAAAGGTTGTCTCGATGATGCCGGCGCGGGTGCAACCGATGCCCTTGCCATAGGCCAGCGCCAGATCCCTGGCCTTGCCCGTCGCATCCTGATAGACGGCCAGCAGGCCGGGGACGCCCTGCCCCTCGGGGAAGATGGCCCGCACGCGATGTCCCGGCGCCTTGGGGGCGATCATGGTCACATCCACATCCTCAGGCGGTACGATCTGCCCGTAGTGGACGGCAAAGCCGTGGGCGAACATCAGCATCTTGCCCGCCGTGAGACCGGGAGCGACCGCCTCTTTGTACACCTGAGGCGCGCTGGTGTCGGGCACGAGCATCATGATAATGTCAGCGGCCGCAGCGGCTTCTGCCGTGGTCATGACGGTGAGCCCATCGGCCTCGGCCTGCTTCCACGATCGACTGCCCTCGTACAATCCCACACATACGTCACAGCCGCTCTCTTTGAGGTTGAGGGCGTGCGCATGTCCCTGGCTGCCGTATCCGATCACGGCGATCTTCTTGTCCTTGAGGAGCGCGAGATCCGCATCCTGCTCGTAATAAATGGTGGCCATCCTATTCCTCCCGTTTATTTGGTGCCGGCCAGAGCCGACGTGAAACACGGTGTCTCCGATGCGCTCAGTGCACGCCGTTGGTGTGCACCAGGCCCCGCACCATGGCGATGCGCCCCGTGCGGGTCAGTTCTTTGATCCCAAAGGGCCGCAGGATCTCGATAAGCGAATCGACCTTGTCCTCGGTGCCGGTGATCTCGACGGTCATCGATTCGTGTGACACATCGATGATCTGCGCCCGAAAAATGTCGACGAGTTGCTTGACCTCGCCACGTGTCGACGAGGTGGCATGAATCTTGATCATGGCCAGCTCGCGAATCACAGCGGCGTCATCGGTAATGTCGCTCACCTTGGTCACATTGATGAGCTTGTACAGTTGCTTTATGACCTGCTCGACGACGGCATCGTCACCATGCACCACCACCGTCATGCGCGAGATTCCGGGCGTCTCGCTGTGCCCGACGGTGAGGCTCTCGATGTTATAGTTGCGTCGCCGAAACAGGCTGGTGACGTGGCTCAGGACGCCGGGGCGATCCTCCATGAGGACCACCAGCGTGCGCCGCGAATACGCTCCGTTGGGTGATATTGCGCTCATCGCCTCCCTCCTCACTCACCGGGCTCGCCGACGCGCGGCCGCCGGATCATGTTATCGATGGATTGGCCCAGCGGAACGATGGGGAACACGTTGTGCTCCCGCTCGATGCGAAAGTCCAGCAGTACAGGCCCGTCTGTCTCCTGAGCCTGTCGGATGGCTTCGCCCACATGCGCCTTGTCGTCTACCGTGATGCCGGGGATGCCATACGCCGCGGCCAGTTTGACGAAATCGGGCCCAAGGATCGGCGTGCCCGAGTAGTTGCCCTGGAAGAACAACTCCTGCCACTGGCGCACCATCCCCAGAAAGCCGTTGTTCAGTACGGCGATCTTGATGGGCAACCGCTCCTGCACGATGGTGGCCAGTTCCTGGCAATTCATCTGAAAACCACCGTCACCCGCGACCACCCACACAGGGACATCGGGCTGGCCCAGAGCCGCGCCCATAGCGGCCGGCAGGCTAAAGCCCATGGTGCCCAGTCCGCCGGAGGTAATGAGCCCGCCAAAGCGGTTGTGCAGGTAGTACTGGGCCTCCCACATCTGATTCTGGCCCACGTCGCTGACCATGATGGCCTCGCCCTCGGTAGCCTCCCAGATGCTACGGACCACATACTGAGGCACCAGTTCGTCGGTCTCTTGCCAGAGTATATCCCGCGCCTGCGTATCCTCACGCCACCGGTCGATATGGGCCGTCCAATCGGTGTGGGCGGCGTAATCCACCAGCGGCACCAGGGCGCCGAGGACGTTGCGCGCATCGCCCACGATGGGCAGATCCACCCGCACGCGTTTGCCGATCTCGGCCGGATCGAGATCGATGTGGATTACCCGGGCGTTGGGCGCAAACGTGTGGGCCAGCGTGCTGGTCAGGCGGTCATCGAAGCGAGTGCCGATGCCGATGATCAGGTCGGCCGCCTGCAGCGCCAGGTTGGTATAGGCCTCGCCATGCATGCCGCCCATGCCCAGGCACAGGGGATGCGTCTCGGGCAGGGCGCTCTTGCCCAGCAACGTGGTCACCACCGGGATCTGCGCCTTTTCGGCCAGTTCACGCAATTCGTCCTGAGCGCGCGAGATAATGATGCCCCGTCCGGCCACAATGAGCGGCCGCCGGGCCCCGTTGATCATCTCGGCGGCCTGGCGCACCTGCCGCATGTTGCCGTGCAGATGCGGCTTGTAGCCCGGCAGGTTTATCTCGGTAGGATACTCAAAGTTGGTCTCGGCGATCTGGGCGTTCCGGGCGATGTCGATCAGGACGGGGCCCGGCCGGCCCGAGCGGGCGATGTAGAACGCCTCCTTGACGGCCCACGCCAGGTCGTTCACATCAGTGATGAGATAGTTGTGCTTGGTAATCGGCATGGTGATGCCCGTGATGTCGACCTCCTGGAAACTGTCGATACCCAGCATCGACGAGGGCACCTGGCCGGTAATGGCCACGATGGGCGACGAATCCATCTGCGCTGTAGCGATGCCGGTGACCAGGTTCGTGGCGCCGGGGCCCGAGGTCGCCAGACACACCCCCACCCTGCCGGTGGCGCGGGCATAGCCGTCAGCGGCATGGGCGGCCGCCTGCTCATGTCGCACGGTGACGTGGCGGATGGCGGGATAGTTCGACATCTCGTGGTACACCGGCATGATCTGCCCACCGGTGATGCCGAACACCACCTCGACCCCCTCACGTATCAGGCACTCCCAGAGTATTTGCGCTCCGTTCAATCTCATTCCTGTACTCCTCCCGTCTCGGCCTGCTTAGGTAAGTGCCTATTCCTCGAACACGGCGCCGGTACTGGCCGATGTAACCAGCCGGGCGTATCGCCGCAGATAGCCGCTCTTGACCCGCGGCTCAAAGGGCGGTAGCTCGGCCAAACGGCGGGCAATTTCGTCATCCGGCACATCCAGATCCAGGCGATGGTTGGGTATATCGATAGAGATCGTGTCGCCATCGCGCACGGCGGCGATAGGGCCGCGCCCTGCCGCCTCGGGTGAGATGTGTCCAATCGCGGCTCCCCGCGAGGCGCCGGAGAAACGGCCGTCGGTGATGAGAGCCACGCGGTCGTCCACCCCCATGCCCGAGAGCAGTGACGTGGGCGTCAGCATCTCGCGCATACCGGGGCCGCCCTTGGGCCCCTCATAGCGGATGACGATCACATCGCCATCCTGAAACTGCCTCTGCATAATGGCCGCCGTGGCGTCGTCCTCCGAATCGAACACGCGGGCCGGGCCGGTGTGGCGCATCATCTTGGGCGATACCGCCGCGGCCTTGACCACAGCGCCCTCAGGGGCCAGGTTGCCAAAAAGGATGGCCAGCCCACCGGTGCGCGAGTAGGGCTCCTCGCCGCTACGCACCACCCGCCGATCGACCGTGGCATAGTCGGGCGCCCACCGCGATCCGGCGTGCAGATTCGCCGCCACCGTCTCGCCCGTTGCCGTCAACGCATCGTTTCGCAGCAACCCCAGGGTACCCAGTTCGTGCATGATGGCGCCGACGCCGCCCGAATAGTAGAGATCCTCGATATGCTGGTCGCTGGCGGGAGAAAGCTTGCAGAGGTGGGGTGTGTTCTCGCTGTAGTGGTTGATCTGGCGGAGATCGACAGGGACATCGGCTTCGTGGGCAATGGCCAGCAGGTGCAGCACCGAGTTGCTCGATCCCCCCATCGCCATATCGGTGGTAAAGGCGTTGTGGAAGGCATCCCGGGTCAAAATCTGACGGGCGGTAACCCCCTGCCGGAGCAACTCCATCACCTGCATACCGGCCATCTTGGCCAGGGCGATACGCCGTGAGCTCACCGCCGGAATGGTGCCGTTACCCGGCAGGGCGATACCCAGCGCCTCACACAGGCAGCCCATGGTATTGGCGGTGAACATGCCCGAACAGGAGCCACAGCCCGGGCAGCAGGATTTTTCGATGCGCTCGACATCCTCCAGGCTGATCTCGTGAGCTGCCGCCGCCCCCACGGCCATAAAGGCGCTGTTGAGATCCAGCGTCTGGTCGCCGCGCCGGCCGGCCAGCATCGGCCCACCGGTGACCACCACCGTGGGCAGATCCAGACGGGCGGCGGCCATGACCATACCGGGCACGATCTTGTCACACGAGGGGATGAGAACCAGGGCATCAAAGGCGTGCGCCTCAACAACCGTCTCGACCGAGTCGGCGATCAGCTCGCGCGAGGCCAGTGAGTACTTCATGCCGACGTGCCCCATGGCGATCCCGTCGCACACGCCGATGGTGTTGGCCTCGAACGGGACGCCCCCTCCCATATAGACACCGGCCTTGACGGCCTCGGCCAGTTGCCGTAGATGGGTGTGGCCGGGAATGATCTCGGTGAACGAGTTGATCACTCCGACAAAAGGACGCTTCATCTCTTCATCGGTATTGCCCAGTGCCCACAGCAGCGAGCGATGCGGCGCCCGCTCCAGCCCGCTCTTGATGACGTTGCTTCTCACGCCCGTCTCCTCTCCTGGAATCGTCTGTCGCCCCGGAATCGTTTAGTCCCCCTGACACAAAGCGCCATCACCTTCGGACGAACCTGTCCGTAAGGTCATGGCGCCATCGCGTGATGCGGCCCTTCGTTGAGAACCCGCTTCTTATAGGGGATGTGCGGTCAAAAAAAGAGCCCCACCCGGTTGGGTGAGGCTCTGGTAAACTGATTCTATATTATTCGGTCTGAATGTTACTTGGCCCCTTTCCCAACCGGCAGTAGCTCCTCAATAACGAGGAGCTCGACTAGAACCAGAATAATAATGCCGGCCGAGAAAGGCGTACTGGCCATACTCATGATACGTTCAAACCGTCCCTGCAAAGGTTGGTCCCAACATATCATAGATCCTCGCGCTTGTCAAGATCGAAATCTAGGCCGAACGGCGCACCTGGCGAAACAGGCGACCGGCGCTCAGCGCCTCGTCCGATAGCAGCGCATCGGCGCGGAACGAGCGGGCGGCGATCAGCACGTTCACACAGGCCGTCGCCGCAAGAAGCAACAGGCCGACGATGGCCTGCACCGTCGGCACCGGTGTGACCGTCATGCGCGTGAGCATGGCCAGCGGTGAGGTCAGCGGAAACAGGCTCAAGATCATCGGGATCACGGCCTGCGGCTGCTGGACGATGATCCAGTTCAGGAACAGGGTGAGGAACAGCGGCGCCATAATGATCCATTGCCACTGGCTCACCTCACGGGCTCCCCGCGAGAGGGCGCCGACGACGGCCAGCGCCGAGGCATAGACGAGATAGCCGAGAAGCATATAGAGCACAGCATATACCACGAATGACGGGCCCAGGTCACCCGCCCCCATAATGGCAAGGGAAAGCCAATCCTGAGACAGAACAAGGGCACTCACCGAGACCCACACGGCCACCTGGAGCAGCGAGACCAGCCCCATGGCCAGGATCTTGCCCAGCATCAGGTCACGAGGGTTCAACGTGACCAGAAGCAGTTCGGCGGTGCGGTTCTCTTTCTCACCGGCCACACTCTCGGACACGTATTCCCCTCCCGTGGTGATGATAAAGAACATGAGAAGTAGCACGGCATAGGGAACCAGGCCGGTCGGCGAGCCGGCGGGCGCTACAGGCCCGGCCTCCTCCGGCGCCAGACGAACCTGGGCCTCGGGTCGTCGTGCTGTGGCCGTTGGGTCGAGAATCAGCGCGGCCAGTTGCTCGTCTTGCAGGATATTGGCCGCCAGCACATAGCGAACCAGATCCAGGTTATCCATCCCAAAAGGGTTGAACGGCTCCTCCACGCGATCCAGCCGCCCCGATTCGACATAGTCGGCGTGCACCACATGATAGGCGGTGACCGCCCCCTGTCCGAGGGCGGCGCGAGCCTCGCCCTCATCAGCGTACAGCACCACAAACCCCTCAGGGACGACGGCCGGAATCTCTTGCACAATGCCCGCCCGGTCGACGATGCCCACCGGAACCGCCTCGTCATCGGGCGGGATAAAGGGCAGCCCCATATCGGCGTCTGCGTCCGGGGCAAACAGCAGTTGGGACCCCAGCGTGAACACCAGAATGATGATCGGTAGAACAAAGGTCAACACCCAAAAAGAGCGCTTGCGCAGCGTCACCAGGATCTCGTGCCAGACGACCCGCAGGGTGATGCCCACCGCCTACCTCCCCAATCTCTCCACAGAGCGCAGGGCGCCGAATATCTGCCTCAGGCTCAATTCCTTGCCCGTGCGCAGCATGCCGACTCGAAAGAGCAATGCGCCCAGCCGGGCGGTGATTATCGCCGTTGCGCTCAGAAGCAGCCAGCTCAGCACAATCTGGCCGACGGGCGCTACGCCGATCCCCGCGCGGACGATGGTGGTGATGAACGCCGTCAACGGGAAATAGGTCATAAAGAGGACGAGGAGATTCGTCGGATCCGCCAGAATGAACGAGATGGCCATAACCGGTAGAATAAAGGGCAGTGTGAGCATTCCGGTGACGAGCTGCCCCTGGCTGATGTCGCGCACCACGCCGCCGACGGCCGTCATGAGCGCCGCGATGAGGCCAAAAGCGGGAAGGTAAAAGAGCACGACGAGCGCCGCCAGATTCCAGGGCACCTGAACGGGAGGCAGCCCGGGTTGAAGCCGCACCAGGAGCAGGAGCGCCAGCGTCAGGGCGGCCAGCCAGGTAAAAAGCTGTAACAGAGCGGCGGCCATCAAGCCCAGCGCCTTGCCCCCCAGGAGATCACGCGGCGAGACGGTCAGGATCAGCACCTCGATGGTGCGATCCAGCCGCTCTGAGGCCACCGCCTGAAGCAGGTAACCGCTCGATGTCAGGCTGCTGACCATCAACAACACGGTAGTAACGATGGGTAGCAGCAGGGCAAAGGGATCTGTCATACTCAGCGATCTCGAGCGATCGGCCGAATAGATCGTCACGACGGGCCCTTGCCGAACGCGGTGCCGTACGACAGGCTCGACCTCATCGAACAGCGCCGCCCGCAAATACCCGTTCATGAGCGACCACGCCCGCTCATCGGGGGGCGCATCCCAATAGTAAAGCTCGATCTGCTGTGACTGTAAATAGTCCTCACCCACGACATATACGGCGCGAACCCGATCCTCCTCGAGCGCCTGAAACGCCGCGTCCTCATCAGAATATGCCTGCACGCCCGAGGGAGCCTCCTCCCCGGCCAGCAGGCCAGAGCGATCGACATAGCCGATGGGGCGCGGATCGGCAGTGAATTGGGCCACCAGTATCATGATGGCGACAATCAGACCAAAAACCACCGGCAACCCCAGGGTGGTGAGGATGAACGATCGTCTCCGAACGAGTGTCAGAAACTCGTGCCGGGCCACAATCAAGAGATTACGCATTCATCGCCTCCGGGGCCTGTGCCACGTCACCCTTTACGGCGGCCACAAAGATATCCTCCAGTGAAGGCTCGGCCACCTCGAAACGCTCCACCCACACATTGTCGCGACAGGCCAGCTCGCGCAGCACCTCCTGCGGATCGACATCGGGGGAGAGGCTCAGACGCCATTCCCCGTTGCTTCGCCTCGCATCCAGCACGCCGGGTATGTGCCCTATATCGCCGCTGCCCCGCACCAGCAGAGCGTTTCCGGCATGTCCCCGTTTGATATCGGTGACCTCGCCGTACAGCACGCGACGCCCCCGGTGCACCAGCAAGATACGGTTGCACAGCGCCTCCACCTGATGCATCTGATGGGTAGACATGATGATCGTTCTGCCGGCCGCCGCCTGTTCCAGAATGATCTCTTTGACCAGTCGTGTGTTCACCGGATCCAATCCTGAAAACGGCTCATCGACAACGATCAGGTCCGGCTCGTGCAGCAGGGTGGCGATCAACTGGGCTTTTTGTTGCATGCCCCGGCTGAGCCGGTCGACCTTTTTCATGCGATGTTCGGCAAGATCCAGCCGCTCCAACCAGGGCTCCATACGGGCCAGCGCCTCATCTCGCGTCAGACCCTTGAGCGTGGCCAGGTAGGCGATGACCCTGCCCAACGGCTGGTCTTTGTACAGCCCACGCTCCTCGGGAAGATAGCCGACTCGCCGCTTCTTCTTTTCAGACCAGGGGCCGCCAAAGACGCTCACCGTCCCCGAATCGGGGTGAAAGATGTCGAGCATCATGCGGATGGTCGTCGTTTTGCCCGCGCCGTTCGGTCCCAACAGACCGAATATCTCGCCCGGGTATACATCGAATGATACGGCATCGACGGCCAAAAGATCGCCGAAACGCTTGCTGATCTCGGTAACCGACACCGTCGCGTCCATGCCCATATTCTCCTATCAGACTATCTGTACGCGAACAACCGGAAAATCGGCTGTTGAGCAAGGCAAATCGGTGGAACGAGACTGATTAGAGGTTCGGATGATGGCGTGAGAGCGTTGAAAGAAGGAGGCTCGCTCCCGTTGAGAGCGTGGGGGTCATGAGAGAGCGATACCATCAGGGCATTTGCCCGACATCGGGCCATCCGCTCGATCCATGGCGGCCGCACATACACAAGGGCCACCCTCCGGAGGTGGCGTCCCGCTCAGGAGGGCGGCCCTTGGCTATACCATCAGATGATCCAATGAGCCGGTCCGCTCAGAGAACACCGCTCTGCAATACGGCGAACACCACCGAGAGCGCGAGGAATCCGGCCACCGTGATGATGAGAATGCGTCGGGCATATACATTGTGCATGATCGTCTCCTTTCCCTCTGCCTCAGGCCATCTCGTACCGCTCGGTGTGAATCTGCGAGAGCGGCACATCGAGGCGCAGGAGCGCCCGCTCTACAACATCCATCATCGGGATGGGGCCACACACGAAATAGACCAGCTCGGCGCGGTTCTCCGGCAGATGGCGATCGAACATCTCGACATTCATAAAACCCGTCTCCCCCGTCCAACCCTCCGGGGGGTCTTCCAGCACATGCACGACGGTCAGGTTGAGGCGTTTCTCCAGCTCTTCCAGCTCCTCGCGGAACGTCACCCGCTCCCAGTTTTGGTTGCCGTACATAAAGAGCACCGGGCGCCGATCGTCCCGATCGGCCATGGTACGCAACATGCTCATAATCGGGGCCGAGCCGATTCCCCCGGCGATAAAGACATATCCCGGGGCCGCAGATTGATCGAGATCAAAGACGCCATAAGGGCCGTCCACGTAGACGCACTGTCCCGGTTCGCAGCTCGACGGCTGAAGATCCTTGACCGTCGAGGTAAAATCACCCAGTGACCGGATGGTGAATTCGATGCGGTCGGTGCGCTCGGCGCTGGACGAGAAGGAGAAGGGATGCTCGCGAATGGCCGCCGGGATACGCTGCACCGTCAACCAGGCGACCTGCCCGGGCACAAAGCGCATACCGGGGTGGTTCAGCGGCTGCAACGCCAGCGTCCACGAGTCGCCTCGCTCCGGACGCACCTCGACGATCTGGTAGGGGCGACGCAGGAGCATGATGGTGCGAATGCCCCGCACATAGATAACCATCAGCAGCCACAGCGCCGGCATCGCGATCCACAGTGCCCGCTGCACCGGGTTGGCCGTGTGGTAACGCACCCCAAAGATATGCACCAGCGCCATAGCGGCGGCCACGACTGAAAAGATGATATGGGCCGCGCGCCAGTGTTCATACTGAATCTCCAGCTCCTTGCGCCGGGCCGAGGTGACGACCAGTATGATCATGGCCAGCACGGCCAGCACTCCCGCCCTGGCCCGCCCCGGGGCGGTGACCAGGTTGAGCAGACGCAGCGTAAAGGGGTTGTTAATAAACAGGATGATGGGATGCGCCAGAACGAGGTAAAGCGAGGCCAGCGAAATCCTGTGATGGAACAGATAAAGCGTGTCCATGGGAAAGACATCGGACAAAAAGGGCAGGCGCGCCGTCGGGATGAACTGAAACCCCGTGAGCGAGAGACCGGCATAGCCCAGGGCCACCGAAAACTCGCGCCAGAATTCGCGCCCCGCCGGCCGTGGCCCTACCAGCAGGATGATGAACGGCGAAAAGACCAGCAAGAAATAGACGCCGATCCAGAACGTCGCGCGCAAAGATCTCATACCGGTGACTCCTTGTCCAGACAGAGCCATGGCCCATCCTCTTGCCCCCCCTAAAAAAGCCATGGCCCCTGACGGATCCGTCGCGGAGGCTCTCGGCTCTTGCCGAATAGCCGACCCTACGGCAGCAAAGGGGCTCACAAGCGCATTATAGCATCACTCTTATGGCCGTCAATGAAGAAAACGCGGCGTCGGCGCTTGTGGCCCGACACGGTTTGGGTTATACTGGCTGCCGTCTGGGAGCGGCAACATCCTGGCCTCTACTCATCCGGTTGTCCGGCGGGCGTTTGCCCCGGGCGACTCTGCTCCCAATCACCGTCCGGCACCATCAGGCGATGCACAAGAGTGGGGGGAGAAATCGTGTACCGAAGAAACCTGGCGATCCTTTTGTTGTTCATTATCGGCGCCGGAATCGTCGGCTGGGTGTTTACCCGGGTTCGCGCCGAGCCGGTCAATGAGATCACGATCAAATGGTCTACCTCGGGTCACGCCGACAGGACGTCGCCCGCCTTCAGGGCCTGGGACGAGAACGATCCGCCCGTCATCCCACCGGTCTGTGCTAAATGCCACAGCACACTGGGCTATCTGGACTTTATCGGCGAAGACGGCACCGAGCCGGGACGGGTGGATAACGCTCCCCCCATCGGCACCACCGTCCAATGCGTCGCCTGCCACAACCCGTCTTCAATGGCCATGACGACGGTGACCTTTCCGTCGGGCGTCGAGATCGGCGACCTGAACGGACAGGGCAACTGCCTACAGTGTCATCAGGGGCGCGCATCGACCGTCCAGGTGAACAACGCCATCGAGGGACAGGACCCCGATGCCGTCCTCGAAGACCAGGGGTTTATCAGCGTGCACTATCGGCCTGCGGCGGCTACCCGCTGGGGGGGCGAGGTGAGCGGGGCATATGAATACCCGAACCGGGAGTATGTGGAGTTCTTTGAGCATACGCGCGACTATCAGCAGTGCAGCCAGTGCCACGATGCCCACAGCCTTCAGATCGACCCGCAGGAATGTGCGCCGTGCCACTCGAACGTCGTGGGTGTGGCCGATTTGCGGGGCATCCGGGACGACGACACCGACTGGAGTGGCCGGGGTGAAACGACGCAGGGCGTAGCGGTCGAGATCGACACGCTGTGGTCGCGCCTGTACGATGCCGTCCGGCTCTATGCCGCCGAGGTTGTGGGGACCCCCATCGTCTACAGTGCGGGAGCAAACCCCTACTTTTTCATCGACACCAATGGCGATGGTGTAGCCGATCCTGAGGAGACGGTGGGCTCTAATAGCTATGCGTCATGGACGCCCCGTCTGTTGCGCGCCGCCTACAATCTGCATTACATGCAGATGGATCCGGGCGGCTTTGCCCACAACCCTCGCTATATGATCCAGATCCTGCACGACAGCCTGGCCGATCTGGCCGAGCAAGTCGATGTGGATATGACAGGGCTGATTCGCCCCTGAGAGGTCTCACCCATACATAGACGGCCCGCCCCATATGATTGGGGCGGGCCGTTCTCGTTGTTACGACCGGCGATGGATCAATCCTCGCTATAGCCGCACAATGCCAGGGCGCCCGGGCCGGTATGCACTCCGAGCACCGGCGACGTGGTAGTGATGAGCAACTCGGTCGGCGCATACTCCTGCCGGATGCGTTCGGCCAGATCCTCGGCCTCGGAACGAGCGTTCCCGTGCAATACAGCGATATGCAACGTGCGCCGCGACGTGTCGAGCTGGCGAAAAAAGAGCTGGTAGAGCGCCTCGATCGACCGCTTGCGCGTGCGCACCCTCTCACCCGCCTCGACCGTGCCTTTTTCATGGTCGATATAGACCAGCGGCTTGATATTCAACAGCGCCCCCACAAAGGCGCTGGCGCCGCCGATCCGACCGCCACGGTGCAGATATTCCAGAGTATCCAACACCACGCACTGGACCATGCCGGCGCGAGCCGCCTCTGCCGCGGCCACCATGCCGGCCGCATCGGCGCCCTTTTCTCGGGCGCGCGCGGCGGCCAGCAATTGCCATCCCTCGGTCATGGTGGGCCCTTTCGAGTCCACGATGTGCACCGGCACGTCCACCATCTCGGCAGCCAGTCGTGCCGACTGGATCGTGCCGCTCAGTGCACTGCTCAGAGCGATGACGACGATCTCGCGCGCACCGGCCTCTATAGCCTGCCGGTAGACGCTAACATACGCCTCCGGCGCGGGCTGAGCCGTGGTGGGTAGAGTCTGATCTTCTGTCAAGCGACGATAAAACTGTTCAGCGGTAATGTCGATCCGGTCGCGTAGCTGCTCGTCGCCCCATACCACATAGGTGGGCACCAGGGCGATCTCGTAATGCATCAAAAGATCATCGGGCAGATCGCAGGCCGAATCGCCGATAAGGGCGATAGAATAGGCCATGATGTTCCCCTTTCAAATCATTCGGCAATAGCCATATTGATATTACCGATACCGGCATCGCTTGGCAAAGAGGCGCCGGAGCGGGGATCATGCGGGGTAAACGCATTTGAAACTCGCCCACAACAGCAGCGATGGTATCTCTTGCATGATGATCGATTACAGAGTACATTAGGGACAAATCCCGGCCTGTCCAGGGACCTGTCCCCGCCCGCATTGCCCCTTTCGCCGTTCGCCATCCACAACATCATAGAACCTCCATCCATCCTGGTGCGTGCCGCTGTGTCGGATAGAAGGAGGAGCTATGAGCACCCACACATACGAGTCGCCCGATGAGGCGGCCCCACATCGCGAGCGAACGACCTATTCCTGGTGGTGGCTGACCGCTGCCGGCGCCATGGCGCTGGTGTTGGGCCTGGCCACACTGGGCGGTCTGTGGTTATTGGTTCGCCCCCTTGCCCTGCTGTTTCTGGGTGTGACGTTTGCCGAAGCGCTTGCTCCTGTTGTAGCATGGTTGGACCGGTGGATTCCGCGCCTGCTGGCCGTGTTGCTCGTATACTTTGTCGCGTTGCTCGTCTTGATCGGGCTGGTATGGCTGATCGTCCCCCCGCTGGCTTCACAGGTGCTGATGGTGGCAGAGGACGTTCCCATGTGGATCGAGCAAGTGCAGGAGTGGCTGGGCGAGTTCGACATCGTGCCCGTCGAGGATATCGTCGGGAATATCACGTCTCAGCTGGCAGCCATCGGCTCTGCCATTGTAGCGCTCCCGTTGATCATCGCAACCTCGGTCATCGACCTGTTATTTCTGGTGTTCGTCTCGATATACTGGCTGCTTTCCACTCCCGCCATGAACCGATTCGTCCTCTCGTTCTTTCCGAGAGAGAGACATGCCCGCATCATGAGCACACTGCGAAACATCGGCACCGCCATGGGCGGCTATGTACGGGGATCCGCCATCGACGGAGCCATCGTCGGCCTGTTGACCTATATCGGGCTCTCCATCATCGGTATCGAATTCGCGCTCACTTTAGGCTTGCTGGCCGGCGTGCTGGAGGTCCTGCCCATATTGGGGCCGGTCATCGCTGCGATTCCCATGCTGATCCTCGCGTTCCTGAATTCGCCGGGGCAGGCCCTCATCGTCCTGATCTTTATCCTGGCCCTGCAGCAATTCGAAGATCGCATTCTGGTTCCCATCGTGATGCGCAGTCAAACCAATGTGCCGCCACTGCTTGTGCTTCTGGCGGTTTATATCGGCGGCAATCTTGCCGGGCTGCTCGGCGCTCTGGTGGCCATCCCCCTGGTGTCGGGGCTGCGCGTGTTCGTGCTCGAAGTCATTGCGCCCGCCATCCGTCGCAGCAAAGGAGTGCGCCCTGAAGGAAGCCTCGGTGAGGAGGACGAGATTCCCGAGCCAACGCGCGCAAAGGACGAACAGGATGAGGGGGGTGGGGGAAAGGCCCGATGAGTAGGGACGGGATGAGGGCCGGTCCGCGAATGTGTGACACCCGCCCAAATTGGGCCTTGACAGATCGAGGCAGGTGGGTTATTGTGAGACAATAACCATGGTTCGTCGAGTGAACCACACATGCCGATGATGCAAAAGCGCCGTGCAGAGAGGCCCTGGCCTCGTGCGACGGCGTCTTTTATTAGGTTAGGCAGGCCCCTGTGGGCCGGAGGAGATGGTGATGAAAACACTCTCGCGCAACGTCTCTGGCATCGATCGATCTCCCATTCGTTTTATTCTGGATCGCGCCGCTCGCTACAAGAACGCCATCGAACTGGAGATCGGCCAGCCGGATTTCCCTACACCCGCCCATATCATCGAGGCCGCTGTAGAGGCCGCCCGCAACAAGTACACGGGCTATACGGCCAACGCCGGTATGCTGGAGCTGCGAGAGGCGATCGTCACTAAACTGGCCCGTGAGAACGACCTGCATGTCACGCCCGATAACGTCATCGTCACCATCGGCGCCATGCAGGCCGTTTTTGCCTCTATGGCCGTGGTGCTCGATGGTGAAGACGAAATCCTGCTACCCGACCCGGGCTATGGCAATTTTACCATGGCATCGCGTATTCTGAACTGCGTACCCCGGGCCTATCCGACTCTGGCCGAGCAGAGCTTTGTGCCCGATTTCGACGCCCTGGAGGCCATGGTCACCCCACACACCAAGGCCATGCTGGTGAACAGCCCGTCCAATCCTACCGGCGCCGTCTACTCGGAGGAAACGCTGCGCGCCTGTCTCGATTTCTGCAAGCGACATGACCTCTATCTGATCTCGGACGAAACCTACGACCGGCTGGTGTTCGAGGGACGTCACTACAGCCCCGCCTGCTGGGACGATGAGGGCCGCGTTATCTCGGTATTTACGGTGAGCAAAACGTACTCGATGACCGGCTGGCGCGTGGGCTATGCCGTCGCCAGTCAGGAGATCATCGCCTCGATGATCAAGATTCAGGAGCCCATCGTATCCTGTGTGAATACGGTGGCACAGCATGCCGCCATCGCCGCGCTCCTCGGCCCGCAAGATTGCGTGCAAGAGATGCTGGCCCACTATCGCAGGCGCCGCGATCTGGTGGTGGCCCTGTGCGAGCGTGAGGGCTTGAGCGTATCCTATCCTCACGGCGCGTTCTATGTGCTGGTAGACATTTCCGAACAACCCGCGAACTCGCTGGATTTCGCCTGCGGCCTGCTGGATGCCGAGCATGTGGCCGTCGCGCCGGGGTCGAGCTTTGGGGAGCTGTGTGACCGCTATGTGCGCCTGTCTCTCTGCGCCGGTGAGGAGGCGCTCACCGAGGGGATCATTCGGCTGGCGCGCTACCTGCGCACAGTGTCCGACGGACGCACTGTGACCATGCCGGCCCGGCCGTCCTCACGCGCCATCTGATACGCCGACGATCAGGCTGAGGAGACGCTCTGCCAGATACGCTGCATCATGCCGTAATCGATCAGCACGATCCTTTCCTGCCGAATGACGTCATGCGCCTGTGCAGAGACCAGAAAATCGAAATCCGCCCGGCGTCTTGGCCACCCTTCGGGGTCCGTCGCCTGCGATTCG
>JBMNOI010000183.1:0-4490 GCA_050942995.1 Anaerolineae bacterium
CTGTCCACCCTGATCCACGAGGTGATGGACATATACGAGCCCGATGCCTGCTTTCTGCTGGTGCGCTATCAGGATAGCATTCAGATGATCGCCCGCAGCATGGTGGATGCCATCGATGTGGCCGGAGTATTGCACGCCTTTGGCGGCGGGGGGCACAGCAAGGCGGCGGCCGCTCTGGTTCAGGAGACGAGCCTGGCCGACGTGCAGGCGCGTCTGCTGGATCTGCTGGAGCGCCAGATAGAGCCGCCGACGCTGGTGCGCGAGCTCATGTCGACCAATGTGCATACGCTGGATCTGAACATGGCCGTGCGCGATGCCGCTCAACTCATGCAGCGCTACGGGCACGAGGGCTTTCCGGTGGTCGAAGGCGATCGTTTGGTGGGCATCGTGACCCGCAGCGACGTAGATCGCGCCCTGCACCACCGCCTGGGCGAGATCCCGGTGCGCAACATCCTGCATACCGGGCCGCTCTATGTGCGCCCTCAAGATCCGGTAGATGAAGTGCAGCGCGTGATGATCGAGCATGGGCTGGGGCAGGTTCCGGTGGTGGAAGAGGGCCGGTTCATTGGCATCGTGACGCGCACCGATCTGATCAAACACTGGACGCCGACGGTGTATACCTCTCGCGCCCAGGAAATCCGCCGGATGATGGAGGATGCGCTGCCCGAGGGTTTGCGCGACCTGCTGCTAAAGGCCCGTGATGCCGCCAACGATCTGGGGCATTCGCTCTATATCGTGGGGGGCTTTGTGCGTGACCTGCTGCTGGGCTCGCCCACGCTGGATCTGGATCTGGTGGTCGAGGGGGATGCGATCGGTATGGCGCAGCGACTGGCCCACGAACTGGGCGGACGGGTGCGTAGCCATTCGCGCTTTGGCACCGCCAAGGTCATCCTGGGGGGTGACCTGCCGCCGGGGGTGCCCTCGTCGCTGGATTTCGTCACCGCCCGCACCGAGTTCTACGAGCGACCTTCGGTGCTTCCCAGCGTCGAGCGCAGCTCGATCAAGCAGGATCTCTACCGGCGCGATTTCACCATCAATACGATGGCCATATGTCTGGATCGAGATCGCTATGGCGAATTGCTGGACTATTACGGCGGCGAGCGAGATATTCGCGCGCAGCGTATTCGCGTGCTCCACAACCTGAGCTTTGTGGAGGACCCCACCCGCATTCTGCGGGCGGTGCGTTTCGAGCAGCGGCTGGGATTCACCATCGAAGCCCGTACCGCCGAGTTGATCGATGATGCGCTGGACCTTCTGGACGATGTGACGGGAGAGCGGCTGCGCCACGAGCTGTATCTGATTCTGGAAGAGGCCGAGCCGGAAAAGATCCTGGATCGCCTGTCGCGAATGGGCGCTCTGGAGCATATGCATCCGGCGCTTCGCTTTACCCGGGATATGGCGCCTCTGTTCGCACGGTTGCGCGAGGAGCTGGGGGTATGGCCGGCGCAGCGGCGCAACGGGCGGCGCCTTACCGATCCGACACCGGCGGCGGGCGATCGGGAGGATGTGGGCGACGGCCCGGTGCTGGGGTTGTGCTATCTGGCGCTGCTCACCAGCGCCATGACGACGGCCGAACTGGATTCTTTCGTGAGCCGGCTGATGATCTCGACGGGCGATGCGCGCTTTTTGCGCGAGGTGATGCGGCTGCGTGAGGCGTTGCCGCAACTGCAGACGGACGTCATGCTGCCCAGCTCGATCTATCGGCTGCTCCATCTCTATTCGCGCGAGGCGCGATTCGTTCTGTCCATGCTCACCGAATCGGACCTGGTGCGAAAGCGCCTCGAATTCTACGAGCAGAGCCTTTCGCGTGTAACGCCACGTATCGACGGCCACTATTTGCGGTCGTTAGGGGTGCCGCCGGGGCCTATCTATAGCGAGATCCTCTCTCGCGTGCGCGACGCCCTGCTGGACGGGCAGGTGATTACTCTGGAGGATGAGCAGGCGATGGTCTATGGCCTGGTGGAGGCGGCGCATGGCAGTATGCAGGTGCGCGGAGCGCCCCGAACGCACGCCCATCCGCCGGTCCTTGGGGAGACACGCTGAGACATCGAACCGCGGGCGTCTCTAAAACGCATGCGACGGACATGTCATGCATCGACACAACGTATAGAAGCGGTGGGGTCGGCTCCACCGCTTCGGTATGTCGATCCATTCCTCGTTCGCCTAAAAGATGCGGGTGATTTCGTCGGCATCGTAGCGGGGCAGGGGCACGCGTTTGCCCCCGCGCTGCATGGTGATGCCCTCCTCTTTCGGCACCAGATCGGCCACCCAGGCGCAGGGGATGCCGGCTTTATGATAGGCGGCCGTCAATGCCTCGACCTGCTCCGGCGCTACCGCCACGATCAGCCCCCCGGAGGCGATGGCCCCCAGTGGATCCAGGCCGAATTCGTCGCAGAGACGCTGTCCCTCGGGCAGAATCGGCACCCTTTCGGCGTATAACGTTAACCCCGTGTCGGCTGCGTAGGCCAGCTCGTGCAGGCCGGTGGCCAGCCCTCCTTCGGTGGGGTCGTGCATGGCGTGCACTCCCGGATGAGCAGCGGCGATTCTCGCCGCCTCCACAACCCCGATCCCCGGCTCGTGAATAAACTCCTGGGCTCTTTGAATGAACGCCTCGTCGTAACCGCGGCGACGCAACTCATCGGCTCGCTCGTAGGCGATGATGGCCGTGGCCTCGATGGGGATGCCCTTGACCAGCAGTACCGCATCGCCCACCTGCGCTCCGGCGGTGGTGATCAATTGCTCCCTTGACACCTCACCGATCATGACGCCCACCACGATGGGCCGCTCCAGTCCCCAGGTTACTTCGGTGTGGCCGCCGACCAGCGTCACATCCAGTGCCTGACATGCGTCGTGGAGCTGGCGAAAGATCGCCTCGACCATTTCGGGCGTGGCGCGCGCCTCGGGGAGTAGCACGGTGGCCAGCATCCACAGCGGGCGCGCGCCACTGGTGGCGATGTCGTTGGCGTTGACGTTTACCGCGTACCAGCCGATCTCATCGGTGACAAAGGTGATGGGATCGGTTTTGACCACCATATACCGATCGCCCATGTCGATTACGGCGACATCCTCGCCCACGCGAGGGCCGGCCACCAGACGCTCATCCGAGCGGGCGTATTTTTGTAAGAGTCCCTGTAGAAACTCGAGCGGGAGCTTGCCGGTTGCAAACGATGCCGCGGGATCCATAACGGTCAGCCCTCCAAAACCACTTCTTTGCCCGTTTCGCCGCTCTTGAGCAGCGCTTCCATCATCTGCTGGACGATGAGGCCGTGGCGCAGCGGCGCCCGGCACTCGACGCCGTCCAGAATACATTCGACGAAATGGGCGGCGATATGATCTACCGCATCGACCTTGCGCGGCAACTCGACGGTGATATCCTGCGGCGCACCGTTCACGGTGCGATAGACGGTGAGCGGCCATACGCGGGCGCCCGCCTCGGTGCCGAACAGCTCGATCTGCAACCCCGTAGGCTGATGGCTGGCCCAAAAACTCTCGACCTGCAGGCCGGCGCCGTTCTCGAAGCGGATGAACCCTCCGCCGTAATCATCGGCGGTGTACTGGCTGTAATAATCGGGTGGCGGCGAGGCAAAATCCCAGTAGCCCAGCCCGCGCGGGCCGAATTTGGCTCCGGCAGCCCCCAGCACGCAGACCGGTTTGGGCATGCCCATCAGCCACCAGGCGGAATCGAGTACGTGCACGCCCATATCGCGAAAGGCGCCGCCGCCCTTTTGGATAAAGCCCGGGTTCCAGTTGGGGATGCCGCTGCGGCGCACGCTGCGGGCGTGGGCGTAATAGATCTCGCCAAACTCGCCGCATTGTTGCAGCTTGCCGACATAGTTCACCTCATCGGAAAAGCGTGTCGTCAGCGACATCATATTGACGACACCGGCGGCTTCGGCGGCTTGGACGAGCTCGCGGGCGGCCTCCTCACAGTCGGCCAGCGGTTTGGTGACCATGACGTGTTTGCCTGCCCGCACGGCCTCCAGCGCCACGGGAACATGCCACTGGTTGGGCGTGCCCACAAAGACGGCGCCGATCTCGGGGTCCTGACACATCTCTTTGTAGCTGGTGTAGCACTTGACCGGGTTGGGGATTTCCTGCGCGAAACTCTGCATGCGCTCCTCGATCAGGTCGCACAACGCGACGATGCGGGAGCGTGGCGTGCGCAGGAATCCACGACCGTTAGACCGGCCGATGCCCATGCCGACGATGGCGACGTGTACTTTGTTCATGATCCCCTCCGACTGCTGTGATGGGCGATCGATATGTTGATGATATGGCTGCGGCTATTGTGCCATAAAACCCCGCAGAAGCAAACGTGTGCGCCACCGGATACCCGGCCAGAAGGATGAGGCCGAGATCGCTCACAGGTATGCTTGCGAAATCATTCGAGGTTCCGATGTGCGCTGTGCTCTCTTCCGATATGCTGACGGTGCAGAAAGGACTCGTCCGGGCCGGAAGTGGACCGGCCCGGAAAAGCAAGGCCGTATCAG
>JBMNOI010000184.1:0-4488 GCA_050942995.1 Anaerolineae bacterium
GGCAACGTTGATCGCCGTATCGACCCCGATCGTGATATCCGACCCCTCCAGGTCGTTATCGATCGTCGACGCAACTCCGACGACGGGAAAACCCATCTGGACCAGATCATATGAACCGGCCTGAGAACCGTTCCCGCCGATCACCACCAGCGCATCGACGCCTCGTTGCGACAGGTTATCGAGCGCTTTCTGACGGCCCTCCAGAGTGCGGAACTCTTCCGAGCGGGCACTGCCCAGCATGGTGCCGCCCATCTGCATGATGCCGCCCACATCGCGCCGCGACATGTAGCTAATATCTCCTGAAATAAGCCCGGCATAGCCCCGAGATACGCCCAACACCTCCATGCCCGACGCGATACCGGTACGCACCACGGCCCGAATGGCCGCGTTCATCCCCGGCGCATCACCTCCGCTGGTCAATACCGCAATTCGCTTCATCTAGTCTCCCCTGCACTGCGACTCGTAGTATTCATTGTATGCAGGGCCGCACGAGTGTCAATCATCCGCCATAAAGATTGCGTTGCTCGGCCCGCCCTGTCCGCTTTGTCGCACAAAATATCGGCCAGAATAATAGGCATTTTGGCTCATGTTCAACAGTTGATAAAAATCGGATAAGCATGATATACTTTATGTCCAGGAGGTGCGGAATATGGTCAGGACCTCTATTCGGCTAACATCTGCCTTGCCGGTCGTCACCATGCTCGTTCTGCTCATATTGCATATCTTTTCGCCCGCGCCTCCGGCGATGTTCGTCCTCATCGTCTTGTTGGGCGTGTTGGGCGCCTCGTATTTCTGGGCCACACAGATGGCCCGTAACGTCACCGTGCAGCGCCAGCGGCGTTACGGCTGGAGCCAGGTGGGCGACGTGATCGAAGAGCGCTTTACCATGCACAACGAGTCGATCCTGCCGGTGCTGTGGGCCGAGGTACGCGACTTTTCGGACCTTCCCGGATACAACGCCAGCCGCGGTGTGGGCCTGAGTTCACGAGCAACGACCCGCTGGATGACCGGCGGCACCTGCGAGCGCCGCGGCATCTATCGACTCGGCCCGCTGACCATCCGAATGGGCGACCCCTTTGGGCTGTTCGATGTCAGGCTGATCCACGACTATACCGAAGAGTTCGTGGTATATCCTCCGGTCGTCGCCATGCCCCATCTGGTAGAACCTCGTGGAATGGCCCGCGGCTCGGCCCGCGCCAATATCCGCAGCGCCGACCTGACCACCAACGCCGCGTCGGTGCGTTCCTATTCCCCGGGTGACGCGCTGAACCGCATTCACTGGCGCTCCACCGCACGGCGCTCGGTGCCCGATCACGAACAGATCTTTGTCAAAGAGTTCGATCTGGAACCCTCCGGCGATCTCTGGATCATCGTGGACCTGTACGGTCCGGCCCATGCGGGTGAGGATATGGAATCCACCGAGGAATATGCCGTGGTGCTCGCCGCCTCCGGGGCCAATCAGATGCTCCGCGATAACCATGCGGTGGGCCTCATCACCCACACCGACGAGCCACTGATCATTCCTCCTCAAAAGGGATATCAGCAACTGTGGGAGCTACTGCGCGCCCTGGCCGATGTGCATGCCGTCTCGGAGGTTCCTCTGGATCGCTTGCTGCATCTGGCCGAGCCGATAATCGGCCGGGGCATGACCGCTCTGTTGATCACGCCCTCCACCGATCCGCGGTGGATTCAGGGGCTGCCCATATTGTTGCGTCACGGCATCCATCCGGTAGGCGTCCTGCTCGACGCCGCCTCGTTTGGCGGACAGGGCGAGGTGGTCGGCATTGTCAGCGCCCTGGCCGACCTGGGCGTGCCCAGCCGGGTGATCGATCGGGGCTACACCTTTGATCGGTTGATCGAAAAGCGTAGGCAAAAACCCGAATACCGTGTCCTGGGCACCGGTCGGGTCGTTGTGACCGATCCCGGAGAGCAGGCCGAATGGATCCCTCTCGGACAAAGAGAGACAGAACCATGAACCAACGCCCTTTGCGCATCGAGGTCGCCCGCGATCCGCAACTTCAGGAAGACCGGTTCCTTTACGCTCTTCTGTTTCTGGCCGTCATCTCCCTGCCGCTGGCGGTACGTATCAGCGGTTGGGTGCCCGATGCCGATCGCCTGCTCAATATCACGCTGTGGGCCACGTTTATGGCCGTCATCATGGCCCGATCCAACACCTCTGACCTCATCGCCTGGCCGGTAGGCCTCATACTCGGCCTGGAGTATTCCCTCCAGTTCGCCGGCCGGTTGCTGCCCGACATGCGCGTCGTTCTGGGTGATATCGGGCGATTGTTCGGCATGATCTGGCAGATGTTGATGCAACGGGCGCTGCCGACCACCTACCCCTTCGAACGTTCACTGGATCAGGTCGTCGAGCGCTCAGCCATCATGGTCGAAAACGTCAACACGTGGCTGACGGCCGTTCGGGCCGGCGCGCCGACGGACGATAACACCGTCTTGTGGTTCGGCGTGTCGCTCCTTATCTGGGTGCTCACCTGGAACGCCACCTATGAGCTGATCCGCCGGCGACGGCCCTTTTCGGCCTTTTTGCCTCTGGGTACCGGCCTGGTGGCCAATGCGGCCTTTACCGGCCATGGGATCGGCTACGTTCGCTTTTTCCTGGCCGTCATGCTGCTGGCTCTGGTGCGCGCCAACCTGGCGCGACTGCAGAGCTTTTGGAGCCGGCTGGGCATGGATTTCTCTACCGAGTTGAGCCGCGATGCGACGATAGCCGGCGCCGGTCTCTCCGCCGTCATTATCTTTGTCGCCCTGCTGATCCCTTATGTCACCTACAATGACGCCATCTACTTTTTCTGGGAGAACGTCGGCTACAAGCTCCAGGAATTCTACGAAGAACTGGATCGGGCCTTTGCCGGGCGCAATCCGGTTCCTACGCCCGTTGTGAGGCCGGGCGGCCTGCCGGGCCATGCCATCCGGCGCAGTATCTCCTCGTTGGGTGAGGATCTGGTGCTTATCGTGCGCACCAGCGATCCGCCGCCCCCACCGGAGGAAGAACTGGCGCGCATGGGCGGCGTGGATCCACAACAGTTTGTGCCCAAGCGCTACTGGCGGCAGCGCACGTATGATGTCTATACCGGTCACGGTTGGGTGAGCAGCGAGGCCGAGTCGCGCGACCTGATCGCCGAAGAACCCTGGTCCGAGATACCGTACCCGCATCATCTGGTGACGCAGACCATCCGCATGATGCGTCCTGGAACAACGTTCGCCTATGGCGTCAACACTCCCGTCAGCGTGGACCGGGATGCCCGTCTGCTGGTGCGAGAGCCCGAGGATCTGGCGGCGTTCAACCTGACCGTCGAGGGAGACGAGCCGTACACCATCGTGTCTGCCGTGCCCGACGTCACCGCCATGGACTTGAGGGCCGCCGAAGAGGACTATCCCGATTGGGTGGCCGAACGCTACCTGCCTCTGCCCGACATTCCCGAGCGCATTCGACAACTGGCCGACGAGATTGTGACCGGCGCCGGAGCGACCACTCGTTACGACAAGGCCCGGGCAATCGAGGCCTATATCCGCGGCTACGATTACGATCTGAACCTGGAGCCTCCGCCGCTGGATACCGATGTGACCGACTATTTCCTGTTCGACGTCCAGCGCGGTTACTGTGATTATTCGGCCACGGCCATGGCCGTTATGCTGCGCTCGATCGGCGTGGCGGCGCGGTACGCCTCGGGCTATAACATGGGCCACTATGACTATGCCCGTAGCGCATGGGTGGTCGCCGAACGCAACGCCCATGCGTGGACCGAGGTCTACTTCCCCGGCTATGGCTGGATCGAATTCGAACCCACACCCACCGAACGGCTCTTTTTCTTCACCGACATCATAGAGAGCGACCCGTCTCTACCGGTTGTCGTTCCGGTGCAGCCCGTCGAGCCCGAGGCCGAGGGAATCCCCCTCTGGATATGGGGCTCTCTGCTGGGGTTGGTGGTGCTCTTTGTGGTGCTCTGGCCGCCTCGATGGTTCCGTCATCCCGAGCCTGAGCCACGCATCGCCGTGCAGCGCACCTATCACCGCCTGCTCAGTCGTGCCCGATGGCTGGGTATCGCTCCGGACGGCGGACAGACGCCCCGTGAATACCTCCATCAACTGGCTGAGGAGCTGGATCATCGAGCCGGCTTGAACGGTCACGTAAAGGGCGATATCTATCTCATCGCCGGAATATATCAGCGCGCACGATATGGCGATATGCCCATCACAACCGAAGAGCGCGATCGGGTCGAGGGGGCCTGGCGCCGGCTGGAGGGTAGTCTGTGGCGCGCTCTCTTTGCCCGTGCGTCCTGGCGAGGCGCCGCGACCCGCCGGGCATAGGGCAAACGCTCTCCTGTATGCGCGCGCATAGCCAGAATGGGGGTGTGGAGCCCCCACCCATCCAGAGGGCGTGTCATCCTGGAGATGACACGCAAGGGGATATGGCGGGAAGACGTTGTCGCCCGCGCTCGAGGTAAAAAGAGAAAGGGGCCGATCTGG
>JBMNOI010000185.1:0-4451 GCA_050942995.1 Anaerolineae bacterium
AAGATCGACATATCTGTGGTCGAGGAGGGATAGAATGCACATCCCGGATGGGTTCGTCAACGTCGGTACGGCCGCCGTCACCTATGTCGGTTCGGCCGGAGCCATCGCCTATAGCGTGCGCCGCACCAACGTCGAGTTGCGGGAGCGCGAAGTGCCGCTTATGGGCGTCATGGCGGCCTTTATCTTTGCCGCGCAGATGATCAATTTCACAGTGGCCGGCGGCACGTCGGGGCATCTGCTGGGTGGAGCGCTGGCCGCTATCCTGCTGGGGCCATGGGCCGGCACGCTGATCATCACGGCGGTACTGGCCGTACAGGCGCTCATCTTTCAGGATGGGGGCCTTTTGGCTCTGGGCGCCAATATCTTTAATATGGCCGTCATCGGCGTATGGAGCGGCTATGCCGTGTACGCCCTTCTGGGGCGCATCGCACGCGGGCCGCGGGGGATCTGGCTGCGCGGATTCGTCGCCGGCTGGGTTTCGGTCGTGCTGGCATCACTGGTGGCCGCCGTCGAGCTGGCCGTCTCGGGCGTATCGCCGCTGAGCGTGGTGTTGCCCGCCATGGGTGTGGTACACGCCCTCATCGGTGTCGGTGAAGGACTCATCACCGCCGCCGTACTCGCCTTTCTGGGCGCGACTCGCAAAGACCTGCTCGACCTGCGGGCTACGCATGCCGGAGGTGCACAGTGAAGTCTCGTTGGTGGATTATCGGATTGCTTCTGGCCCTGGTCATCGCGGCGCTTTCTCCGCTGGCCTCGGCCCATCCGGATGGACTGGAACGGGTGGCAGAGGACCACGAGTTTGCCGACCGGGCCCGCGGGCCCTGGTACGAACTCATTCCCGATTATGTCATGCCGGGCGTCGAAAACGAGGGGCTGGCCACTGTGCTGGCCGGATTCGCGGGCACGCTCCTGCTCTTCTTGCTCATGTTCGGTCTGGGCCGCTTGCTGACCAGAGGGCGCTCCGCATCTTGAGGGCACCACCGACCCCATGGGTGGTTGTTGGTGACAGATGGGAGACGATGTGATCTCGAGCTGGCTGGATCCTTATCGTGACGGAAAGAGCGTGGTGCATCGGGCAGACCCACGGGTCAAACTCGTCGTCGTGCTGGCGCTGTTGATCATCATCAGCCTGACGCCCGCCGCCTTTTGGCCGGCCTATGTCGCCTATCTCGGGACGCTGATGTTGCTCATCGCGCTTGCCCGGCTCAAACCCGTCGATGTCATCAAGCGATCGGCGCTGGCGTTGCCCTTTGCCCTGATGGCTGTCGCCGGAGTGCTGGCCGTGCGTGAGGGGTACCCCCTGGTGACCGTGCCGCTGTTGCGCTGGCAGATCATCATCACCGACGTCGGGCTCTATCGCTTCCTCACCGTGCTGGCGCGTGCCTGGCTTTCGCTGCTGCTGGTCGCCACACTGATCATGACGACGCATTTTACCGAACTCGTCGTCGCCATGCGCGGCATCGGCATCCCGCGAGTGCTCACCGCCATCATCGGCCTCATGTATCGCTATATCTATGTCCTGATCGATGAGGCGCAGCGCATGATGCGCGCCCGCGATGCCCGAAGCGCCGAGGTGGATGCCGCCCAGGCCGGCGGCTCGCTGCGCTGGCGCGCGCAGGTCACCGGACACATGGTCGGCACCCTCTTTCTGCGCACCTATGAGCGCAGCGAACGCATCTATCAGGCCATGCTGGCGCGAGGCTATGCCGGTGAGATCCGCATGCTGCGCCCGCCGGTCGTCTCCCGTCGCGACCTGGCCGCGGGCGCCCTGTTGATCGCTTTCTGGGCACTCATCGCCCTTGTCGCCCATACCGATCCGCCATACGGAATGATGCCATGAACAACGGCCATGTCGTCGAACTATATAATCTGTCTTTTACCTACCCCGACGGTCAGCAGGCGCTGCGCCAGGTAACGCTGTCCATCTCTCCCGGTGAAAAGGTCGGGCTGGTCGGCCCAAATGGCGCCGGCAAATCGACCCTGCTTCTCCATCTCAACGGGATTCTGCGCGGGCAGGGCGTCATCCGCATCGACGGGCTGGATCTGGCCGATGACACCGTGCGCCGCGTCCGCGCCCGTGTGGGGCTGGTGTTTCAGAACCCCGACGATCAACTGTTCAGCCCCACAGTGTTCGATGACGTCGCCTTTGGCCCGCTGCATATGGGGCTCGATGAGGACGAGGTCGTTGCACGCAGCGCCGGGGCTCTGGCCCAGGTGCAGATGAGCGACTATGCCACCCGCGTGCCCCATCACCTGAGCCTGGGCGAAAAGAAAAAGGTCGCGCTGGCCACCGTGCTCTCCATGCAGCCGCTCATTCTGGCGCTGGACGAGCCCTCGGCGGGGCTGGATCCCGATGCGCGGCAGAACCTCATCGAGTTGTTGCAGGCGTTGCCTCAGACAATGCTCATCGCCTCCCACGATCTCGATTTCATCGCCCGCACCTGCCGGCGCGTCATCCAGATGGAGCGAGGCCGGGTGGTCCGCAGTATGTCGGTGTCAGAGATGGAGCAGCCCGACGAACGCGCCGACTCGATCTCTCCCACCTCTTCATAAGAGAGGCGATCCCGGCCCCATCGCCTTCCGGCCGGGGTGGGATCGCACCTTATCCTGTCGCCGCCCTCAGCTCAGGGGCGAACAATGATGAGATTGTCGTGCCCGGGAATGACCACATCGGCGCTCTCTTTGAGGTGGCGAATCGTCTCTGCGGCCATTTCGGCGTCCTTCTGAAACTCGGTCGTCTCGCGGGCGAAATGATGCCGAGTCATCACTGCATCGCCGGCGACGATGCAGTGTAGCCCCTGAGACACAAAGGCCACCCCATGCAACCCGTACGTGTGCCCCGGTAACGGCACGGCACACACACCCGGCAGAAACTCGCCCTCGACGCTCACCACACGATCCCCGTCGATATACTCAGAGGAGCGTAGCGCCTCGGCGACCGGCGGCGCGGCGTACCACACGGCATTGGGAAAGTAGTTCAGCCCGGCCTGATGGTCCATATGCTCGTGGGTGACAAAGCAGTGGGTGATATCTCGCGCATGCAGACCGGTGCGCCGGTTCAGGTCAAAGTAATAGTCGCTGGCGCTGGAGCGCAGCGTGGGATCCACCAGCAGCGCATAGGGCACGCCCTCGGCGTCACACCCGCGAATCAGTGTAGAGGTGCAGGTAGAGGGCTGGCCCCGCGGTGCGGTGGCCTCACCCTCGCCGAAATAGCGGTTCCAGCGCAGATGGCCGATGACGATGATGTCGTATTCTTCGATCTGCCCCGAGATGGTGGGGAATATGCTCATGATGATGAATCCTCCGTCTGCTTGATGTTCCCATCGCCTGCGGTCTATTGTACACCGCCTGTGACGGCCATGCCACCCCGATGACGGGAGCGCCGATGCGCCGTCCGGGCTTGTATCGTCCGGCGGGCTTGTTTACAATGGATCTATCGTTCCTGAGCGATTCCGTCAGACAGGAGGCAGAGCATGAGCACGATGACAAAACGCGAACGGCTGGAGGCGACCTTTCGCGGAGAGCCCGTGGATCGCCCGCCGGTCGCTTTATGGCGCCACTGGCCCGGCGATGATGAACGCCCGGAGGACCTGGCCCGCGCCCACGCCGCCTTTCAATCCTATTACGATTTCGACTTTATCAAGGTGACGCCCTCACCCACCTATGCCGTGCAGGATTGGGGCGTCGAATCCGAGTATATGGGCAATATCGAGGGCACCCGCGAGTACCGCCGTTATGTCATTCAAAATCCCGAGGACTGGGCTAAATTGCCGGTGCTCGATCCCACCCGGGGGCAATGGGGTGGCATGTTGCGTTGCCTGGAGCTGTTGGGCCGGCGCATGAACGGGCGCGTGCCCTATATCCACACCGTCTTTAACCCGCTGACGGTGGCCAGAAACCTTATCGGCCCGGACCGGTTGCTGGTCCACCTGCGTCGCTATCCCGATGCGCTACAGCAAGGGTTGGAGACCATCACCGAGACGATCGTGCGCTTTGTGGGTCATGTGATGAAAACCGGTGCCGCCGGCATCTTTCTCGCCGTACAGCACGCTCAGTATGGCCTGCTCTCGGAACAGGAATTCCGCACCTTTAGCCGTCCGTACGATCTGCGCGTGCTCGAAGCCACCGAGGGATCCTGGTTCAATCTACTGCACCTGCACGGCAACGACGTCATGTTCGACGTGCTGGCCGACTATCCGGTACAGGTAATCAACTGGCACGATCGCGAGACGCCGCCTAGCCTCAGCGAGGCGCTGCAGCGCTTCCCCGGCGCCGTATGCGGCGGCATCCGCCAGATCGACACGATGCTCCGCGGCACTCCCGAGCAGGTGCAGGCCGAGGCCGCCGACGCCATTCGTCAGACGGGCGGCCGGCGCTTTATCCTGGGCACCGGCTGCGTGACCCAGGTTGCCTCACCGTCGGGCAATATTATGGCCGCCCGCCGCGCCGCC
>JBMNOI010000059.1:0-23729 GCA_050942995.1 Anaerolineae bacterium
CAACCCCGGGCCCGTACGGTCAACGGCGATAGAGCCAGACATACTCGATGCCGTTGACCGTCACGACGTGTTCGGGTTCACGACCGGCCAGAAGAGTATCGAGTTCGGGGCTTTCCTTGCGCTGCAACTCGGTAATGTATACCGCGATGTAATCCGATTGGATATCCTCATAGCGATCTCCATGTGTCAGTTCGATGGTTTCGCCCGAGTAAAAGGGCGCCAGATACTGGGCGTAGCGCGAGGCGACCGTCGGCCGGCCGTCGTAACGGTCGTTCAGGTATGCGGCGACCTGATCCAGTCCCTCGCCAAAGCCCAGTTGAAAGATGTGCTGCGCCATACGGTGACCGCCCAACAGGGGCTGATAATAGGCGATTTCGTACGGATGAGTATGAACGTAAGGGAGCCAGTGAAGGCCGATCAACAATGTGACGGCCGACAGGGTGGTCATGATTTCGCCGCGGCGCGGGCCTCGCGCTCGGAACAGTCGTCGCAATCCGTCTATGAAATAGATCGCGGCCAGGATGTCGAGCAACAAAAAGACGGGCTGCAGATAGCGCTGGAACTGCTTGGATGACACGGCCAGCATGGTCATCATGCCGACGGCGAGGAGCAAAATGAACGCTGCCACCAGATCCCGTTCGGTGAGGGAACGTCTCAAGATGCGAGAGCCGAGGGTGGCGAGGGCGAGGAGAACGCAGAGCAGCGTGAGCGGCGTCGAACGATAGAGCCAGATCAACGGATAGAACAAAAGCCCCGGGGTCCAGACGACGCGCCCCATAAAGTAGGAGCGCGGCCGAGAGAATATGCCCGCCTGACGATATGCGTTGACCACCTCGATGGCACGAGGATTGCTTTCGTACAGGGCGTCGATGGCCATGCCCGGATCACCGCCGTGGGGCACCTCGGCGCCCCAGCGGGCTCCGGTGGCCACAAAGCCCAGAGTGCGTACCGGCTGTACCCACAGCGCCGGCCAGAGGGCAAAGGCCGTGGCGCATGCGACAATCCCCCAGAGCAGCAGAGAACCGAGGCGAGGATGGACCCCGTCGGGGATGTGACGCCAGGAGGATAGTCGGCGGATAAGGTGCGGAGGAAAGATAAGCACCAGCCCCGCCATGGGGAGGAGGATGACGGCATTCACGTTGGTGATCAGCGCCCATCCCGCAATCGCGCCGGCCAGAACGATTCGGCGCATGCTGCGGTGTCGGCAGGCGAGCAAAAGAGTTACCCATGCCAGCGTAATATATCCGGCGGATGCCGAGTGCATGTGCAGCGTGCGCGAATGCGCCAGATAGAACGGGTCCAGGGCCAGCAGCAGCCCGGCGACGAGGCCGGTCGTCCGATCCAGTAATCGAGACAGGGCCAGAGCAATCGCGGCGCATGACGACGATGTGACCAGAACGATCGAGAGACGGGCGATGGGTATCCAGTGAGGATCGGCCAGGCTCAGGCCCATGCGCCCCGCCAGCTTGAGGATGAACCCCGTGATCCACATCGTCGTCACATTGGGGTGGACTTGTTGATAGGTTTGAGCCGGCTGCCCCGATTGCAGCGCATCCCAGAAGGCGATGGATCGCCCGAACCAGAGCGATTCATCCGGCGAAAGAAAGGTTCCCAGCCCCAAAAGTCGTGGGATGAGGGCGATAACGAACACAATACCGGCGATGATCGCCGGCATGCAGGCCTCTCGTTTCCCTGCAGGGCGTTCGAGCACATACTGCTCGCCCATACTCTCTGCTCCTCGTCAATATACATATCATGCCAGCGATTCGATGAGGTCGCCGGCTCTCTCTACACCGCCATAGCGGTCCGATTCCTCCTTCAGCGCGCACGCGGCGCTGTGATAGCCGGGATCGGTCAGCATCTGAGCGATGGCCTCGTGGAGTGTGTCTGGTGTAAGGGGGCTCTCGGGCTGAATCCAGGTGGTGAACTCGCCGCAGGGCCAGCGACTGTGGACCAGACGCATCGTCTCGTGATTCGAGGCGGGGCTGAGCACCTTTGCCGCGCCACAAGCCTCCAGCCGGCGGCCGTTGGATTCTTGCTCGCTGTGAAAGGGGAGCACCACCGCAGGGACACCATAACGCACGAGCTCCATGGTGGTGCCATAGCCGCCGTGATAGACGACCAGAGCGCTGCGGCGGATGACGGCGGTGCCGGGTACCCAGTCGCGGACGATGACGTTTTTCGGCGGATGGGGTAACGTGTCCGGTGAGACGCCCTGTCCTGTGGAGAGGATCACCTGCCATGGCGCATCGGCCACGCTCGCGTACAGTGTGGCACAGAGACGGCGCGCATCCACCGGTTCGGCGCCCCCTCCCATGGTGATGTAGACCAGCGGCCGATCCCGAGGAATGCGATCCAGCCATTCCGGAGCGGCCGGCTCGGGCGCACCGCCCGAGCCGATCAGTGCGCCGACATAATGGGTTCGGGTGACGCGATCGGGCAGCGGATCGAGGGTGGGAATACCGGGCACGATGAACAGGTCGCCCTGCAACGTATCCTCGGCACGGCGAATGGGCGCCATGCCCCAGGATTCCAGGACGGGATTGAATGCCGGCCGCACGTCGGGGGAGATCAAGCCCGGCGGTGGCGCGTCCCACCAGTAAAGGTCGGGATGCTGGGGATGCAGAATCGTCTTGATGATCTGAACGACGGGCAGACCCGTTCTGATGCCCACCATATGGGTCAGGGGCCAGGTATCGCCGATCAGGACATCCGGTTCGAGGCGGCGCACCAGAGCGATATCGGCCTCGGCCGCCCGCCGCACCACATCCGGCGCATAGAATCCATCGCGAACGATCTGGTAGCTCATGTCGGTAAAGAGCAGATAGGCCGGCGATGGGGGAGGGCGACGCCATCGGGTAACCAGCCGACCGAGTCGCCGCATCGGTCGGAGAGGGGCGCGATGAGGGCGCTGCACCGACATGCCCATCTTTTCGATCCGGGTGGCGTGCTGGCCCTCTAGCGCAAATGTCACCTCCCAGCCCCGTCGCTCCAGCGCCCGGGCCAGCGCCAGGCAGCGGTTGATGTGGCCAAACCCGCCGCCGCGACAACTGGGAAGGAATAGCGCACTACGAGACACGAGCCTCCCCCTTTGCCGCACTCTGGCAGACGATGACCTGCCCTGTACTGCCGTCTACACGGATGATATCGCCGCTGGCGATTCGCGTGGTGGCGTCCCGGACATTGGCCACCGTAGGGATGCCGTACTCGCGCGCGACGGTGGCGCCGTGAGACAGAAACCCGCCCACCTCGGTGACGATGCCACGGCAGGTCAGAAAGAGCGGTGCCCAGCCCGGATCGGTGTGTGGCGCCACCAGGATCTCTCCCGGCCGCAACTCGTGAGCCTGCTCGGGCTCCATCAACACCCGGGCCACCCCCTCGGCGATGCCGGGGCAGCAGGCGATGCCCGAGAGCACGCCGTCGCCGGGTATCATGATATCGGGCTCGTCGCCGATGATGAGATCCGGCACCGAACGCTCGCTCCATCGGCGATGCTGCTCCCTGCGCTCGCGCACCAGGGTGCGAACCTCGTCATGCCTATCGCCCCGGGCGAGCTGTTCCACCTCGGAGAGTGTGAGGAAAAAGATGTCACCCACACAATCGATCTGTCCTTCGCGGGTGAACGTGGCGCCCATTTCGAGAAACGTGGCTCGCAGGAGGGCCATGCCCTCCATCAGCCGATCCTTCATATTCTCGCGCCAGGTGCTGTAGCGACGGTAGGCGATCAGCCCGCGGGTAAAGAGCCATCGCCATCCCACCGGCAAGACATAGCGGATGCGGCGCACTCCCAGGCTATGACGCGCCTGCCTCGCGGCCATCTCGGCGTCCGGATCGACGGCGGGCGCGTTCAGAATACGCACGATGGTGGCGATGACCGGTGCCGGGTCTTCATGCCAGCGGGGCAGGGACAGCTCGAACTCGCCGGCGCATCGCGTGCCCATCTCGGCCAGTAGACGCTCCAGTCCCTCCAGAAACTCGTACCCTCCGGGCACTCGCCACAGACGTTCTGACAAGGGCTGCTCGTCATTTTCCTGCAACGCCCGGACCAGTGGACCGCTGGAGCGGGCCTGTCTGGCAAGGCGCTGCAGGGAGCGTCCCTGTGCGGCAAGGCGCAGGTCGTGATAGCCGGTCAATATATCGAGCAGATGTTCCGTTTTTTCGGGAGCGCGGCGGGTGACGATCCCGCTTACGACGCCGAACGCGCCGATGGCATAAGCGGTGCATTTGAGATGGATCTGAAAGCAATCGGCCACCCATCGAAGCAACATCTCGATGTAGGCGAGGGGAGATTCGGCATCGGAGCGAGACGGCGGCTCTGGCTGGCGATGGGCGATGCGATCGATGCGGGGCACCAGGCCCAGGATATCCAGCGCAAATGCCACCTGTGCCAGGCGCACGGTCGCTCCGCGTGGAGGGGAGTAGGTGGTCGTGGAGGGCAGGAGAGGCACCCCCAGCACACGGTGCATCACCTCTGGCGTCACCGTTGGAAGATAGCAAAAGGTATCGAGCAGCGCATCCAGCCGCAGGTAACCGCGCCCTGCGATCTGACGCATGCCGGAGGTGGCCGATTCGCCGTTGGATTCATCTTTGTGGGGAGACGATCCGGCGAGCAGGGTGGCCTGAAATACGCTCCATGTGAGCGGCGTCATGACGTTGGGGAGCACCTCGCCGATATTGGCCCGGGTCCAGGCGTCGGCCAGTGTCACGCCGGATGTGCTGCCGGTTATGGGCCGAGACTGTAGAATGTGGAGGGTGTCGTCGGCCAACGCCCATTCGATATCCTGTCCGCGCCCCAGGATGCGTTCGATATCGACGGCCATCCTGGCCAGAGCGTGGCACTGCTCGGCCGTCAATAGATTGTCGGCGGCCGGCTCGATGATCTGTCCGGTTCGGGTGAGATAAAGCCGATGGGGCTGTGTCCGGCCGCCCAGCAGGGCATCACCCAGGCCGGGTGTCGCCTCGACAATCAGCCGACGGTCATCACCCGAGACGGGATCTCTGGTAAAGAGCACGCCACTCACCGACGGCTCGATCTGTTGCTGAACCAGTACGGGTAAAGGGGCACTCCGCCGGTTGTGCCTTTTTCGATAGTGAGTGACGCGGTGTGAATGGGCAGATTCGCGGCATGCGAGAATGGCCTCTCTGAGCGCCCTCTCATCGCGCACATTGAGTACCGTCTCGTACTGCCCTGCGAACGACGCCTCCGCCCGATCCTCATCCAGGCCCGACGATCTCACCGCCACGGCATGGCCGTCAGATGCCAACCGACGGTACATGCAGGCGATAGGAAGCCATAACGGTTCGAACTCGACGGCTGCAGAGGTAATACAGAATCCATCGGGCACCGGCAGACCGGCCCGACGCAAAACGGCGAGGCGGGCCGCCTTGTTGCCGACCAGCGTCGGGTCCTGGGCTGCCGGATTGTCCAGGGTAATCAGCGGCGCCGTCATGCTCCGGCTCCGGCGCTCTGGAGGAAACGGTTGCGAAGAGCGCGGCGGGCCAGTCCCAGCCGATCGTAGACCAGAAGCCACCAGATGACGGGCAGTGAGATGTGCGGCGTGTTGTAGCGGACGTTGGAGAGCATCTCTTCAGGGGAGAGCGTGGCCGTCCACCGGACGATATCCTGCCACGCCCTCTCGCCCCGGTTCCATTCCAGGTCGGCCAGCATGGTGGCTTTGCGATAGGCGACATGGTGCTGATATCTCCAGCGTCGCTCGTACTCTCGCAGGCGTCTGGCGCTCAGATTCCCCTCGTGCAGCGCTCTGGCGGCGATCTCTCCGCACAATTCCCCGTTGACCAGCGCGGGTTCGATACCCATGCAGGCCCAGGAGGTCGCCTGGCCGGCGGCATCCCCCACCCGCATCAGGCCGTTGTGGCAAAAGCGCCGCAGGGTACCCAATGGAATGGTGCCCCAATGGGTGGGGACGATTCGCCCCTTGTGTAAAAGACGGTGGTAGGGTTCGAATTCACGCAGCGCACGCTCATAGCCCTGGATGCACCGGCGACGTGGATATCGGGGCGAGCGGGTAACCTGCGCAAAGCCAAAGCTGGCCCGGCCATCCGGCAGGGGATAGAACCATCCTCCGCCGTTGCCATGGTCGGGGTTGCCGGTGAGAAACAGCGCGGTATCTTGTTGCTCTTCCGAGAGACCGTCACAGTCGAGGATCTGCCCGTAGCTATGGCTGTACAACCTCGGTCGCCGATAGTCGATCCGTTGACTCTGTTGCGTCAGGCCCGATGCATCGATCAGCAGTCGGGCGGTGAACTCTTGTTTGGCGGCCTGTATACGCCATACGCCATGCTCCTGTATGACGGCGCTCACCCGGGCCTCCTGATGCGAAACGTTGGAGCGATCCTGCAGCCGCCTGTAAAGGGCCATACAGGCCCCGGAATAATCCAGCGTGGCGAAAATCGCCTCATTCAGGGCGCAGACGGCCTGTTCGCCGGTGCGTGCCCTCAAGGCAAAGCGGTGATAACGCTTGATGATACAGTCGCTCAGGCCGAATCGCTCGAGCGTATCATAAAAGGTCAGGGGCAATGAGCGATTCGACCCCACCGACGGCTCGAAAAGTGTCAGCCGCGCATCGGATCGAGCCGTAATGGCCAGCGCCGTCGAGAGGCCGGCCAATCCTCCGCCGATGACGGCCACGTCGGTATCTATCCTGCTATTTATACGAGATCCCATATCACACACATCCGTTCTTCAATCAAGTGATCCGACCGCGCGCTTTTGCATGCGGATCGACGTTCGGCATACGAGCCGGGGTACCCAGCAGGGGGTAGGCCAGCGCCTGAAACTTGCCCTTCCATGTCAGTTTGTCGCCGAGTAGCGCCAGTTGAATTACCTTGGCCAGCATATTGCCGTCCAGGTGCGAGAGATGCTCTGCGACGGCGGCGAGACGGCTTTCCACGCGCATGAGTCGCGACGCGGCAGTGGCCTCCCACTCGTTCTGATAGCGGGCCAAAAAACTGCCGGATAGATCGTTCGCCCTGAGCGCCCGGGCCATCACTCGTCCCGCCAGATCTCCAGACTGGAGGGCATTGTCCAGTCCGGCGGCCAGTAGCGGGTGGACCAGGCCGGCGGCGTCTCCGGCCACGAGTGTCGCAGGACCCACCATGCGACGCGTCGGGTCGAGCGGAATCCACCCGCCTCGCCGACTCATGATCGGGCGGTGGCGCAGTCTATCGGCCATTCGTGGATGGAAGCGAATCAACTGGAGCAGGTCGGCCTTGAGATCTCGGCGGGTCATCTCGGTTTGGATACAGCCCAGCCCCACATTGAGTCGATCTCTGTACGGGAATATCCAGGCATAGCCCCAACGGGCGATATCTCGACCGAAAAATATCTCGTAATGATCCATCTCATGATCGGGCCATGCGATCTCGTAAGTCAGGCCAAAGGCTGTGACGCGACCTCCGAGCGAGTAACCCAATCCCAGGTGACGGGCCAGCGTATGGGGGCCGTCTGCCAGGATGAGCCCTCTGGCGACGAGTGTGCGGGGCGCCGTGTTATCGCCCCGCACCGCAACCTCCACCCCGCCGTCCGGCGTATGCTGTACCCCGACGGCGGGGGTACGGGTGAGCAGCTCTGCTCCCGCTCTTTCAGCCCGCCCGGCGAGGAGGGCATCGAACACTTCTCGCCGAACGGTGCACTGTTCCGTTTCGTTCTCGATGATCCCCCAGGGCAGCAGATGCAATTCGCGGCTCATCGCCTTTTCTACTGCGTCGTGCGCATCAAAGCGCTCGATGGATGAACGGCTGATCATGCCACCACATACGGCGGCATGTCCCGGGCGAACAGAGCGTTCCAGCAGAGCGACATGCCAGCCTTCTCTGGCCAGAGGATAGGCCGCCGCAGCGCCGGCCGGTCCGGCGCCGACGACGATGACGTCATAGTCATACTGGCGATGCATCCGCACGATCCGTCTCCCTCTTGCCGGGGCCTGCTCTGCCCACCCATCCGAATTGGTCGATCATGCTTACCTCAAGATGTGCTTCAGCGTCCCAGATGCATCTGCTCACAGATCGCATGCCCCTGAAGGTGAAATTGCGCGCCATCATCGCGCTGCCAGATGCCCTCTGCATCGGTATAGCAGCGCAGATAGTAGGGATGGGCGATCAGTCGCTCGATAATGGCCCGCCGCCATGCAGGCCCTCCCAGCAGATCGCTCTTTTCCAGGACATGGCGAGTATGCAGATTCAGGGCGAGGCGGCTCTCTGCCCCCTGCCATGCCAGACGCCAGCCATCCGGCCGGTTGACGCGGGCGGGGGCGCGCATAAAGTCGTTATGCGGATTTTGCGGCTCGTTCTGTTCGAGGAACGAAGAGATGACCCCGGTGTCGCCGTCGAATAGGGCAAAAGGCATCACCCGGTGACCGCCATACCGCCTTGTGAGCCAGATATCGGCATAGATCAGGGTAAAATCATCCAGATAGGCCCGACCCCACGACCACTTGTCGATGGTGTCGAGCAGAGGGACGGTGCCCCAGTTATGATCGTGGTAGCCCCATCCCTGGATCGAGCGCGTAAAGCCGTTCAGGGTCAATGTGCCCGAAACTCGCGCTTTGGGTTGGGCGACGAGCCAGGCGAAATATCCCGTGCCGTCGCCAAAGCGAAACATGCCCTGGCCCGGCCGCCATCCGCCGATGATGGTTTCGAAGTAGATATCCAGTTGCAGACCGGGCTCGTCGATCTCTACTCGATAGCCGTTTCCCTCCTGGCGGCACCGATTCGGGCCGATCCGGGTATCGCAGTACCGGTTCGATGCATGAATGGCATCGCGTGGATAGGGCATCAAGTGGTGCCGGACCCGTCGATTGTCTCCAAACAGGGATAAAGTGACACTTCCTGACAACGAGGCCGGCTTGACGATATCGGTGAGATGAAATGTCAGCGAAAGCGCCTCACCATCTCCGAAAGAGACATCATAGTACCACCATTCGAAATAGAAGGGTGAGGTGCTGGGATGTGCGGCGTCATCTTGCGCATCGGGACGGGCGATGTGCCAGTTGCCGACCTCTTCTTCCGAGGGCCACTCGGCGCGCTGCTGCGTTATGGACTGCACCCAATCGGGCTTGCGGACGAGCGCCCAGAGGGTGCCCGCATTCAACCCCGTGGGGGCTGCTCGATGTGATGTCACGGTAGAATCAGACATCTGTACGCTCCCGAAATATCAATCGATACAAGACCCGGTTTTCGTGCGGGCATATCGAGCCACGGCCGACGTTCGGCCATGGGGGCATCGAGGGCGCGATGGATGATCCATCGAACAAGATGCTGACCGGCTTGTTCTCCGGCAGGCTCAGTGAATGATGATCGAGTAGGAGGAATGGGGGGGAAGGATGGTCTCGAAGGCGAGGGATGGGCCTGACACTGTCTCGGTATGAAACGGGTCTCTGCCCGCCAGGTTGTCCAGCACGGTGATGCGAGCTTCGTCGGGCAGAGCGGAGATACTTAACATAATAGCAAGATTGTTTGCCGTCGGATTGGTGAGCCATATGGCCGCCCGTGACGGATCGCCGGATTCGTGACGCACGGCGAATACGGACAGTTCTGCCGGGGCAGAGGTGTGCAGGATGCTGCCGCCGCCAAACTCGTTATACAGGTTGGAAAAAACCCAGAACGACGGATAGGGTTCGAACGCCACTCCGCCGCTGCGCGTTCCGTGCCGGTCGGCGAACAGGCCGTGCCCGACCCAGCCGCCCAGTCGATCGACATAGGTGTCGGAGAGCCTGAAATGCGCGACGCCGTCGATCCCCGCCGGCCAGATGCGTCCCAGCATGGAGGCCAGGCCGATGGCGGCATCTCGCCCCGATAGATCCATGCGGGCATCGGGACTGCCAAACCGGGTATCGGCAAACTCGGTGACCCACACCGGGCCATACGGGCGTAGTCGGCCGATTCGTTGCTGCAAGGTATTTTCCATCTCGGTCAACCCATGCTCATAGGCGTGAAAGGTCCACATATCGCAGCAGTGGGGCGACTGTGCCTGTGCAAACTCTTCCGTCCACGAGGTGCCGTGAACTTCGTCCAGGCCGCCCATCTGGATCGATGGGGATATCTCATCCAGAGCCGCCCGTGATTCGGCCGCCATGCGCATGAGATCATCTCCGGTCCCCACAAAGAATGCGGGGAGGTTGGGCTCGTTGACAAAGGAGAAGGAGATCTGCTCCGGAGGAATGCCACAGGCGTCCACCAGCCAGCGCGCCGTCTCACGTACGAACTCACGATGCTCGGCATAGTCTCTGGGAGGGAACGCGCCGCCCAGCCCCATATATCCCTCTGGCTCGGCGGCATTCCATCGCGCGGCCAGCCACATATTGATGTGGAAATGCATATCCGGGAACGCTTCGATCAACGCCTTGAGCATGCGTTCATAGGTTAGCGTTTTGTTTTGCGCGGCGTCATACTCTGCCGTGATGGAGAAATCGATCTCGGAGTGGTTGGGATCATCGTTGTCGTTGACCGGCTCGAAAAGATCCTGGGTGAGCTGCACGCGCACCGTGTTGGCACCCAGGATACGATAACGCTCGATGAAAAGCGCTTCATCCTGATCGGTCCAGCTATACTCGACGCCATAATAACGCGGGCCCGCCCCTATGATATTGTCCAGATCCACATGCACGGTGGGATGATCCGTCGAGGCTTGTGCAGGGATCGGATCGGGCGGCGCGATGGTGGGCTCACTGTCTGATTCTGTCGAAGGGGTCACGGTCGCCTCAGCCTGCGTCTCCTGCTCCGGTGTCGGTATACCCGTCTGAGCGCCCCCTGTCGCTGTCGGCGCAAGCGTATTGGACGCATCGGGCACATCGGGCGCATCCGGCCACAACCCGGAACGAGCCCACAGGGCCAGAAAAACAAGCGGCGGAACGATGAACAGAATCAGTATAAGCGGAACATATCGTTTCACATTACTCTCTCTTTAACGGATACGCTGCACGCAGCGCCCTTAACGGCCAACGCCAGTCTGCCTGCCCCAGTATGATACGCCAGGCCAGAAATGCACACAACATGATGCCGACGAGCGGTTGATAGAGTGTCGCTACACCCAGCAGATATGTCGGGATCACCAAATTGGGCAACGTCTCATGGAGCAATGTGGCGGGAGTGCGCTCGGTCGAGTAGTATGGATCGACGACCTCCTGTCCCTCGCCGGCGCTCTGCGTGCCATGTATCACCAGGAACAGCAATACCGAGTAGATCAGGACGGGGGGTAACCCCGTCGGGATAGCCCACCGACCGATCTGCAGGATGGGGAGGTTCCAGGCGATGGCCAGGACCACCATGCCCAATCCCAGCCGGTCGAGCCATAGCGCGATATGCAGCAAACGCTCGACCGAGTCGGATGAGGCTCGGGCGCCCCATGTGCCCGTGGCTGTGCTCCGGTCACGAGCGCGGTCGTGTCGTTGATGGGCGATTTCGAGGGTGGCGCCGCCGGCGCTGTACGCCGGCACAAAGAGGGCTATATCCCAGGTACCCAAACGCCCCAGCGCCGTAAAGGCCAGCAGGACGGGCAGGCACCACTGGGCGCCGAAGGAAAACAAAAGCCCCATTTTGCCCCGCTCTTTGAGGCGCAGCGGCTTGAGCGAATAGGCCGGCGCCGTAAACGCCCAGGCGATCCACAACGGAAGCACCCAGGGACGAGATGCAAAGGGCAGTCCGGACAGGAGGGCCAACCCTCCGGTGATGGTCAACACCAACAGGCTGTGACGGGGACGCATGTCGGCCAGCGCGTTTGGTTTTCCATGGGCACGATCCAGATCGCGATCTCCCCAGTCATTGATCATATATCCGAACGCCGAATGCAAAGCGGCGAACAGGATGAACAGGGCCGCATCGCGCAGCCGGGCAGGCGATAGCGCCCTCTCGGCAAGCAGGATATAGAACACGATACTGCATAACACCGGCACCTTGCCGGGCCCCCAATCGCGCCATCGCGTGACACGAGCGACAAAGGTCAGGGCGTTCATCTGATCATTCTCCTGCGGATCGATCGACCAACGGTCACTCTAGACGATCCCCTTTTTCTGCCACAGCCAGCGCAGCGCCGGTGTGCGCCACAACCTCTCGACCACCGGATGAGTGAGTAGCCGGGCAATCCAGGGGACCAACAGGATGCGGAGCAGGTTCGGGAACAGATTGGCGCGATATAGCCTGATCCAGAACTGGAACAACGGCCGGCTTTGCTGGTTCCACGTTCGGTCATAGATCTGCACATATTCATCGACAAGCAATCCGTCTGCTTTGGCCGCGTGATAGAGTGATGTGCCCGGGAACAACATGAGGGAGTAGATGGGGTTATCCCACGGCCTGCTCAGGCTCAATGCCAGGCCGAGTGTTTCCAGTGTTTCCTCAAAGGTCTCGTAGGGATTATCGATGATGAACTGGTAGGTGGGTGGCCTGGCCATGCGAGGTCGGTAAGACTCGACCAATTCGATGGCCTCTTTGACATGAGCATGGTGTCGCTGACGGTTATAGATCCCGGCCACACGCTCGCTGGCCGTCTCGACACCCATCGTGATCTTGAGGCAACCGGCATCGAACAGCGCGTCGAGCTTTTTTCTGGATACAGTGATCGGGCTGACCTGGCAGGAAAAGGGAAGGCCCACCTTTTCCTTGTACGTCTCGCAGAACTGCTCCAGATCTCGATACGATCGGGCGGTAAAATCATCGTCCACGATATAGAGAGCGAACAGAGGGGCGACGGTCTCGTTGATCATCTCGATCTCGCGGATGACGTGTTCGTTGCTGCGCCAACGCAATCGATGCTGGTTCGGGTATAGCTGGCTGTAGATATCGTTGCAGCAGTAGGTACAGGCAAAGAGACAGCCCCGGCTGGTGATGAGCGGGTATCCGATTCGACCGTCACGCGACCGAAAGCGTGGCCCGCGAAAGCTCCGAATTCCCTCGGCGGTGAGGGGCTCGAGGTGATCCTCTCGGGCAACATAGTGCTCATGACCGCCATAGTCGGGCAGGGGAAGCCGATCCAGATCATGCACCAGGGGGCGCACCGGATTGCGCACGATGCCGTCACCCCTTGCAAACGCCAGATTGGCGACATCCTCATACCCCAGCCCCCGGGCCATACGGTCTACCAGCTCGACCAGAGCCTCTTCTCCCTCGCCCACACAGACAATATCGGCATATTGAAGCGATAGATCGGGCATCGTTGTCGGATGAATGCCCCCCCAGATGATGGGCGCCTGCACGCCCCGGTTCTTGAGATGCTCGGTGACCTGAACCGCATCACGAAACTCGTGAGTCATGAGCGACAGGCCGACCAGATCGGCATCTGCACACAACTCGGTCAGATGGTCCAGCAGCTCAACCGAGTAGCGCGGCTGTGGTTTTCCACGTTGTCCGCGCTCTTTTTGCTCTGTGGCCATAAAGATGCAGCGAGTCTCGTGGCCTGCTTCCTGCAGGCAGGCGGATAGAAGGCGAACTCCGACGGCATACAGTTCTCTATCAAGAGATATTAGCACAACCCTCATGCACGGCCCTCCTTTGTCTCATAAGCGGATGCGTACAATCGGTATTACACGCGTTCGCGTGCTCTTTGGAGGTTCTTCAGGTGCATTCTGGTCCAGCGCCAATGCCCGACCAGTTCCTCCTTCCGTGGCAATAGCACAGCCTGCCACGTCAATCCAGACTCATGGATAAACAGGGCCATCAACAGGACCCCGGATATCAGATATCCGCCTGTTGAGGCAACGGCGGCGCCGACGGCCGCCCATCGCGGGATGAGCAGCCAGTTCAGCGCGACATTGAGCACCAGTGCGACGCTCGATGCCAGCAGCGGAATCTGCTGACGATCGCGGCTGGTATAGTCCCTTGTGAGCACTTTGAAGAGGCTCATGATGACGATGCCGGGCAACAGAATGATCAACGGAGGCACCGCTGCGCGGTAGGGCGCTCCATAGGCCAGCGGGACCAGGAACCAGGCCACGGCCAGTAACCCCAGCACCAGAGCCCCGGTGATGACGACGGTGTTGCGGGATACCCGCGCGGTGATCTCGTGCACCTCATCCATATGGGCGTGCGCCAGGCGCGGAAAGAGCACCGTGCCCACCGAGTTGGGAATGAACCAGGCCATTTCGGCCAGAGAGGTGGCTACACCGAAAAAGGCAACCTGAGTGGGGGCGAGCCAGAAGGCGAGCAGATAGAGGTCCAGCCGATAGTTGAGGATGCTGACGACGTACTGAAAATACGACTTGAGGCCGAACCGAAGCCCTTCCATTGCGAGTCCATGGTCCCATCGCAGGCGGATGCGCACCTCACGGCTGGCAAACCACAGCCCGATGGTGGTGGTGAGGGTTGTGGCAATGATGAATGTCATCACAGCCGCCGACAGACCACCCCGCAGGAACAGAAGCGAGATGGCAAAGCCGATCAGCAACAGGAGCGACAGGGTCGCCCGATGCACGTTATAAAGATCGAAGCGTTGTTTGGCGCTGAGGATGGCGACAGCCATAGTGTCGACCATCAAGACCGGGATCATTGCGATCAGCGGCACCCACTGGCCCGGCGGCAGACTGCGGAGCAGAGTGCCCAGGATGATCTGCCTCAGCGAAATGAGCAGCAACAGGGTGATCAAACTTATGATAAGGGCCTGAGTGAGCATCGTCCCAAAGACCAGGTTTGCATCATGTTTCTTTCGATCGATGAGATAGATGCAGGACTGCGGAATGCCCAGTGTTGCCAGGCTGACGATCATCATCGGTAGGGACATGACCAGCACCATGGTGCCGCGGTCGGCTACCGATAACACCCGCGCCAGCAGGATGCCGACGGCGAAATTGGTGCCGATGGTGAATACTTCGGTCGCAAAGGTCGAAAACACATCGCGAATAAAGACCGGTCGGCTCTTACCGATGAAGCGGAGCCGGCGTCTCCTGCCTGCGTGCTTGTCGGCTCGGGGCATGATGGCCGAAACGCGGTTGAATAGAGACATTCTCATGGCCCCGCTTGCCATACCACGTGCTGTGAATCGATCCGCAAAGGGGGGGCCAGACTGCCCTCGGCAAAGCCCAACGCCCACACATAGAGGCCCGCCAGCAACGGGAACAATGCAAAGAGGTGCCGGTGAAGCAGGTCGGGGCGTTGCCGCCGAAAGACGTCGACGGTGCGTGCCCATTTGACCAGGGGAAGCAGCAGGGCAGCCGGAATGGCCAGCCATGGTGAGCGTGCCAGAAGCACTCCCTCATCCCCCGTCAGTTTGAGCACTCGCGCCGTAATACGGCCGATGCGTCGGGAGTGCCGCGCAAACGAGCGCCAGTTCGCCCGATGGACATGCTGCACGCAGATGGTCGGATCGAACCAGATATCCTGTCCGTGCTGCGCCAGTCGCCAGTGAAAGAGCAGATCCTCCTGGGGGTAGAATTCGGTGGGAAAGCCCCCGTAGCGTACAAAGATGGAGCGATGGTACGAAATGTTGCACGTCGGGATGCTGGCCATGGTACGTGGCTCTCCGACGGGGAGCCATTCGCGAAACTCGGACATATAGCCCGCCCACGAGATGAGGCTGTTCGGGTTTCCATTGACCACACTACCGCCCACCACGGCATGTCCGGCTCGCTGGGCCGACACCATACGAGCCAACCAATCTCTCGGGGCGATACAATCGGCATCCAGGCAGGCGATAATGTCTCCGCGGGTCCGGCTGATGGCGATGTTGCGCGCTGTGCCGGGATCGGTCTGCTTTTCGCGCCGGATGAGGATCACCTGAGGGAATTCAGCGGTGATGATGGCGGCCGTATCATCGGCCGAGCTGTCGACGACGATTACCTCGAACGGCTCGTCGAACGCTTGTTTCATGATCGAGTTCAATGTGGGGCGGATGGTATGTGCCGAGTTATACGAGGGTACGATGACGCTCACGGCCGGCGCCGTTCGGCTCGTCTCCTGAATCGGCAGACGGGGGAAAACCTGCCCGCTGAGCCGGCTGACCTCTCGATGGCATTTCGGGCATACCAATCGTGGGGTCACAAACCGTAGGCCACACGTGGGGCATTCTATCCCTACCAGAGAGTGACGTTCTCGTCTGGTTCTCCAGTATTCGGGTCCTCTCATTCCCTTGTCCTTTTTGCCTTATCGGCTGGCTGCCCGACATGGCGGCGCCAGAGAATCGTCTGGCTCAGCCCCTCTCGATAGTCTACCTGGGGTTCGAACCCCAGCTCATCCCGGATTCTGGCCGTACTAAAGGCCCGATCCAGCGCGACGGTATATACCTTGCTGCGCGTGAGCAAGGGAATATCCTCCTGCTTTCGCAGCCCCAGACGATCTCCCAGCGTATAAGCAACCTCCATGACGCCGCCGGCAGCCAACAACATGGGCACCGGAATGCTCCATCGCGGCGAAGGGACGGCCAGGAGCTCACACAGAAGGGACACCAGTTCGGCAATGCGAATGGGCCCGGGCCCGGCGACGGTATATACCCCTCCCTCGGCCTGCGGACTGTGCCCCGCCAGGATCATCGCCCTCACCAGGTCGTCGATATAGATCAGATGGATGTGACTCTCTCCGCGACCGGCCATGACATAACGCCCCTGTTGCAGCATATCGATCAGCCGGGTCACCATGCCCCACTCATCTCCCGGACCGTATACGATGCACGGCCGGACGATGGTGGTCGGTAGCCTGCCACGGCGGTTATGCGCCAGTACCTGTTGCTCCGCCAGCATCTTGGTGTGATGATAACCATGTTTACTCCTGTCCCAGTGGTAGGGTAGGGTTTCGTCGGCATCCAATCGTCCGGGGTATTCACAGACGCCCGCCGTGCTACAGTAGACGAATCGCCCCACATGATGATGGGCGGCGATGTCGAGGAGGACGGTGGTGGCCAGAGTGTTGATCCGGTAGTAGGTGTTGTATGGTGTGCCCCAGCGGTCGCGCGTTGCTGCGACGTGATAGATCGTGTCCAGATCGTCCGGCCATTCCGCAAGAGGGAACTCTTCCATTTCGCCGATCTGTTCCAGATCACCCGGCACCGGGATGACCCCCTCGGGTAGTCTGGGGATCGATGCGGCGCGAACCAGCCCCACCACCGTATGTCCCTGATCGAGCAGTGCACGAGCCAGGGCGCCCCCTACAAAGCCAGTTGCGCCCGTTACCAGCACTTTCATCGCGCCCTCCTGCTGAGATCGACATAGTGACGGGCGACATGAAGCAGGCTGGGTGGGTGGCAGAGCATGTTGGTGTAGGCGGCGTTGGCCAGCGGACAGGCGCACTCTTTAGCGTGGATGCTGCGTCGGATGGCTGCGGCCGCATCCGATCTCCAGATGCGGCCGAAATCGTAATCGGCCTCGCGTAGATTGCCCATACTATCGGCGCGGACGCAGCACGGCCACACACTGCCGTCGGCATAGATCTGGGCCGATGCTCTGCCGGCGTAGCACGGAATCATCTGACGCTGCTCGACGAGGTAACGCTGTACCAGCCGATAGTATTCCATACGAAACGACTGCGTAATCCGCGAGATGCCGTTAAACTTTCCGGCATCCAGCCGGCGCAACAACGCATCGGTCGCCCGGCGGTACGCATCGGCTGAGGGCGTGATGCCCGTGCCGATGGTTGCCAACTCGACACGCTCTTCGGCGATCTCCGTGATATACGAATCGGGAGAGAGCGCCAGCGCATAGTCGTAAAGCAGTTCGATGTCGTCCACATTAAAGATCGAGATGACGGAATGAATGCCCACACTGAGATTCTCTTGCGTGCGAGCGATATCCTGCAGCATTGCGAACGTCTTGCTGAATCGTTCAAAGGCGCCGGGCACACCGCGGATATGATCGTGCCGGGCGCCGACTCCATCCAATGAAAGGTTGATGATGATCTGTGTTTCAGAGCAATCGGTGGTGATGGTCTGAACCGTATCGGCGATTCGATCGACGAGCAGGCTGTTGGTGGGGATGTTGATGATGGCGGGGCGGCAGTGTGTATAGCAGGCGCGGGCCAATTCGGCGAGATGCGGGTAGAGAAAAGGTTCTCCGCCGCTGATGGTGATCCAATATGGCGCGTCTCCCAGGCTCTTGAGCACGCGCTCCCATTCGTCGATGCTCATCTCTTGCTCGCGCTTTTCCCAGATGTTGCACGTCAGGCAACGCGAGTTGCAACGCGGCGAGGGCGAGATGGTCAGATTCATAGGGAGCGGGACAGAGCGCCCGAGACCGGTCAGGCGTCCCAAAGAATAGCTGATGGTGCGCGGCAGGATTTGTATCATATCCGTCGCGATCCATTCGTTTTCTCGGCCAGCACGCCGACGTGATGGGCAAAGCGGCGTCGTAATCCGTCCCAGGGCAGGCGCTCGATGAACGCCAGCCGCTCCATCCGTCGGTGCACGGCCGAGTAGGCCCGTGCGTCGTAATAGGGCAGATCGTCGTATCCCCAACGGTAGCGCTTTTCGGATGACGGCATACGCACCCGTCTCGCCAGCGCGGGCACCATGTCGGCCAGCATCCGGGCGGGATCTATGATATCCGGCCACCAGCAGACATCGACGAGCAACTTTTGGCGGACGATCAATCCACGCTGGCGGAGCATCTCGGCCCATGGCTCGGCGGCCAGCAGGTTGACAGGACCGTGATCCCAGGCCTCGTCGGCCACGCGATGGTGCAGGCGATGCAGCCAGAAGGAATAGTTGGCACGATTGGGTACAAAGAGCAACACATAGCGGCGCGAGGCGGCGATCATCTCATCGAGGAGCCTCCCGGGATGGGGCACCCGCGGCATCACGTTAAAGTTCCATACCAGGTCGTACGAATTCGGCTCAGCGGGTAATCGAGGCGCCGATAACTCGACGAAGGTGACCAGCCGGTCGCACCCCTGAGCCTCCCATACGCGCCGCGCCAGGGCGATGCGTTCGACGTCATACAGGCACACGGTGACTCGGATCTGACGGCGGGCGAGGATCAGGCTGTTGATACCGCTGATCCCGGTGATGCCATCATCGGGGCCTTCCAGTGCGCTCCCGATAGCGAGGCGCGAGCATAGCGAGTCCAGCAGGCGATTGAGCGACCAGCGCTCGTAAGTTGTGCCTAGGCCGGTATCTTGCATGGTGATCGCGAGCGTCATGCGCGACTATACCCCTGCTTTTCCTGCGCTGGCGGGATCTTTGGTTGTGTCGGCAACAGCCCAGATAAAGGGCTTTTGCTTCCAGATGGTATAGTCCCATATACCCAGAATACGACACCATGCCTCCAGAGCACCCACCGCGGGCCCCCACATCAGGTGCCTCCAAAGAGGGATATCGGGGTGAACGGCATCTGCAGACTCTTTGTTACGCCGGATGATCTGGCGCAGAAACAGCGGCACAATCCGGGTGAGCTTCATCGTCGAGACGGCATAGCCCATCTTGTCTTTGACATAAAGATGCCCTGCATAGATGCGGCGGCGCTGCTTGATCATGTCGTGCAGCGTCTCGGGCCCGTGGTTATAGACGACGGCTTCTGGAACATAACGCAGATTCAGCCCCTGACCGATGATGAGGGGCTCGATACTGGCCTCATCGACGGCCGAATCCCGCGGGATCTGGCGGAAGACGTTGCGAAAGGCGATGACCTCGCCCATCTTGGGGCGGTGCAACGACAGGTGGTGATGCAGCCACCAGAGCAGGTGGGCGGCATATCCCATAAAGGTATCCGGGGCATTGGTAGGCACCGGGCGCGCGCCCGTCATGCCCATCTCGGGATCCTCAAAGGGCCGTACCAGATGCTCTATGGCCCTGGGCGTGGGGATGACATCGGCAGAGTGGCAAACGATGATTTCGTGCGACATCAGGTGGCGCTTGCACAGGTTGATGGCCGCCGCCTTGCCCTCCCGACGATCCTGATGAATGAGGCAGATGTGTGGATGCTGACGGGCGTACTCGAGGACGATCTCTTCGGTTCGGTCGGTGCAGCCGCTGGCCACGACGACGATCTGCGAGATGTGCACCGTTTCGAGATCCTGAGACAGCAGTGCGTCCAGGACACGGCCGATATTCATTTCCTCGTTATATGCCATAATCGCGATGGCACAATCCATACTATCACCGCCTTTGACGCTACACTTTGAGTACTCCAGGGACCGACCATCGGATAACTGCCGGCACCTGTCCGACCTTTATGTGGAGGCGCAACCTCTAGATGACCCGATCTCATTCGGTGTCGAGCCCGATGCACGGGCAATGAGCCATCATGTCCATATCAATCGTGTGATGGCGATGATGAACCCTGTATCGCGGCATGATGAAAGATGCGACACACGACGCACATGCAACCGAAAGCTGAATGCATGAGCGACGGTCGGCCGTCGGGCACGATCCGGTGCGTTGTGTGGTTATGCAGGCGGAGAATGTTCGCGACGGCGGCTGTGTATCAAACGGTTGGGGCAGATCGTTCAAGGTGTGATACGCCGGAGCGGTTGGGGATTGGACGTGGCCGAATCAAAAAGGTCGTGGTGAAGAAAAACATGATGGCTGATGATATGTGTCTATTATAGCATAGAGATGCGGCGATTGCGTCGCACTCGGGTAACGAGAAGGTATATCTTTGTTATCCGGCCATGCCGTCGAGTCGGACAGATGAATCGGATTCGACCGATCAGGGGGCTCCGGACAAAACGCCGTTCAGCATGTCGGCGGGCAATGTGGTGCGAAAACGCAGCTCGGTGATTCGCCCGCCGGCATCCTCGACATCGAGGGCAGAGACGAGCCCTTCATCCTGCTGTTCGACCCATAAACGGCGGGGATGATCGACCGTGTGGGTGACGTGGCTCTCCGGTGTGCGCCCGACAAGATACAAAAGGCTATCCTCGGCGTCATCATAGATCACACCGCTCAGGCGCAAGTCGTGCGCGATGACCATCTGCTCCTCGCGATCGGCGGCGGTGACCATGATGGTTACCAGCCATCCGCGGTGCTGCTGGCTGAACCCATCGCAGAACGACTTCCAGTGATCTCGAGCGATCTCTCTCGTCGACATCCCCACTCCTCCCTCACAACGCGACAGAGTGGCCCTAACGATAGATCCGGGAGCGGTGGCAACAGAGGAGCATCAAAGAGGTGCGTCGATGTGGAGAGCGAATGATCGCCCCGGGTTGATGAATACAGTTTATGATAATTATCTTGAATAGGCAAGGCCAATCCACGCTCGGCGATGTCCCGGAGCACAGGCATAAATGCGGTTGCCTTTTTCGGGTGAACGACGTACAATGAAATTCGGTGGAGATTACTGCCTCTGTTGTCGACAAATAAGGAGTGAGTCCATGGAGATCAAGGCCAAGTCGAAGAATATCGACGATCTCAAAGCCTATCTCGTGGCTGAGAGAAAAAGATTGCAAAAAGAAATATCGAGGATGGATATTACGGCGAGGACGGATGAAAACGAGGGCACCGGCTATAGCAATCATATGGCCGAGAATGCCACCGCCGTTTTTGAACAAGCCCGGAATGCGGGGATCAAGCGCCACCAGGAGATACTGCTGGCCGAAGTGAACGACGCATTGCAGCGCATCGCCGAAGGTACCTATGGCGTCTGCCGGCGCTGTGGCCGTTCTATCGATGCCGCCCGCCTGAAGGCACAGCCGACGGCATCGTATTGCTTCAACTGCAAGCGCGACCTGGAATCGCGCTAAGACGCTATACAGAACGGAGTCTCTTTTGTCTGCCCCCAAGGTGAGCGTCAACCGTCGCAGCCTTTTCCTGTTTGCCGTTGCTCTGGCCATTATAGCTCTGGATCAGATTTCCAAAGCGTTGGTGCGGCGCTATTTGCCGTTGAATACGTCATGGGATCCCATTCCGGGGCTGGGCCAGATCGTTACATTCACTCATGTGCACAACACCGGGGCCGCCTTTGGCCTGTTTCCCGGCCTGGGTACGGTGTTCCTTGCCGTCGCAATGGTGGTGGTACTGCTCATTATCGCCTATTCGGGACAGCTCGCGCGCGCCACGCCGTTGCTTCGTATTGCCTTTGGGCTGCAACTCGGCGGCGCCGCGGGTAACTTGATCGATCGCTTGACGCAGGGATATGTGACCGATTTCATCGATTTCCGTGTCTGGGCCGTGTTCAATGTGGCCGACAGCGCGGTTGTGATCGGTACGGTCCTTCTGGCCTATTATGCCCTGTTCACCGAGAGCGGTCAGGAAGACTTTTTGGCGTCCCGTAGCGAGTCCAGACGTTCGGATGAACCCAACGAATCATGGTCCGAAGGCCATGGCGAATGACGAACGGATCATCGATGTCCGGGTGCAAAACCCCGCAGAACGCCTGGATATCCAGCTCGCCGGGCAGCTCACCGGCTACTCTCGTTCGGCCATACAACGCCTGATCAAAGACGGGCGCGTTCTTGTCAACGGGCAAACGGTCAAGCCGAGCTATCTGCCCGAACCCGGCGACACGATTCGGGTCATTCTTCCCCCAGATGACGAGACATCCGAGCTCCTCGCACAGGAAATACCCCTCGATGTGGTGTACGAAGACGAGCATCTCCTCGTCATCGAAAAGCCCGCGGGCCTGGTGGTGCATCCCGGCGCGGGACAATCAGACGGTACGCTGGTGAACGCCCTGCTGGCGCGCCGCCCCGATGTGGTCTCGGCCGATCTGGATCCACAACGGCCGGGGATCGTCCATCGGCTGGATCGCGACACATCCGGTCTGCTGGTTATCGCCGCATCACGTCAGGCACAGGCCGATCTGCAAGCCCAGTTTCAGGCGCGGACCGTGCAAAAGATCTATCTTGCCCTGGTCTACGGTCGTCTATTACCCGATGAGGCCGCTATCGAGGCGCCCATCGGACGCGATCCCGTGCATCGCACGCGCATGGCCGTCGTTCAAGAGGGCGGACGTTATGCCCTGACGCATTACCGTGTGCGTCAGCATCTGCCGAACAGCACCTTTGTCGAGGCGGATCTGTTGACCGGGCGGACGCACCAGTTGCGCGTTCATTTTGCCTCGATCGGACACCCTATTGTGGGCGATCGAGTGTATGGATTCCGGTGGCAGACGATTCACGCTCCGCGACAGTGGCTGCATGCCTGGCGATTGGCTTTTGAGCATCCCGTTACCGGAGAGGCCCTGTCCTTCGTTTCGGCCATCCCGGCGGAGCTGCAGGAGGTGCTGGATCGCCTGCGGCAGGATGCAGGGCGCGTCTGAGCGTATCCTTTTCAGGCGCCTGCCGTCTCTACTTTTTCCCCAAATAATCGTCCGGTCTATGATGCGGCCGGATACTCTCGAATCGGCGCTTACAAGGGCAGTCCGCAGACTGTGCGACTCTCGGTCGCCTTATGTTCCTGCCTGCCTACGGCTTCTTCTTGCGTTTTTATGCAGACTGTGCTATGTTGCTCACGCGAACATCTGTTCTAATTCATGCCCGGACAAAAGAGGAGGGCCCGTACGATGCGTGAGGTAACCGTTGCGCTTGCCCAGTTTGCACCCGTGTTGAACCATGTGGAGCGTAATCTGGATCGGATGATCCGGATCGTGGAAGAGGCCTGTGTCGGGCGGCATATCGACCTGGTGGTGTTCCCCGAGCTGTGCACGACCGGTTACGAATGTGGCCTGCGTTTTGCCGATCTGGCCGAGGGTGTTTCGGGCCACGCCGTCGCCACCATGGCCCGCTGCGCTGCTGAGCACGATACCTATATCGCCTTTGGATTGGCCGAGAAGCAAAAGGTCGAAAGCGTCGTCTATAGCGCGGCCGTGCTGGTCGATCCTGACGGAGAAGTCGTGGGGGATTATCAAAAGGTTCACCTCAAG
>JBMNOI010000060.1:0-23318 GCA_050942995.1 Anaerolineae bacterium
TGGCCCTCGCCGGTACGGTAGACGCGATCTAGCAGAGGGATCAACACTTTGGCCGATTCGGGCCATACGTCGGCTATCGTGCGGTTGATGATCTCTCCCTTGTTGCGGGCAACCTCGCGAAAGAGGGGATTGGCCAGGCGGATGCGATGCTCGGGCCCCTCCAGCAGGGCCACGGCAAAGGGGGCATTCTCGGCCATCCGGCACAGCAGCTCATCAAATTGGCCGCCCTCACGGCAGATCGTCTCCTCGTGCGCGCTATCCATGGCCATATCGTTCTCTCCATTTCTGATTCCATACGCACTTTTGTTCACCGGGCCCATTCATCATTGCGGTGTCAGAGCACACGGGGCTCGATCGGTGCGCGGTGATCTCTGGTATGTTGCCCCATCATATCTGTAATTATCTGTTATTTTGTAAATTATGTCAAATACTCGTCCGGGGAAACGGCGGATGATCGGCCGGGGGCCTCGTACCGACTTGTATAATTACCCCGGGTAGGTATATACTCCTTCTACTACATCTTCTACAGACGCAAGGGAATGGGGTTATGATCCCGGCGTCGCCATCGTCGATCGTCGATCGTGAGTCGTTATCCATTGCAGAAAGGCGGTAAGAGATGAAGCATTGGACTCGGCGTCAATTTCTCGGCGCAGCCCTGGTGACGTTGTTGGTGGCCGCATGTGAGCGGCAGTCTGGTAGATCGAATGAAGGCGCGTCAGAGGAGGCAGTGATCGATGCGATCGAGACAGGGCAGGGGGCTATCGTCACCCTGGGTGGCCAGCAAGTTGCCGTCTACAAAGCGGAAGATGGCTCGGTGATCCGGCTTTCGCCGGTATGCCCGCATGCCGGCTGCCAGGTGGATTGGAACACCGGCGAAGGGACCTGGGACTGCCCGTGCCATGCCTCGCGATTCGAGGCGGACGGGACGTTGCGCAGCGGGCCGGCGAGGGAGGGGCTGTCGCCGCTGAGCTGAGGGCCTCACCGTGTATAGTCGGAGGACGCAGACGCCGAGGTGGAGATCATCTATCCCGGCGAACTCTTGCGGCGCGACGAATGGCACGGACGATCTCGCTCAGATCGCCGCTCTTGCTGAGATAGTCCGCCGCTCCGGCGTTGTACATGCGCTGCGCCATCTCTTGCTCGGCAAACATCGAGAGACCGACCACCTGAACCCTGGGGAGATCCCGATGGATGATCGATGTGGCCTCGATCCCGTCCATGAGGGGCATGCTGACGTCCATCAGCGCCACATCGGGGAATAGCGCACGAGCCAGTTCCACCGCCTGGCGGCCGTTTTCGGCCTCTCCGACGACGCGAATGTCATGCTCCTGTTCCAGAAGCATGACCAGCCCCTGCCGCATAATGCGGTGGTCATCGGCCACCAGCACCCGGATGATGCCCGAAGCGGGGGGTGTTTGCCGCTCTACGGGATGTCTCTCCGAACGATCTACCGGCAAATCATCGATGGGGGTATCGATCTGTATCTGTAATGGAGCACAAAGAGTAATCCGGGTACCCTGCCCGGGAGCGCTGACAAGCTCCATATGCCCTCCCAGATACTCGATGCGCTCACGAATACTGAACAGGCCAAAGGTGTTCTGGCGGGCAGACGCATGTTCCGTCGCCATCCCCTTGCCGGCATCCTCCACCGTCAGGCACACCTCGCCGCGGTATCGTTTCAGGCTCAGGGTGGCGCGATGGGTGCCGGCATGTTTGACTACATTGAGAAGCAGCTCACGGGCAGAGCGAAAGAGAAACGCGCGTAGCCCCTCGTCGGGCACCTGAGCCTCGTCGTCGATATCCAGATCGACGATGAGCCCATACCGCTCACGCTTCCAGCGCCCCAGCCAATCTAGCGCAGCGGGCAGTCCTGCATCGTAGAGCAACGGCGGGCTCAGCTCGGCCGTCAATGTGCGGGATGTGCGGATCGATTCGGCGATCATCTCGTGGATACGATCCAGGGCGACCGATTGCAGGTCGGGGTCGGCATTTCGGACGATATCCACCTGCATTTGCGTGGCAACCAGCAGCTGTTGCATATGGTCGTGCAGGATACGGGCCGTTCGTTGTCGCTCGCGCTCCTCAGCGCGGCCGAGCTCGGCGGCCAGGGCACGAAGCTGCTCGGTGCGTTCCTTGGCGCGCTGCTCCAACGTCTCGTTCAGATCGCGCAGGGCCTGTTCGGCCCGCCGCTGTTCGGTGATGTCTCTCGATATGGTGGCGCATTGCCCTGCGGTCAGGCTGAAAGCCAGGCTCTCATATTGATGACCGGTAATCTCGTCGACATGCTCGAATCGCTCGGGCTCACCCGTCTGATCCACGCGAGTGAGTCGGGCGAGTGCTGAGGGCAACGTCGAGGGGAACAGAGCGCCCACCGTTCGGCCGATGATCTCTTCACGCGAGCGACCGAGGCGGCCGGCCAGCATCGGGTTGACGTCCAGATAACGAAGGTCGCAAGGGTTACCCTCGTCATCATAGATGAACTCGTAGAGTACAAAGGCATCGCCCAGCCGGTTGAACAGACGCCGATAGCGCACCTCGCTGCTCTGGCAGCAGGCATCCGGCATCTGCATCGCCGGTTGCTCGCCCTCGCCGTGCGCCCGGATCAGTTCGGTGGACTCGATCCCCATCATCAGCAAGCCGATGATCCGGTCGGATGCGTCGCACCTCGGCGTACAGATCAGGGAAACGCGGCACGGTTCGACATCGCGATCGTCAGATGGCTGAATGGGGACATCGCCGATGTAGAACGGTCGTTTTTCATGGTATGCCCTGTCGAGAAACGGACCGAGTGCGTGAGGCGGACCGGGCCAGACGCTGTCCAGCGATTGGCCGCGCAGATCCCTTTCGCCCGTCATCCGCTCAAACCGTGAATTGGCCAAGATCAGGCGATGGGTGGGACCTTGGGTGATGGCGACAGCATAGGGGAGCTCTGCTGCCAGTTGCGATAGATTGCAAGAGTCCCGTTCTGCCTCAGGCATGTCATCCAGAAGGGATGAGGGGGCGTGCTCTGGATTGCCATCACACGTTGGCATATAGATCTCCAATCAAATTGATGCTAAACGACGGATTGACTTATAGGGGCCGCGTCTCTGCATTGTATGGTGTGATCATAGCAACCCTTACGGGCCATAGCAACCCTTACGGGCATGGATTCTGTACGATTCGGAAAGAGATATCAAGTCGTAAAACACCCCCCCTCCGAAGGAGGCGAAAGGAGGCTTTCGGAAGGGGGGGCTGCGCTCCTGGAGCGCCGATATTCTCGTCACTCTCATTCCGTGCCGGTGACGCTACTTCAGCGGTAGCCGGGCGATGAACTTTTCCACTTGTTCGTTCCAGAAGCGCCACTCATGGCCGTAATCGCCCTCATCCCAGACGATGTCAAAGCCCAGTGCTTGCACCTTTTCTCGAAAGCGGACGCTGTGGTCATAGAGCCGATCCTTTGTGCCGCAGGAGAGATAGAACGTCGGCGCCTGCTGTCCGCTCTCTTTGAGAAGGTCGGCCAGGTGGAACAGATCGTTTGGCCCTCCGAGAACCCGGGAGGGGTCTCCAAACACATCACGTGCTCCGGGTACTTTGAACTCGCCCCTTGCGTACTCCTGGGGGATCTCTACCCCACCGGAAAAGCTCCCGACCCAGGAGTAGCGATCGGGGCGAGAAAAGGCGAACTTGAGGGCGCCATATCCGCCCATGGAAAGCCCGGCGATGAAATTGTCCTCTCGCCTGTCAGAGGTGGGGAGCATTCCATGAACGGTCGCCCACAGCTTGTCTGCGATCAGATCATGCCACTGCACGCCGCGCGCCATGTTCACATAACAACTGTTCTCGGCGGAGGGGCACACGACGATGAGCCTTTTTTCCTCGGCAAACAGCTCGATCTGGGTATATCGGAGCCAGTCGCCGCTATTGCCTCCCCCGCCGTGGAGAAGCCATAGCACGGGCAGGGCGCGCCCGGCATAGTACTCGGTGCGAGACATCTCTTTCACTTTGGCGGAACGCGCATATTCCGGGACGATGGCATCCACCGATACGCCCGGCACTCCGGTGTGCATTTGAAGCCTTGCCATTATTCTTCCTCCCCCGGAATGAATCCGGCGCCCTTTAAAGGCAGCCAGTCGATGAATCGTTTCAGGTGCTCGTCCCAGAACTCGAAAGTATGGGCACCGGTGCCCTGCACCCAGGTGTGATCCAGGCTCAATGAGCGAAAGTGATCTCGCGCCGAGATGTTGAAATCCCAGGTGAAATCCTCGGTGCCGCACGCCTGGTACATTCGCGGAATGTAATGCCCGGCCTCTTTTAGTCTGGCCGCCATGCCCATGACATCCAGATCGGTTCCGGCGATCGTGTCATATCTCGGATGGGTGGGCGAATCGGCGTGATATCGCTGAATATCCATGGCGACATCGAGTGGGCTCGAGAAACTTCCCACACAGGCATACTGCTCGGGATAGTTCAGGGCGACGCGATACGAGAAATAGCCGCCGTAGGACAGCCCGGCGATAAAGTTATCCTCTCTTTTGCGCGAGATGGGGAAGAGAAAGCCGATAAACTCGGGCAATTCCTCCGCCACATATCGCAGGTAATCGGCGCCGCTCATCATGCTGACAAAGTCGCGGATGGTCGGCATCACCACGACGATCTGTGCCGCATTGCACTTGCGCTGGATCATGGCGTCCAGCGGCCAGTCGGTATAGTCTCCGCCGCCGCCGTGCATCAGCCAGAGGACCTGGTAACGCTTGCGCTTGTCATACTTGCTGCTGCCGGTCGCCTCGGGCCTGGGGCCGGGAGGACCCGGCAGGCGAGGGGGGTCGGGGTAGAACACCGACACGTCGGTGTTCCCGTGGAGCATCTCGGAGCTGAAGGTGAGCCTGATGTACGTCATGAGCTTTTTCCTTTCGGCCAACAGATGATATTACGACGAAGAAACGCCATCAGCAACGCAGGCCGCGAGTGTGATCGATTCCCTCTATTCTTTTGTGGTCAAGATCCCTATATTCTTTGGCCCCTTAAATTTGAAATGAACGATCTCGTATTGAATGCTTATCGAGTCAAGGTAAGCGCATATTTCGTTTATCAGTTCCTTCGAGCCCAATTTCCGCGTCCTGTCCCAAAAGTTACAGCAGGGGATCACCAGCACGGGCCTTGTTTTTGCGCTTTCTACGACTTCTCTTGTGGCTTCATCTGGATGCAGCCCGATGACCAGGTCGTAATAAGGCGCCATATCATGTGAATATTCGCTCTGCCGGTTGGGCACTCCTCTGATCTTGTATTCCCTTGGATCAATGACCTCTGATTCATAATTGTACTTTTTGTTCAAAATCCTTGTCAGCAACCCCTGCCCGCCGGCGACATCCGCGATGTATTTGATACTCTTTCCAAAGAGGTGATAGACAAAATCGGCTACCTCATCGAATCGGGTCGCGTCACCATGACATCTGATTTGCTTTCTACCCATACGTCTTGCCGATATCCTTTATCCATATTCTATGAGGATTGTGCTTGTTATCATCTTATATGCTTTTCATGGATAGAACAAACACCACCTGCCGACATGATCGCTCTTGTCATCAGGTGGTGTTTCATCAGGCTTGACCCGTCGACCTAGTAGATGCTGTTGCCGCAATGAATGTCAAAGGGCATAATGAGTAGCCTTTGGATTTCCTTACCGTACGTATCAAAGAACCATTTAACGGCTTTGCCGTAACTTTCCTTGTTGTCGAACTCCCAGTAGGAGAAATATCTGACACATTTCACAATTCTTGTTAACTCTCTCGGAGGATCTCCCGCTTCAACTCCATCTATCGTGAAAAATCGCTTGACATATTTTACATCGATACATCCGGGTTGTTGTCGCTGTGCTTCTGCAACATTCGTTATGAGAGCTTCGAATTCCGCCAGCTTGTCCGGTTTGACCTGGAACAATTTGACCTCGGAGAAGCTACCCTTCATTTTGATCGCCTTTCAGCATATTGATGCACACGTCGTTGTACGATGAAGCACGTCTCCACCAACCGGATGTATCGATTCGTGGTAGACCATCCGGCAAGGCAACCGATTATCGACGAGATGTGCCGGTCTCGATTAAATAGGCAAATGAGATTATGCTCGTTCACACAGGAAGAACAAGTGGATCGACATTTTTGGGCCGCAAGTAAAAAACTACCACCTGTCGATAGCGTTCTTTATCGACAGGTGGTAGCTGATTTGGCGGAGAGGGCGGGATTCGAACCCGCGAGGCTTGTGGCCTACACGATTTCCAATCGTGCGCACTCGACCGGACTATGCGACCTCTCCGCAGTCGGCGATGCATTATACCATGCCGCCCGTTTTCTATCAAACACTACCTGTCGAATTCTACGATACCGAACTGTGGCCCGAGCGATATCGTTCAGTCGAATCGGGCGTGATCGGTGGTGTGGGCCCGGATATAGTCCCAATCCAGATCGACGCCCAACCCCGGCCCCTGGGGAGCGTATACACAGCCCTTTTCATCGACGGCATCCAGCCCATCTCGATAGTTCGCATAGATAGGGGCAAAAGTGCCCTCTCCTTTGGGGTTGACCAGCCCCATCTCGTAATAGTTGGTATTGCGGACAGAGGTCATCAGATGGCGCTGCGCGGGACCGGGGCCGTGCATCTCGATATCCAATCCCAGTCCTTCGGCGGCGTGGGCCAGTTTGATGACCCCGGTGATGCCGTCATAGCCCACATCACCGCGCAGATAGTCGGTGGCGTCGGCCAGGGCAAAATCGACGTGGGGCTCGAGCGTGCGCACATGCTCCGTCATCAGCAGGGGGGTGCGGATGATCTGGCGCAGTTTGCGATGGGCGAACTGGGAGATGCCGCCGTCTTTGTAGGGGTCTTCGAGCCAGAAAAAGCGTTCCTCATCGCAGGCCCAGCCGACTTTGACCGTATCGCCGAACGTCTCCAGTTCGCAGGCGGGGTCGAGCATCAGATCCATCTTGCCGCCCACCCGCTGCCCCACAGCGTGGATGGTGGCCACCTCCAGATCGACCAGCGAGCCGCCCCACCCGTGGATTTTGAACGCGGGATAGCCCATCTCCAGACATCGCTCGGCGAAATCGGCATAGGCCTCGGGGGAGGAGAGCCCGCCGTTGTGGTCGCCGTGGGTGGTACTGGCATAGCATTTGAGCGGCTTGATGTGCCCGCCCAGCAACTCATAAATGGGCGCATCGTAGTACTTGCCGGCGATATCCCACAGAGCGACGTCGACGGCGGCCATCCCGACGCGGGCCATCTGTCGCAGGGCGCGCTTGATATCCTGGTAGATACGTTCTCTCTCCAGAGCGTTCTTGCCGATGAGATATCCGGCGAACCCGGGAACGGTGGAGAGGTGGCTCATGCCGGTGACATACTCACCGGTGATGCCGACGTTGGTGTGGATCTGTAGTACGGCGCTGCGTTGCGTTACCGTGCTGCCGGGGACATGGACCAGATTGAACCCGTTATAATCATAGCCCAGTTCGTTCAGCGTGTATTCGAACTCGGTGATCTCGACGCCGGTGATGATCGGTTTCTCGGCCATGGCTTCCTCCCTCTCTGGTGAGTGTCGGAATCGGCGCATCGGTCTGGCGGCAGCATAATCGGGTGAGGGTGAGACGTCAAGAGCATTACGACGGACGATACCTTGGTAAACTGCGCACAGGCTGATATAATGCCACCATCGTATTCACCCGGTTCGTCGCGAAAGAAGGGTTCATATGGACAGAACGGTCATCATCGCCTGGGGGATCGCCATTCTGATTCAGATCGCTTTTCCCATTGTGCTGGCTCTCTGGTTCGCTCGGCGTTACGGTGTGGGATGGCGACCCTTTCTGTATGGGGCGCTGATCTTTTTCGTGTTCCAGATTGTGTTGCGGTTGCCGATCATCTCGTTGCTGGGGCCGGTTCTGGCGCCGGCGGTGCAGGCCTCGCCCACGCTGCAGGTGGTGTGGACCGCCGCTCTGGCGGTGACGGCAGGCCTGTTCGAGACGGTGGGGCGATGGGCAGGCTACCGCTGGCTGTTTCCCCGCTACCTGACCTACGAGTGGAAGAACGGCGCCGCCTTTGGCCTGGGCCATGGTGGATTCGAGTCGGCGGTGTTCGTCGGTTTGCTGGGTTTGTTCAGTTTGCTCCAGAGTCTGGCGCTTGCCGGCATGAGCGTTGAGATGTTACAGGAGCAATTTTCCGGGCCGATGTTGGAGCAGCTGCTGGCGGCGCGAGAGCAGATTATGGCCCTCGCATGGTACGAGCCGCTGTGGGGCGCCTGGGAACGCATCGCCACCATTCCATTCCATATCGCCATGTCGGTAATCGTGTTGCAGGTGTTCACCCGCGGGCAGGCGCGCTGGTTCTGGATCGCCCTGGGGCTGCACGCCTTTTTGGATTTCACCGGACCGGGGATGCTGACCCTGCTGGGCTGGCCGATCTGGGTGGTCGAGGCTTATCTGACGGTGTGGGCCATCATCAGCCTGTGGATCATCGTGCGGCTCAAGCGGTCTCCCGGTGAGGGAGAGGGAACGATGGCAGGCACATCACCCGCATAAGAGGGCGCTCTGGCGGGTCGGTGCAGTAGCTTGACGCCGGCCCGCTTTTTTACTAACATCTATATGTTCGTGTCATATAGATGAGATGATCGTGAGGAGAGGTTGCCATGTGTGGCGGGACATGCCAGGGGCATAATGGGGACGACGGGCACTGTTGTCGCCCCAGTGGGGGCGGCGTGCGTGGCTTTATTCAGCCATGGTTGTTGCTCATGCTGTTGCAGCGGCCGGGCTATGGCTACGAGCTGATGGAGCGCCTGGCCGAGAACGAAGAAACACCCGAAGCGGACCCCGGCATGCTCTATCGTACGCTGCGTAATCTCGAAGGGGACGGTCTGGTTCGTTCGATGTGGGATACAACGGGTACCGGGCCGGCGCGACGCCTGTACGAGGTGACGCCGGAAGGCAGAGAGTACCTGCATGCCTGGGCCGTCAATATCCGGCAGACGCGGGCACAGCTAGATCGTTTTCTGGCGGAATACAAAGATTACTTCACAGATACAGAGAGGTGACAGGATGAGCGGTTGTTGTTGCGGATCAACGCATCACCACCATGGTGATGAGTGTCGCTGTGGCGAACATGGTACGCGTCGTGCCCGTCATGGACATGGAGCATGTAGCTGCGAGAGGCATCATCACGGTCACGAGGGCTCGCGTGAATGCGGCTGCGGGGGCGGCCATGAATGTGAATGTCACGACGAGAGGTTGTGCGAGTGCGGCTGTGGCGGGCCGGTAGGCGGCCACGGCACGTTCCAGAGGCGGTTCAGCACCCGCGAGGAGCGGCTGAACTGGCTCAGGGCTTATCTGGAGGATCTGCGCACCGAGGCTCGGGCGGTGGAGGAACATATCGCCGCCATCGAGGCCGAGGGCTAGAGCGCGTTTTAGAATGGGGCGTTTACCTCGCTTTTAGAGCGAGGGCCAGACAGACGTTGCGATTTCGGATGGGGCGCGCCGCAGAGACGCGGCGCGCCCTGCGTTGTGATGCATAGCCGGCATCTCTGACTTGGACAGAGCCCATCTTTCATGGCAAAATCAAGTTCGTGATTTGCTAACGCACCATGCGATCGAAGAGGGGGGATATCGTTGCAGCGCGATCCACGCCGTTATAAGGACTTTGAATTCAATCTGCGCGAACTGGCCGGGTCCATGGGAGATTTCGGTACGCTATTTCCCCTGGCGGTGGGGCTCATCGTCGTCACCGGCATCAATCCCACGGCGTTGTTTGTTATGATCGGCCTGACCAATATCGTGACCGGCCTGATCTATCGTCTGCCCATGCCGGTCGAGCCGAAAAAGGTGGTGTCGGCGGCGGCTATCGCGCAGGGCTGGACGGCCTCGATGGTGGCGGCATCGGGGCTCGGGTTGGGCCTGGTATGGTTTGTGTTGGCCCTCACCGGCGCCATGCGCAAACTGGTCCAGATCACGCCGGTCTATCTGGTGCGCGGTATCCAGCTCGCGCTGGGGATTTTGTTGGGGTTCGAGGCGCTGCGCATGATGGCGCCGGTGCCCTGGATGGGATTGCTGGCGCTGGCTATCATTTTGCTGTTGCGAGAGAACCGCTATGCGCCGGCCACACTGGTCATCATGGGGCTGGGCGTGCTCATCATGGGGGTGCGGGGCGATCTGCTGCCCAACCTGTATGTGAGCTTTCAGTTGCCTCGTTTCGTCATGCCTGCATGGGGGGATGTGTGGCAGGCCATGGTGCTGGCCGGATTTGCCCAGATCCCGTTGACGATCACCAACGCGGTGCTGGCGACGGCCACCATGATTCGCGATCTGTTCCCCGACAAACCGGTGAGCGAGGAGCGATTGATGCTCAACATGGGCGTGATGAATGTGGTGACGTCCATGTTTGGCGGCATGCCCATGTGCCACGGCTCACAGGGGCTGGCCGGCCAATATTACTTTGGGGCGCGCACCGCCGGCACCAACATTCTCGAGGGCCTTATCGAGATCGGACTCGGCGTCTTTTTGGGGCAGTCGCTGGACAGTCTGCTGGGCGCTTTTCCCATGCCCCTTATCGGCGGGATGATGTTTATGGTGGGGCTACAGTTTGTGCGCCCGATGGTTCGTCTGCGACGCTGGCCGCTGGCGCTGGCCCTGCTCACCACGGCCGTTTCGGTCGTGACCAATATGGCCGTCGGATCCATTGTCGGGCTGGGCAGCACCCATCTGTTGCGCTGGTTGAGCCGGCGAGGCCTTATTCCAACATCTCTGGGAGAGTTGTCGTGAACGTCATCGAAACTGAGGGGTTGACCCACTATTACAGCAATTTGTGCGCTCTCGACAAACTCGATCTGTCGGTGAAAAAGGGCGAACTGTTTGCCTATCTGGGGCCGAACGGCGCCGGCAAGACCACCACCATCCGTACCCTGACAGGGCTTATTCGCCCCTCTCGAGGGCGCGCCCTGATCGACGGGCTGGACATTACCGAGCGGCCGATGGAAGCCAAGGCTCGAGTGGGTGTGGTCCCCCAGCGTTCGAACCTCTATGGCGAGCTGACTGCGCAGGAGAATCTGGTTTTTGTCGCCCAGCTATACGGCCTGCCGAGGGCGCAGTGGAGGACGAGAGCCGATGAGCTACTGGCCGAGTTCGACCTGACCGACCGGGCCGATGCGCTCTTTGCCACGCTATCCGGCGGTATGAAGCGCCGTCTGACGATCGCCGCCGCGTTGGTACACCGGCCGTCCATCCTCTTTCTGGACGAGCCCACCACGGGCCTGGACGTACAGAGCGCCCGCGCCCTGCGACAGACGATCCTGCGATTGCGCGAACAGGGGGTGACGATCTTTTTGACGACGCATCAGATCGCCGAGGCCGAGCGCCTGGCCGATCGTGTGGGCATCATCGTCAAAGGGCGGCTCGTGGCCGTCGATTCGCCGGCTAACCTCTGCGCCCGCATCCAGGGTGAGAGCCGATTGGAACTGACGGTGAACGGCGCCGGCGATGGATTGGCCGACGCGTTGGCCGGTTCGCCGCATGTGGCGAGCGTGGCCCGGTCGGGCGAGACGCTGCATCTCACGGTGCGCTCTCTGGAGGCGGCGCTGGCCGATGTGGTCGCGGCCGTCTCGCAGCTCGGCGTGAGCATCCATGCCATCCACTCGACGAATCCCTCGCTGGAGGATGCGTTCGTGCAGCTTACTCACCTGGATGCAGAGGCCATGCGTGGCGGTGGCGCCGGAAACGGGCGCGGGGGGCAGGCGGCATGAGAGAGCAGATCGCCAAAGCCTGGTATATTGCGCGTAAGGACATGCGCACCTACTATCTCAAGCCGCCCCTGATTAGCTGGGGTATGCTCTTCCCCGCGGTGATGATCCTGGCGTTCTATCTGCGTGATCCCGGTGACATTCGCGCCGCCGCGCCGGGACTCATCGGCATGACGATGCTTTTCGGAGCCACCTCAGTCGAGGCGGTGGTGATCGCCTTCGAGAAGCGCATCGGTGCTATGGAGCGATTGATGATGGCGCCCGTATCAATTGCGACCATGCTGGCAGGCAAGACGATCAGCGGCGCGCTGTTCGGCACGGCAACGGGGGTGCTGGTGTGGCTGCTCAGCAGTGCGGTATGGCGCCTTCCCCTGGCCGGAGGGTTGCCCCTGTTGGTGATCGTACCGGGTAGTGTGGCCTTTGCACTGATGGGGGTGCTCGTCAGTCTGGTGATGCGCGAAGTGTTCGACGCCATGGCCATGTCCAACTTTTTCCGATTCCCGATGATCTTTCTCTGCGGGGTGTTTATGCCGCTGGGGGCCATGATGCCCGTTTTGCGGGGAGTGGCTGCCCTGCTTCCTCTCACATATACGGTGGACGGCTTGCGACATCTGCTCATGGGCGGCTATGCGGCCCATTTCGCGCTGTGGATCGATCTGCTCGTCCCCCTCGGCTTTTGCGTGGGATTGTCCCTGATCGCATATCGGCTGATGGCCCAACGGCTGGAAGACTTGATATAAAAAAGGAAGAGCCCCTCAAAGATGTCTTTGAGGGGCTCTTCCTTTTCCTTCGCTCCGCTCCGGTGGCGTGGTGGTTCTTTCCGTTTCCTGTGCCGCCACCCGAGCACAGGTTCATCGACTGTTGTGTTCAACGCACCACCCGCCGCCCGCCGCCCCCCGAGGCCGACATGACCACACGAAGGTCTCGGAGTTGATCGTTGCGTGGCGCGGCCTCTTTACGCGCCGGAGGCTGTTTCCCGGCGCGCTGCGTGGTGAGCTGTAGCGACTTGTAGGCGAAATAGTGCCGGGCCAGACGCAGGATCATGGCGCCCAGAGTGACGACGAACAGCAGCCACCCCACCAGTATTCCACGCCAGGGCTGGGGCACCTGATACAGCCCCACGGTCAACAGTGCGGACAGCGCCGTCAGACAGATGAAAAAGATCGCCTTACCCATCAGGAGGCCTCCTGGCCCACACGGGCAGACGTGGTGGCTTCAGGTCGGGCATCGGGGGCTTTGCGGGCCAGATCGATCGCACGACGGGTTTTGTCGCGATTAAAGCCGCCCGAGGGCAACATCGAACGCGTCATGCGATACACCCAGTTGGACGAAGGCGCCCGACCGTGCTGGCGTATGTAGCGGCGAATCTCCTGGATCACCGCAGGAGGGATTTCGTCGCGCGGGCGGCCGATGCCTTCGCGGTGATCGTTCATCCGCCTGATTGTCGAACGCTGAGGGGATGCCGGTGTCCCCAGTTGCACCGGCATGCGTGGCGGGCGGGGAGGATATGCTTTGGCCCAGGATTGCAGCGTCTCGGGTGACACATAGGCCGCCTGAAAATGGCGCACGGTGCTCCCGTTGACGACGATGAAATCACCGCGCCCGCGCAGGCTTTCAGCGCCCGTGTTGCTGCGCCCCGCCGCCTGATAGGCGGCCGCGGTATCGGCCACCCGTCCTACCAGCCGCACCGGAATGTTGCGCATGGTGGTCGATCCCAGTTCGCTGGCCAGAGGGTGCTGTGCGCCGATGATCAGGTGGATATTGGCATGGCGTCCCGCCTGGGCCAGTCGCGCCAGATGCTCTTTGATGCTCGGCCGTTGCGCCACCAGGTCGGGCACTTCGTCGACAAAGCAAAAGGTCAGCGGCAAGAACTCGCGTCCCATGGAACGCACCAGCGCCTCCAACCCCAGCTCGCATTCGTCGGCGGTGCGGAACAGGCCGCCACGCCACACGCAGGGATGCCCCGAAAGATCCTGAAAGCCGTTGCTGGGGTCGAACAGCGCCACCCTCGCGCCACCGATTTTTTGCGCCGAGAGGATCATGGCGCGCATCAGGTTCGACTTGCCGCTGCCGGTCATGCCCACCACGGCGGCGTGCACATTGGTGGGTGCGACGAGGTCCAGGACGAGTTGATGATGCTCTTCATCCACACCCAGCAGCAGGTTGCCCCGGGGGATGTCGGGCGCCATGCCCCAGGCCTCTTCAAAGAGGACGGTTATATCGTCACCCTCTCGCGGCCGGGGTACCCGGATATAGACGATGTTCCCGTCCACTTCTACCGATGTGCCCGGCACATTCAACGCATAGGCGAACTGGGCGCTCATCGTACGCAGCCGTGGCAGCACACGCGGGTTCACGCGCAACCCATATTTCTCATATTGCGGCGTGACCAGCACATCATGGGCCGGCTCGATATCGTCGATGCGACGGACCTCGCTCTGACCGTTGCGATAGCTTATGCGCTCCTCGTGCCACAGTACCCCACAATCCTGGCAGACGTTGAGAATGCGGCTCATTCGGTCGGAATAGTGGGTGCCCTCTCGTTTTTTATCCAGCCATGCTCGCAATCCGTTCATTTGCCGTACACCATCCTTGACGGTTCTGCCTCCGCCATCATCTGAGTATTCGAACAAATGTTCTAGGGGCATTATAGAACATTCCCCGCCGGTTGTCAAGTATTTTCGATCGGTCTTTTGTATTTTGGTATAATTGGGATAGCCGCTGCCGGTTTGGGATATGGCGTTCGGAGGGATCGGGCGCTGTCGCTTTGTCAGGGTGGGGCAATGCCGCTATAATGCGGCCCATATCCTGGGGAGGCAGCATCATGTTTGTAGGCGAGCGCATTACGTTGCGGGCCTGGGAGCGTTCGGACCTGGAGACGTTTGTTCGCTGGTTCAACGATCCTGAAATCACCATCTATCTGGGTGACGCCTACCCCATGCTCTCTTCCGAACAGGAGTTGCGCTTCTACGAGCGTGGCATCGATGACAAGCATCGCTACGCCATCGTCGAGCGTGAGAGGGATACGCTGATCGGCAATTGTAGCCTGTTCGACCTGGATCAGAAGAACCGTTCCGCCGAGGTCGGCATCGTCATCGGCGAGAAAGCGTATTGGGGCCGTGGGTACGGTCGTGAGGCGCTGGGCATGTTGCAGGAGATCGCTTTCGAGGGATTGGGCCTCAATCGATTGTATCTGCGCCATGTGGACTTTAACGAGCGCGGACATCGCGCTTATCTTGCCGCCGGATTTCAGGTCGAGGGGCGATTGCGACAGGCCAGCTTTATCAAGGGGCGGTATCACGACGATCTGATTATGTCGGTGCTGGCCGAGGAGTATTTCAGCCGCAAGCAGACGGGCCCGGATACGCCGGAGTAAGCCGTCCATCGCCCATACATCACCCGATCGCTCGCGAGAGCGCGAGGTTTATCCCTTCTCAAGCAGGGCCGATACCGCCTTTGCAGGAGGAATATTGTGCTTCGACATCCCATCTTTCGGGCGACTGCGTTGATCCTGATGGCATGGCTGGTGACCGGCTGCTCTCTGGTCGCGTCACTATCGCCCACCGCCACTCCCGAGCCGACGGCCACTGCAACGGCCACGCCGTCGCCCACCGCTACACCGACGGCTACTCCGACGCCCTCTCCCACGCCGACGCCCATCCCGTTGCGCGCCGACGTCACATTGAGCGGTGGCCAGGCCCGGCAGGGACATACCACCGTGGTGCGGGTGGTGACGAACCGGCCGGCGCAGGTATCGGGCGTGCTGGGCGAGAGTCCGCTGAACTTTGTCAGTCGGGACGGCCTGGAGCATATCGCGCTGCTGGGCGTTCACGCGCTGGCCGATCTGGCGCCGCAATCCCTCGAACTCGACATCATCGGTGATGAAGGGCAAGAGCTGACGCTGGGGACCGTTCTACATGTGGCGGCGGGCGATTTCGAGTACGAGTCGATCACGTTTACTCCCGAGGTGGGCGCACTGCTGGATCCTGCCATCTCGCAGCCGGAGCTGTTGCGGGTGACCGAGATCTATGCCACCTTTTCCCCCGAGATACGCTGGGAGGGGCTCTTCGACCGGCCCTATATCGGCCGGGTCAGCTCTCAGTTTGGCACCCGTCGGGCCTATGACGGCACGATTCAGTCGTACCACGCCGGTATCGATCTGGCGGGCGAGCTGGGCTCTGAGGTTCTGGCGCCTGCGCCGGGCAAGGTTGTACTGGCCGAGATGCTTCAGGTGCGTGGCGGCACCGTCATCATCGACCATGGGGCCGGCGTGCTCAGCGCTCTCCATCATCTGGACAGCATCGAGGTCGAGGAGGGGCAGATGGTGGCGCAGGGCGAACGGGTCGGGCGCCTGGGCAGCACCGGCCTGTCCACCGGGCCCCATTTGCATTGGGAGTTGCGTGTGGGTGGGGTGGCCGTCAACCCGCAAGAGTGGACAGAACAAGCCTTTCCCTGATATACAACGCGCCGAGGGAGGCAGACATGACTGCATACGACACATTCTACCATCGCAGGCCGCTGATCATCGCCCACCGGGGTGCGCGTGACGTGGCGCCGGAGAATACACTGGCGGCGTTCGATGCGGCGCTCAAGGCCGGCGCCGACGGCATCGAACTGGACGTGACCCGCTGCGCCACGGGCGAGATCGTCGTCATCCACGATGATACGCTAGATCGAACCACCAACGGCTCGGGGCCGGTCGAGGCGACTCCCTTTTACGCTCTGCGCGAGCTGGATGCCGGATCGTGGTTTGGCGACGAGTTTGCCGGTGAGCGCGTGCCCACCTTGAGTGAGGTTCTGGATATGGCGGCCGGGCACATGCTGATCAATATCGAGATCAAGGTCCAGAAGATGCTCAAGCGCGACGGGATCGAGGAAGAGGTGGTGGAGATGATCCGTGCGCGGCGCATCGAAGAGACCACGGTGATCTCGTCTTTCAGTCCGATTACTCTGGCGCGCATTCGCCGCATGGCGCCGGATATTCAATGTGGTCTGCTCTATGCGCCGGATATGCCCCTGCCGCTGGGCCGGGCATGGGCGCGGCATCTGGTGCGTCCGGCGGCGCTGCATCCCCATTTCAACGCCGTCGATGCGGCCTATATCCGGAAGATGCGGCGGGCGGGCTACCGTGTGAATCCCTGGACGGTGAACGAGCGCGCCGATCTGGAGCGCATGATCGCATTGGATGTGGACGGCATCATCACCGATCATCCGGCCATGCTGCGCGAGATGCTGGGGCGTTGATTCGACCGTCTTTGGGGCCGATGACGCTGAAAAAAAGAGCCGCCTGAGGCATACTTCAGGCGGCTCTTTTTTTTCTCGATCAAAGGAGACTCGGGATGCAACCGGTGGTCGCTCTTATTCCGGTCAGCAGGGCACGGGAAAGGCGCGACACAGCTCCAGCGTCTGCTCACGTACCCGCCGGATGTTGTCGTCGCTCATATCACCCAGCACCTGGACGATATAACGGGCGACCCGACGCATTTCGTCCGGGCCAAAGCCGCGGGTGGTGACGGCCGGTGTGCCCAGGCGGATGCCGCTGGTGATCCTCGGCGGCCTGGGGTCGAAGGGAATCTGGTTCTTGTTGCAGGCGATGCCGGCTTTTTCCAGCACATCCTGGGCCTTGCGCCCGGTAACACCTATCGGCCCCAGATCGACCAGCAGCATATGGTTGTCGGTGCCGCCCGATACGATGCGCATGCCCAGGTTCTGTAGCTCTTGGGCCAGCACACGGGCGTTTTCGACGATGCGTTTCTGGTACACGCGAAACTCGGAGCGAAGCGCTTCGCCCAGGGCCACCGCTTTGGCGGCGATGATGTGCATCAGCGGGCCGCCCTGGATACCCGGGAATACGGCCCGATCGACGGCGTCGGCCAGCTTTTCTTTACAGAGGATGAGCCCGCCACGCGGCCCGCGTAGCGTCTTGTGGGTGGTACTGGTGACGATATCGGCATAGGGCACGGGGCTGGGATGCATGTCGGCGGCGACCAGCCCGGCGATGTGGGCCATATCGACCATCAGGTAAGCACCGACGGAATCGGCGATCTCGCGCAATCTGGCAAAGTCGATCACCCGGGGGTAAGCGCTGGCGCCGGCCAGAATCATACGCGGCCGCACCTCGGCGGCCTGCTCGGCGAGGGCATCATAATCGATATACTCAGTATCCTGACGCACGCCGTAATGGACAAAGTGGTATTCGCGTCCGGAAAAGCTGAGTTTGTGGCCGTGTGTGAGGTGCCCGCCGTGAGCCAGGCTCATGGCCAGGACGGTATCGCCGACGTTCAGGGCGGCCATGTAGGCGGCGGCATTGGCCTGCGAGCCCGAGTGGGGCTGAACGTTGGCATGTTCGGCGCCAAAGAGTTCTTTGGCCCGCTGAATGGCCAGTTCTTCGGCCATATCCACATAGTGGCATCCGCCATAATAGCGTCGGCCAGGATATCCCTCGGCGTACTTGTTAGTAAGTACCGACCCTTGAGCCTCCAGTACGGCATGACTCACATAGTTCTCTGAAGCAATGAGTTCGATCGTATCGGCCTGGCGGCGGGTTTCGTCGGCCAGGATACGGGCCACTTCGGGATCGGCCATCGCCAATACAGAACCCTCTGGGTCGGTATGGATATGGCATGTCGAATCCGATGGCCGGCTGTTTGTTGTTGCGCTCGCCATGCATTCCTCCTGATCCACCCAATGAACATAAAAAGGCTCACATCCATGCCCGCCTGGCATCCGGGGCATACGATGGAGCCTGACAAATCAACGCCCCACGCACCGGTGTTGTACTCATCACCGAGGGGTTGGGGATCAACGTTGACCGGTGTCGCCCGACACCGGACGCTCACCCAAGCCCGATTATATCCAGAGCCAGGGCGGAATGCAAAACACGTTGACCTGTATTCACTTTATCGGCCATCTATTCGGGTGATTGTGTGCGATTCGGAGAGGCGGTTACACGCGGCGCTTGTATCCGAGCCACAGCGTACCGCCCAGCAGCACGCAGAGCGCGCCCAACAGGGCCGTCCAGATCGGGCGAATATTCTGCCACACCCGCCACATAAGCGGTTGGTCGATCGCCATGATGACCTCTGGCGCGTCGTGGTGCGCGGCAGGGTCGGAATCCTGTGCACTTTGTTCCGACGGGGCGGACGCCCTGGTCGCCGGCGCCTCTTCGGCCGGTTCGGGGGCCGGTGCTTCCATAACGGCGACCTCTGCCGCCTCTTCGGCCGCCTCTTCTGGGATTGCGGCATCCGCTTCGGCTCCCGCCGGTTGCCCGAACTCGACAGGCCCCCCGCCCATGCCCGGAGGGGCGAGCTGTGCGGCGACCGGCGTCTCGCCCGGCGCCGGAGTGGATTCGGCCTCGATAGCGGCGATACCCGCCATGGCGTCCGGCGTGTCGGCCGGCAGGGGCTCATCATCCGAATCGATCCGTGGCGAGGCCATCTGTAGTGCTTCGGCGCCCTCCGGCTCTGCCTCGGGCACGGCCAGGGCGCGCATCTCGGGCTCCTCTGCCTCAGACATTAACGGGGCGGCGTCCTGATCTTGCGTTATCTCTATTTCGCCCTCGGCCGGATAGGCGACGGCACCGGCCGTCATGCGGGGGCTCAAGGGGATGGCACCCGATGCGATGAGGATGTCTCCCGAGACCAGCAGGACAAAGAGCAGCGACACGGCAACCGTCGCGCCGCGCATCAATCCGTATATGTTATTCAGGCGGCGGAAGCGGCCTTGTTCGGGCTGAACTGACAGCGGCAGGGCGAACGATCGTGGCGCCGACAGGGGGGGCGCATGACGAAGCAGATCCACCGTTGCCCGCAACTCGTCTAGCTCTCGCGCACATTCGGAGCAGACCTTGAGATGTGCTTCTACCCGCCCTTTTTGACGGCGGGACAGGCCGTCATCGATATAGGCGGACAGATTCGCTTGAGTAAATTTGTGACCACGCTCAGCGCGTCGTCCGAAAATCATAAAGAATTGTCTCCAGCTAGAACACGAGCTCGATCGTTAATCAAATCTAGGACGGAATTCGTGAGGCAAAAGTTCCTTGCGGGCAACCAGATATTCGCGCATTTTGGCCCGTCCACGGCTTAATCGCGACTTGACCGTGCCCAGCGCAATATTGAGCGATTCGGCGATCTCCTCGTAGCTGAGTCCCTGAATATCACTGAGGATCACGGCGACACGTTGATCGTCGGGCAGGGTATCCAATCCCTCCTGAATCAAACGGCCCAACTGTTGTCGCTCGACATAACTCTCGGGCGCCTCGGAACGATCTGTCAACAACGCATTGTGCTCATCATCCCCCACCATATCGTCGAAAGAGGTTGCCGGGCGTCGCTGGCGCGCCCGCAATTGATCGTAAGAGCAGTTGGTGGCGATGCGCAGGATCCAGGTTTTAAAAGAGCCGCCGCGAAACTGAGGCAGGGCACGGAAACCGCGCAAGAACGTCTCCTGAGTCGCATCATCGGCGCGTTCCGAATCGCGCAGAATGCGATAGGTGACGTTATAGACCAGCCCCTGATGCTTGAGGACCAGCTGGTTAAAGGCGTGCACATCGCCCTGTTGTGCGGCAGCAACGAATTCTTCTTCGCGCATGGTCGAATCTGGTTTCCTTCGGGCGTGTCTCCGAAAACGTCAGGCGCGTGCGCTGACGGCAGGAGAAACTGTCGAGGGCCCGATATCGTCTGTAGCGAGCGATGCGGGGCAGGAATCGTTCTGTCCATCCCTTGCCATCGTCCGCGGTGAACTTGACGGATAGATCTGTCTTGCCTATACTAGAGCCGAATTATGCCGAAGTGGCGGAATGGTATACGCGGTGGTCTCAAAAACCATTGGAGGTTGCTCCGTGTGGGTTCGAATCCCACCTTCGGCACCATACTACCGTAAATGCTTCGTCCTGACAAACAGGCAGGAGGGCAACTTGTTACAAAGGTGAGACGTGGGGCTTTTGTCATACCCCGTCTTTTTTGTATTCTCATCCAGCCACAATCTGATTCGTCGAGCCAACATCGAAAGGAGCGATAGCCCATGCCACTGGTCACCAGTAAGGAGCTTTTGCAGGCAGCCCGCGAGGGTCGTTTCGCGGTGGGCGCCTTTAACGCCAACAATATGGAGCAGATTCAGGCCATCGTGGATGCCGCGGTGGAAGAACGATCGCCGGTGATCCTGCAGGTTAGCCAGGGCGCCATTCGCTATGCCGGGCTCGCCTTCTCTGCGGCCATGGTCAAGACGGCCGCCGCCGAGGCCGATGTGCCCGTGGTGCTGCACCTCGACCATGGCACCGATTTCGAGCAGAACGTGCGCTGCCTGCATGTCGGCTTTACATCGCTGATGTACGACGGCTCCAAGGCGCCGTATGAGGAGAACGTCGCCACCACCCGAAAGATCGTCGAGATCGCTCATATATGCGGGATCCCCGTCGAGGCCGAGTTGGGTAAAGTGCTCCAGGCGGCCGATAACGTGAGCGAGGAAGAAGTGCGTGCGGCCATGACCGATCCCGACCAGGCCGCCGATTTCGTCGCGCGCACGGGCTGCGATAGCCTCGCCGTAGCGATCGGCTCGGTGCACGCGATGAAGGACGCTCAAGCCGAGCTGGATATCGAGCGATTGAAAGAGCTGGAAGCTGCGGTGAGCATTCCGATGGTGTTGCACGGTTCTTCCGGTGTGAAGGAGGAAAGCGAGGTAGAGGCGATTCAGCACGGTATCGCCAAGATCAATGTGGCCACCATGCTGAACCAGGCCTTTACCCGGGCGCTGCGTGAGGCGCTGGAAGCCCGGCCCGAAACCGTGGATCCGCGCCAGCTCCTGATAAACTCGCGCGAGGCGGTGAAGGAAGTGGTCCGCCACAAGATGCGGCTCTTTGGCAGCAGCGGCAAGGTGACGTCCAGCGGTGGGCTGGTGAGCCCCCCGACGAGCCATCGCACCGTCGATATCGGCGGCGCCGAAGAATAGTCTCCGCTCGAATCGAAAGCTACGGGGGGCAACCCGATCCGGGTTGCCCCCCGTTCTTTTTAATGCCGGCATTTGCCGAATGATGCTCAGTCATTCGTTGCCGGCACGGCAACCAGGCTATCCTTTTCCCGTTTGGATGCGGTGAGCTTGAGGGTGAGCCGGGCGCCGGCAGCGCTTAACAGCGCCGATATCACATAGCTCATTATGTAGGTGCCGGTCATATCTCTCACGATGCCGCCCAACAAAGGACCCAACACCCCGCCGATACCCCAGGCGGTGAATACCAACCCATAGTTCATCCCCATTCCGCGAAGGCCATAATAGTCGGCCGTAATCGCCGGAAAGATGGTCAGCATGCCGCCAAACGTAATGCCCACGATGGATATTCCCAGCATCAGCGTCCCCGGCTGCCTGAGATAGGGGAACGCGATGTAGGTGATGACCTGGACGACGAACAGCATAAAGAGGCTGCGCTCGCGTCCCAGTCTGTCGGAGATAGAGCCAAGGGCGATCCGTCCCAGTGTGTTGGCGACGGCGTAGACGCTCGTAAGTAAAAAGGGGGCGGTGATGCCGGCCTTTTCAAGGCCGAGCTTGCTCATCTGTCCGATGATCAACAGGCCGGCAAAGGTACCGAAGCAGAAGGTGATCCACAGGATGTAGAACTGTTTCGTGCGCAGCATCCGGCGCCAGTGCCATTCGGTCGATTCGTCCGACGTGTTGGTTCTCTGGACGCGGCCCCCGGTCCGGGGTACAAATCCCGCCGGAGGATTGATGATCAGCCGCGAGAGAATCAGGATGATCAGGAAAAACAACCCGCCTAGACTCATGAACGCGCCACGAATGTCGAACAACGAGATGAGCCATGTCTTCAGAGGGGCCATGAAAAGGGGCGCCAGGCCAAATCCGCTGACGACAATCCCTGAGACCAATCCTCTCTGGTGACGGTCGAACCACTTGACGACGGCCGGCGTGGACGCCGCATAACCTAGGCCTATCCCGGTGCCAAAGACGATACCGAAAAAGACGATCTTGCCCGCGACTGTCATGGTGACTCCCGACATGAACAGTCCCAGCCCGATGAGGATTGCGGCTGCGGCGATGACCCGACGGGGGCCCAGGCGATCCTGAAGGTGTCCTCCGGGCACCATAGAGAGGGCAAAGAAGGCGCAGGCGAACATATAGGGGAGTTGCGTCTGGGTGACCGTCCAATCCAGATGGTCGACGAGGGCGGCTGAGATGACGCCCCACGCGTACAGAACGCCCAGGCACAGATTCACGCCGAATGCGGCTGTCGCAATGATCTTGCCACGGTTCGGTTGCTGCATGTCATTTGCTCCTTGCTTGATGAGTCTGTCGGTTCCTCAAGTGTCGTTTGGATATGGAATCGGCATGGCTCACGGCTGAGCTCAGACCTGTTGGTAAGGGCGCGCTACAATGGTATGTTCCCGGAGACATGGAATATGTCTCACCATGTCTCTGCCGGTACCATGTGATGCGCAGCAGCCGGAATGGAAATGTGATTATGGCGGCAAACCAACCGGGGGCTTGTCAAACGCAACTATGAATGCCGGTTATGAGGGACAGCGCAAAAAACATCATGCGGGGGAACGTTCGTTCCTCCGCATCG
>JBMNOI010000073.1:0-19499 GCA_050942995.1 Anaerolineae bacterium
ATCTCAAAGCACCGGGGAACACGCTCTATATCCTGGGTGAGACACGGCGCGAGCTGGGCGGCTCGTACTACTATCGACTGCACGGCCATGTGGGCAATTCGGTGCCCGGTATGGCCGAGGCGGGGCCGGCGACGGCGCGGGCGCTGCACGGCGCCATGCGCCGCGGACTGGTACGGGCCTGCCATGACTGCTCAGAGGGCGGGCTGGCGGTTGCGCTGGCCGAGATGACCCTGGCGGGGCAGGTGGGCGCCGATGTGTCGCTGGGCTGCATTCCGACCGGTGGTGAAGACGAGCGCCATGCCGATTGGCTGCTCTTCTCCGAATCGAACGGGCGCTATCTGGTCGAGGTGGCGCCGGGCGATGAGGGCGCGTTCGAGGCGCTGCTGGACGACGTGCCTCATGCTCGCATCGGTCGGGTGGTGTCGGATGCCGCTCTGACGGTGCGCGATGAGATGGGAGATGTGCTCTTTTCCCTGCCGGTCGAAGAGATCCGACGGGCCTGGCGTGGACATCTGGAAGAGGCTGACAACGAGAGGGAGGGCGTCGCATGAGCGTACCGCGTATCATCATCATGCACGCGCCGGGCACCAATCGCGACCGCGATGCCGCCGCTGCCTGCGACCTGGCCGGGGGCGCGCCCGAGATCGTGCATATCAATCAGATCATTTTCGGCGAGCGCCGGTTGGGCGATTATCAGATGCTGGTGTTGCCCGGTGGCTTTTCATACGGAGACGACCTGGGGGCGGGCCGGCTGTGGGCCAACGACCTGCATCATCGTTTTCGTGAGGATCTGGACGAGTTTGTGGCGTCGGGGCGACCGGTGATCGGGATATGTAACGGGTTTCAAACCCTGGTCAAGGCGGGTTATCTGCCCGGGCCGGCGCCGAAGCAGCGGGTGACGCTGACCTTTAACCGACACGGACATTTCGATTGTCGCTGGGTGCGACTGCGCGTCCAGCCCGACAGCCGGTGTTTGTTCACCCGCGGATTGGAAGAGGATATTCTCTGTCCGGCGGCTCACGGCGAGGGACGCCTGGCCGTGCCCGATGAGGAGACACGCCAGGCGTTGTGGGATGATGGACTGGTGGCCCTTCGCTATGTGGCCGTGGCCGACGACGCCATGGCGGCCAATATGGCTGCGTCGGTAGAGGTACGCCCCGAGGCGGGGTATCCGCATAACCCGAGCGGCTCGGTGGACGATATTGCCGGTATCTGCAACGCCGCCGGCAACGTCTTTGGCCTCATGCCTCACCCGGAGAACCATATTCTGGCGCAACAGCACCCGCGCTGGAGCCGCGGCGAGGCCGGAGGATTGGGCATTCATCTGTTCATCAACGGCGTGCGCGCCGCCGCCGAGTTCTGATTCGGCGCTCGAAAGGACGGAAATATATCGCCATGACGACACGCTACTCCCACGAGACGTTCCTCTCGCCCTTTAGCTGGCGCTATGGCAGCGAGCCGATGCGTCGGGTCTGGTCCGAGGTGCACAAACGGCAACTGTGGAGGCGCATCTGGGTGGCGCTGGCCGAGGTGCAGGCCGAGGCCGGTATGGTAACCCCGGAGCAGGTGGCCGATCTGCGCGCCCATCAGGACGAGGTGAACTGGGAGCGCGCTCAGGAGCTGGAGGAGACGCTGCGCCACGACCTGATGGCCGAGTTGCGCGCCTACGCCGAACAGTGCCCGGTGGGGGGGGCCATTATCCATCTGGGTGCCACCAGTATGGATGTGGAGGATAACGCCGATGCGCTGCGACTGCGCGATTCGCTGGCCCTGGTGCGCGAGCGGCTCACGGCGCTGCTGGAGGCGCTTGTCGAACGGATCGAGGCCGAGGCCGATACCGTCATGATGGCCTATACCCACATTCAGCCGGCCGAGCCCACCACCCTGGGCTATCGCCTGAGCCTGTACGCCCAGGACTTTTACGAGGACCTGCTGACGTTGGACGAGGTCGCAGCACGGGTGCGGGGCAAGGGGTTCAAGGGGGCGGTGGGTACGGCGGCATCGTACACCCATCTGCTGGAGGGCACGGGGATGACGGCCGCCGAGATGGAGCGCCGCGTGATGGCCCGCCTGGGCCTGGAGGCCTATCCCGTCACCAACCAGACCTATCCGCGCAAGATGGATTATCAGGTGCTGTCGGCGCTGGCCGGCATCGCCCAGTCGGCTTACAAACTGGCTCTGGACGTGCGCCTGCTCCAGTCGCCGGTGTTTGGCGAGATGGCCGAGCCCTTCGGCCGGCAACAGGTCGGCTCTTCGGCCATGCCGTTCAAGCGGAATCCGGTGAACAGCGAGAGCATCTGCTCTCTGGCGCGGTACGTGGCCGAATTGCCGCGCACCGCCTGGGATAACGCGGCCCATTCGGCGCTGGAGCGCACCCTGGACGATTCGGCCAATCGCCGCACCGTGTTGCCCGAGGCGTTTCTGGCGGTGGATGACATTCTGGGGCGGCTGCGGCGTATCGTGTCGGGGCTGCGTGTAGGGCGCGAGGCCATTCAGCGCAATCTGGATACTTATGGCCCCTTTGCCGCCACCGAACCGTTGCTCATGTCGCTGGCGCGGGCGGGGGCCAGCCGGCAGGATATGCATGAACGTATTCGCGAGGCCAGCATGGCGGCCTGGGCGGCCGTGCAGCGCGGCGAAGCGAACCCGCTGGTGGATCTGCTGGCGGCTGATGAAGAGATTCTGCGCTATATGCCCGCCGGGCAGGTGCGCGAGATCATGGCCGAGGGGGCCGGCGTGGGCGATGCTCCTGCCCGTAGCCGCGATATGGCCCGCATGATTCGCGCCGCACTGGCGAACGCCTGAGCCAGATGTCACGCTTCGAAAGGGGCGGCGCGGTCCCCCGAAGGAAATCGGTCATCGTCTTGAGAAGGGAGCAAAGCATGGCATTCGGCAAAGTCGAATATGGCGAGATGCTGGCTGAGGGCAAGACCAAAATCATTTATGCTCACCCGCAAAAGCCCAATATCGTATACATGGTTCACAAAGACGGCATCACCGCGGGGGATGGCGTCCGGCGCGATACATTGCCCGGCAAGGGGGCTATCGCCTGCCGCACGACGTCCAACGTGTTCTACCTGCTGGAGTATGAGGGCGTGCCCACGCACTATATTGGCATGGTGGCCGATAACGCCAATATCGTCATGCGCTGCACCATGATTCCGCTGGAAGTGGTGATGCGCCGCATCGCCACCGGCTCGTACCTCAAACGCCACCCCGAGGTGGCCGAGGGTACCCGCTTTGAACCCACCGTGGTCGAGATGTTCTACAAGGACGATGCCAACCACGACCCACTGGTGACCGACGAGGAGATCCGGCGAATGGGCGTGGCCACACAGGAAGAGATCGCCACCATGCGAGATATCGGCCGGCAGGTGTTTCTGATCCTGGAAAAGGCCTGGGCGGCGCAGGATGTGACGCTGGTGGATCTGAAAATCGAGTTCGGCCGCTCGGTCGACGGTCAGTTGCTGGTGGCCGATGTGATCGATAACGATTCCTGGCGCATCTGGCCGCAGGGAGAAAAGGCGCAGATGCTGGACAAGCAGATCTATCGCGATATGCCCGATGTGACCGACGAGCACTTGCGGGCTCTGTTGTCCAAATATCGGCAGGTCGCCGATCTGACGGACAGGTTCATCGAGGAGGATTAGGCCGGTCTCGATGTCGACTTTTTCCGGTCGGTTTGGTCTGTCAGATGCGAACAGAGGGCCGGAAGCGGGATCGGATCGAGATGGGGACGCGACATACTACGCCCCGAACGAGAGTGCTGTGCGACAAGCGCCGGGCAGAGCCTGAACCTGAACCGCCCGATGGATCGGCGATGGGGCTGCGCACGTTGAGCGAGTCCGAGAGGAGAGAGCGTGAACAAGGCCGGACGAGTTGCGATTCTGATGGGATCCAGGAGTGATCTGGACCACGTGAGCAAAATCGTGGCCCAGCTCGATGCGCTGGGTGTGCCGAGCATTCGCCGGGTGGCCTCGGCGCACAAGAGCGTGCATCACCTGCTGGACGCTCTGGACGATCTGAAAAAAGCCGATGAGCCCATCGTCGTCATTGCCGTGGCGGGGCGTTCCAACGCGCTGGCCGGCATGGTCGATGCCAACGTGCCCTTTCCGGTAATCACCTGCCCGCCCGTTTCATCGGCCTTTGGCGGCGCCGATATCTTCTCGTCGCTGCGCATGCCGGGTGGCGTGGCGCCCATGGTGATTCTCGAACCCGAGGCGGCGGCGCTGGCGGCGGCCAAGATTCTGGCGTTGAGCGACGCCGGACTGCGCGAGCGGGTGATCGCCTATCAGCAGACGCTGACCGACGAGATCATCACCGCCGACCAGAGTATCAATGCGTAAATCCGCGCACGAAAGAGGCCGACTTGTCTCGACCGAACCGGCCTTTGAGACTTATCTATTACTGTCGCTACGACGCAAACCAACGCGGCTCGCCCCGGCGCGAGCGTGAGAGGCAACTATGACGTGGGAATACTCAGAGCGTGACGATCGACAGTCCGAGGCTTGTGGCGTGTTCGGTGTGTTCGACCGCAACTCGTCCGTGGCCCGGTTGACTTTTTTCGGGTTGTACGCGTTGCAACATCGTGGACAGGAGAGCGCCGGAATCGCCGTCTCGGATGGGCAGCGGGCCACCGTCTATAAAGAGATGGGGTTGGTATCGCAGGTGTTTAATGAGGACAACCTGCGGCCGCTGCAAGGGCATATCGCCATCGGTCATACGCGCTATTCAACCGCCGACGCATCGCGCAAGATCAGCGCACAGCCGTTCCTGCTCGAATCGATGCTGGGGCCGGTAGCCCTTGCGCACAACGGGAACCTGGTCAATACCGAAGATTTGCGACAGGAGTTGCTGACCCGGGGCGTAGGGCTTACCTCATCCTGCGATACCGAGGCGATGATCCAGATGCTGGCCGGCGCTCAGGGGGATACCTGGCTGGAGCGTATTCGTCACATCATGGGCAAGGCGCTGGGCGCCTATTGTCTGACCATCCTCACCCGCGATACCCTCTATGCTGTGCGCGATCCATGGGGGTTTCGCCCGTTGAGCGTGGGACGCATAAACAGCGGCTGGGTGGTGGCGTCTGAAAGCTGTGCGCTGCAGACGGTGGGTGGCACCGAGATCCAGGAGGTTCCACCGGGCACCATCGTCATTATCGACGATGACGGCATGCGCATGGTTGAGGGGGCGCCCGCGGGCGAGCCGAACCTGTGCGTCTTTGAGTATATCTATTTTGCCCGCCCCGATAGCGTGGTGGGAGGGCAGCTGATCCACGAGGTGCGCCAGGAACTGGGCCGCGAGCTGGCCCGGGAGCACCCGATCGAGGCCGACCTCGTCATGTCGGTGCCCGACTCGGCCACCGCCGCCGCTATCGGATACGCTCAAAAGTCCGGCATTCCCTATAGCGAGGGGCTGATCAAGAACCGCTACATCGGCCGCACATTTATCCAGCCCGATGATCGGTTGCGTCAGGCCGGTATTGCCCTCAAGTTCAATACGCTGCCTCAGGTGCTGGAGGACAAGCGTGTGGTGGTGGTGGATGATTCCATCGTGCGCGGCAACACCAGCCGGCCCATCGTAGGGCTGCTGCGTCGCGCCGGAGCCCGTGAGGTGCACATGCGCATCTCGTCGCCGCCGATCAAGCATCCTTGCTTTATGGGCGTGGATATGGCCACCTACAGCGAGTTGATCGCCCATCAACTATCGGTACCCGAAATTTGCGAGCGTATCGGCGCCGACTCGTTGGGGTATCTCAGCCTGGAGGGGATGATTCGCGCCACCCGGCACTCGTTGGGCGATTTCTGTGTGGCCTGCTTTACCGGAGATTATCCTTTTGATCAAAAGGCGGGTGGCTTTACTCCTTGGGCAGAGCCGATCTGCAATACCCTGTAGAGAAGGGCTATATTCGCAAACTCGTATTCTCCGACGAAGCGTGACGACGTCGACAATCGAGCGGGCACGATAAACGGAAGGATGAGGGACGGTGAAGGTACTGGTAGTCGGATCGGGCGGACGAGAGCACGCCCTGGCCTGGTCGCTGGCGCGTTCGCCGAAGGTGCGTGAGGTGTATGTGGCGCCGGGCAATGGCGGCACGGCGGGCATGGCGACGAATGTGCCGATCTCGGCGGACGATGTACCCGGTCTGGTGGCTCATGCCGTCCGGGCGCGCTACGATCTGATGGTGGTGGGGCCCGAACAGCCCCTGAGCATGGGCCTGGCGGATGCGCTGCGCGATCGTGGCATCGTCGTCTTTGGCCCTACCGAGGCCGCGACGCAACTGGAATCGTCCAAGGCGTTCAGTAAGGATTTTATGACGCAGCACGGCATCCCGACGGCCGATTACGCTGTGTTCGACGATTACCAGGCGGCGCTGGACTATTTATCGCGGCATCCCGCGCCTATCGTGGTCAAGGCCGATGGACTGGCTGCGGGCAAGGGCGCCATCGTGTGCCACACCGACGACGAGGCGCGACAGGCGTTGCATCAGATCATGGTGGCGCGGATATTTGGTGCGGCGGGTGACCGCGTGGTGCTGGAAGAGTGCCTGATAGGGCAGGAGGTGTCGGTGCTGGCCTTCTGTGACGGGCACACCGTGGCCCCGATGATTCTGGCCCAGGACCACAAAGCCGCATATGACGGCGACCGTGGGCCCAACACCGGTGGCATGGGATGCTACGCCCCGGCCCCTCTGCTGGATGAGGCGCTCCGGCGTCGCGTGGTGGATGAGGTGTTGCAGCGTGCGGTGAACGGTATGCGCGCCGCCGGCACGCCCTATGTGGGGGTCCTCTACGCCGGACTGATGGTGCACGAGGGCGAATTCCGGGTACTTGAATTCAACTGCCGCTTTGGCGATCCCGAGGCCCAGGTCATCCTGCCACTGCTAGAGACGGACCTCGTGGATGTGCTCGAGGCCTGCGTACAGGGGCGACTGAACGACGTGTCGCTGCGCTGGGCGCCGGGCTCGTGTGTGTGCGTGGTGATGGCGGCGGGCGGCTATCCGGGCGCGTATCGCCGGGGTGACGAGATCGACGGGCTGGATGAGGCCGTGGCGCTGCCCGATACGGTGATATTCCACGCCGGCACACGCATCGAGGACGGCCGAACGGTCACCGCGGGGGGGCGTGTGCTGGGGGTGACGGCATGGGCTGCCGATCTACCCTCGGCCGTAAAGCGGGCCTATGCGGCGGTGGAGCGTATTCACTGGGCCGATGTGACCTATCGGCGCGACATTGGCGCCAAGGGTCTGCGCCGGGAACAGGGGGGCGAATGATGGCCAAGAGTTCGTATGCGGCATCGGGTGTCGATATCGATGCGGGCAACCGCGCCGTCGAGCTGATGAGGCGGGCCGTGCGCTCGACATACGGCCCTGAGGTGTTGCTGGATATCGGCTCGTTCGGCGGGCTGTATGATGCCGGCAAGCTACAGGGTATGCGGGCGCCGGTGCTGGTCGCCTCGACCGACGGCGTGGGCACCAAGACGGTGGTGAGCGCGGCGATCGGCAGTTACGAGACGCTGGGCCGCGATATCGTCAATCACTGTGTCAACGACATTCTGGTGCAGGGGGCCGAGCCGCTCTTTTTCCTGGATTATGTGGCTGCGCCGGACATCGAACCCGAGATGGTGGCGGCGGTGGTGGGCGGCGTGGCCGCTGCCTGCCGTGAGGCCGGTTGCGCGTTGCTGGGCGGCGAGACGGCCGAGATGCCGGGGGTGTACGCCCCGGGGCAGATGGATATCGCCGGCACCATCGTCGGCGTGGTCGAGCGTGACGAGATCATCGACGGTTCGACCATTCGCCCGGGCGACATCCTCATCGGCCTGCCCTCCAGCGGGTTGCACACCAACGGGTTCTCTCTGGTGCGCAGCATATTCAAGATAAAAGATTACGCCCGCCATGTGGATGAGCTGGGCCGCACTCTGGGCGAGGCGCTGGCCGAGCCGCATTTTTCCTATATCCCTCAGGTGAGGACGATTCGGCAGGCCGTAAAGATCAAAGGACTGGCGCATATCACCGGCGGTGGATTCATCGATAACGTGCCGCGCATCCTGCCCGAGGGGTTGAGCGTGATGATCCGCCGGGATGCATGGACGGTGCCGCCACTCTTTACGATGATTCGCGAGGCCGGCGATGTGGATGCCGACGAGATGTACCGCGTGTTCAACATGGGCATGGGCATGGTCGTAATTGTGGCGCCGGAGGATGCCGACGCGGCGCTGGCGGCTGCCGGTGAGGGGGCGAACGGCGTCCCCGCCGCCCGGATCGGCGAGGTGCTATCGGCCGATGATGGACCGCGAGTTCGCCTCATCTGACTCGACTCTGACTCGTTCAAACGCCCGGGAGAGATCCCCCGGGCGTTTGTCATATTCCGGCCGATCAGTTCCAGTTAAAGGTGTGGCGTACAACCAGGGTATTCAGATCGCGAGTGCACTGGTCGCAGAACGGCCAGCCCATCTCGGATTCTTCGATGGCCATAGAGGCCAGCTCTTCTACCGTGGTGGCGTTGCGCATCACGCACATGTTGGTGCAGTGCGTCTCCAGCCCCATACGCTCCACATTGGTTTCACGACCGAAATCGGGCACGGCGAGCACATGCCCCAGATGATGACGTACCAGTCGCGCCAGGGCCAGTTCGCGCACGTAATCATCGCTCAACATGCGGACACGATAGACCGACATGACGGCGGTGGTGCCGGGAAAGCTGGACCCCAGGCTGTAATGATCGGGCACAAAACGGGCCACCGGCGCCGGAAAGTCGGTGAGATCCTCGTCCAGCAGCGCCAGATCGAAATGCGGGTCGGCGACCTGCCACGGTTCGCGGCGCACCAGCTCTAAAAAGGTCGGCGCAATGACCCGCTGTAGATCGGTATCATAACTCGCCTCAACATACCACTGGGATCCCGAATAGGGTTGATCGGGGCTCAGTGCCGGGATGACCCAGTTGCCGAACACATGGACCTGGATCGGGGGCTCGATCAGGGCGGCGGGATGGTTCATGTAGAGATGTCTGAGCGTGTGATCGATGGTGTCCACCAGGATCTCGCTCTCCCGATCGTCTATCCCCTCGGACCAGGTGACCGAAATGAACTTGGACATATCGCTTGCTCCAAATCGACAACCGGCTCGCAATAAGATTCCCCTTGATTATGACACAGACACGAGTCGCCGGCAATAGTTTATTGTCAACTTGAAGGGAAAGGTATCTGCCAAGGTAGTTGTTTTAAAAGCAACAGGGCCGCGACATGTCGCGGCCCTGCTGAATGTCTGATCCAGTGCCGTCTATCGCACCCGCTCCCAGATGGGGGTGATGCGATCTGCGCCCTCGGGGCCCAGCACGATCGGTGTAATGCCGGCGATTTCGCACAGATAGGTGAGGGCGGCGACCCGATCGCCCACGGTGCCCATGACGTGGTTGCACGGGAACACGGCCAGGAACTCGTCGAAGGAGCAGCTCAGCCTGGCGTGTACATGCGGCCAGGTGGGATCGGTCATGGCGTTGATCTCCCGGCGCTCCTCGGCGGGTAGATCCAGGCTCTCGCCCTTCATGATGGCCATGAACGGCTTGTCATCCCACAGGCCCAGGCGGGCAAAGGTCATCTCGCCCGGTGCGGCGTCGAACTCGACCGACGCGCCCCCGACCTTGAAGTAGAACTCGAGCGCGGGATGGAAGGTGACTTTCTCAAAGTTCTTTGCCGGATCCCAACTGCGATTGGCGTACCACGAAGCGTGGTTGCCCGAGTTGCACCAGTCCCACAGGTCGCGATCGGGCAGGTACAGGCGCACATCCATGAACAGCGAGGGCAGGCCCCCCGTGATGTACTTGAGCAGTTGCATGGTCACCGCGGCGTAGGCGTCGGCCTCGGTGGCGCACACCGTGGGCTCTTTGGGGCCGTTCCAGTCGTAGGGGTCGTTCATCAGCATCTCGGCCACATCGCCCAGGCACACATGCTCGGTCAATTCACGCTGGCCCTTGAGGCCGCAAAAATCGAACCCCTTTTCCTCGTTCACCATTTTCATGGCGAGGTAGAGGCGAATCTGCGTCTTGAGGGTTTCGGGCGTCAACATCTTGCCGTCGAACAGGATGCGGTCGCCCAGCATCTCCTGGAACCAGCGGAATCCCTTTTCCACCTCGGCCTCATCGACCTCATTCTCCATCACCTTGAGTAGCCAGAGCTGATCGACCTGGCGGGTGGTGCAGCCCAGGGTCTTGAGGGTGGGCACCATCTGGAAATAGCCGGTCTCCATCCCCATGGAATGGCCGCCGTACATGCCGTACACTTCATTGCGAATGGTGGTAACGGCCTGTGCGGCCCGCACCCAGTCCAGCACCTGCTTGTGGATGGCGGGGTCGTCGATATCGCCCACGATGCGGTGGGTGCGCACGCCGGCCTGGCGCAGGGCGCCGTCGCTGGCCAGCAGGCCTACGTTTCCGGGATACTTGCCGTTGTTGTTGGAGAGGCTCAGGATGGGCACATCGGGGCCCACGCTGTTGACAAAGGGCCAGGCCAGGAAGGGAAAGTTCCACACATTGTAGCACATGATGACGACGCGGCAGCCGGCCCGACGCAGCTCTTCGCCCACCTTTTGGGCGACCCGCGTCGAGGTAATGGTCTCGGATCCCACCACCACTTCAGGGGCCGTGCCGTCTACGTTCTTGAGGCCATCACGCAATATCTCGGCCCAGCGATTGATGACGGCCATATTCAGTTCGCTGTTTTGCTGCCAGACGTGGGGGCGCTCATCGTTCAACATGGCGATGCCGATGGGTGTGGTGCGCATGGTTGTTCACTCCTTCTTCGCTGAATGAGGAAAATGGCGGATCGTGCTGGCCGCATTCTAGAGTGACGGCCGTGGCATGTCAACACGGGCAGCGGCGGGGCAACCTGGTTGTTGACGATGAATGGATGTTCCCGCGCACCGGACAGAAGGATTTGTCAGAGGGTTTGTCATCGCTCTCCACTTGGTATAGAATAGTTGTGCCGCAAAATCGGCGGAAGGCCGTGTGCTTGATGATGTGCACCTGGGGGGCGTGCGCGGGGGTTCAGGTGAACGGGAATAACAGAATCGATAACGATAATATCGCGGATCAAACGCTCTCCGAATCATTGTCCCCGACTGCGGCATGGCCGGTGTCTGACTAGACGATGCAAAAAGGAGATCCGCCCACAATGCAGCAGGCAGATTGTCAGGATCTGACAGAATGTCTACGTATCTTTAGCGGCAGTTCACACCCCGAGTTGGCGCAAGAGATCGCAGACTATCTCGGTTGTCCCCTGTGTCCCAGCCACACCGAACGATTCAGCAACGATAACCTCTTTGTCCAGCTTGGGGAGAGTGTTCGCGGTAAGGATGTCGTCATCATCCAGTCCTTCTCGCCCGATGTCAGCGACAACATCTTTGAGCTGCTGATGATGCTGGATGCAGCGCGCAGCGCCTCGGCCAAGACCATTCATGCGGTAATCCCTTACTTTTCATACGGGCGCTCTGACAAGAAGGACCAGCCGCGCATCTCGATCACCGGCCGGCTGGTGGCCGATCTGCTGGCAACTGCGGGGGCCAGCCACGTGATGACGATGACGTTGCATTCGCCGCAGGTGCATGGCTTCTTCAGTGTGCCCACCGATCACCTCACATCGCACCACGTGTTCGCGCGCCACTTTCTCTCGCGCGATCTGAGTAACACCGTGGTGCTCGCGCCCGATATCGGCGCCGCCAAACGGGCGGCCAAACTGGCCCGTGCTCTGGGCGTGAGCGTGGCCGCGGGCGATAAAGAGCGTCTGTCGGACGACACTGTGCGCATCGAGGGCATTATCGGCGATATTCGCGGCAAGGATGTCATCATCTTTGATGACGAGATCGCTACCGGCGGCTCGACCCTGGGGATCATCAACGTGCTGCGGCAGAGTGATGTCACTCACATCACCCTGGCCTGCACCCACGGAGTGTTCAGCGGGCCGGCTATCGAGCGGCTGAGCGCCATCCCCGAGATCGATGAGATCGTGACCACCAACACGGTGCCCATTCCGGAACATAAGCGGCTGCCCAACATGACCATCCTCTCCATCGCGCCCATCTTTGGCGAGGCCATTCGTCGCAACGTCATGGGCAAGTCCGTCGGCGCCCTGTTCGCCTACTGGCCCGATGCCCTCGAGATGGAGTATTCGGGATACTGAGTTCGCGGCTCGGCCGGATATCATCGCTCGCCGGCAGCGCGCCACCCACACATGGGTGGCGCGCTTTTTTCGTATCTGTCCGGGCGGCGCATCTGAACTCCTCGCATCATTGTGTGGTCGCTCTATCCGGCGCCGGTGATGTGCCCGCAGCCGATCTCTGCGAGAGCCGTTCGTGTTGCCCGCTCACCTGTCTGAAACCGGGCGATGGCCTTGGCGCTTGCCAGGATGCTCTCCTCTGAGCACAATAGGTATGTCTGTTCGCGCTGTCTATCCATCGACCCATGAGGAGGGCGTCATGAGCGAACGCGATCCCCTGCCCGTACGCGGATTTTTGCTGCACATCACCCATTACGATCCCCGGTGGTATCGCGCCAAGGGGCGCGAACGTCCTTTTGATCTGGATCTGGCGCTAGAGGTCGTGGATACCATGGCCGACGTCGGCCTGAATCTGCTGGTGATCGACTGCGAGGATGGCGTAGAGTATGCCTCGCATCCCGACCTGGCGCGGCGTTATACAGTGCCCATGGAGCAATTGGAGACGCTGGCGCGGCGCGCTCGGGCGCATGGCATCGAGGTGGTGCCCAAGATCAATTTCGCCCGCAGCAGCTATCATCATCATAACGATTGGTTTCGCCCCTACGACCGGTTGTTCGATACCGGGGAATACTGGCAGCGGGCGTTTCAAATTGTAGACGAGTTGATCGCCGCCTGTCGTCCGGAGCGCTTTTTCCACATCGGCATGGATGAGGATCATGACCGGGCCTATTCTCAGTATGTGGCCGCGATCGAGACGCTGCATCGCGGCCTGGCCGAGCGGGGACTGCGCCCCGTTATATGGAACGATTCGGCGCATCAGGGGCCGGCGCTGATCCACGCCGAGAAATCGCTCCTGGCCGAAAAGACCATCCCCCGCGATGTGGTGCAGGTCCCCTGGGAGTACAGCCGCCCGCAACCCGAGACCATCCGACGGCTGACAGACGCGGGCTTTGAGGTGTGGGGGGCGCCGGGGCGTACGCCCGATCTGGTGGTGGCCTGGCGTGATGATCTGTTGCGTTACGGCGGCAAAGGCCTGTTACTTACTTTCTGGCGTCCCTGCCGACCGTCCAATCGCGCCGCCATGCTCAGGCTGTTGCGCGAGGTAGGGCCGGTGTGTCGGGGTGAGTGATCAGGCGGCAACGAATCCGGTCCGGAGGAGGTGATGAATGTCCACCCGTCAGGATGTCTCGGCCGGCGGCATCGTGCTTTGTCGCCCGGATGAGGGCGTGCCCAAGGTGGCGCTGATCGCCACGCACGGTGGCCGGCGCTGGGGGCTGCCCAAAGGCGGAATCGCCGTCGGAGAATCGCTGGAGGAAGCCGCCCTGCGCGAGGTGCGGGAAGAGACGGGATTGGTGGCCGAGATCATCGAACCGCTCGAACCGATCGAGTACTGGTTCTGGTGGGGCGAGGCGGGGCGCAAGGTACGCCACCACAAGCGGGTGCACTTTTTCCTGATGAAGGCTCTGGGAGGTAATATCGCCGACCACGATCATGAGGTAGACGAGGTGCGCTGGTTCACCCTGGATGATGCGGTGGCGCAGGCCTCTTATACGTCAGAGCGGCGCCTGTTGGAGGGTGTGCGCCAGAGCATAGAGCGGTCATAGACAGGGTATTTCGGCCGGGCCGATGGTGCTGGATGAGGATGAAAAAAGGAGCCTTCCGCAACGGGAGGCTCCTCAAGGGTGGGGTGAGCGATGGGATTCGAACCCACGATCTTCTGGGCCACAACCAGATGCCTTAACCACTCGGCTACGCCCACCTCGACGATAGCTATTCTATCACAGGATGCCTGTTTTGCCAAGTTGCCGTTCACTACAGCTTAGAGAGGCTGATCCTTGATCTGCAGATAGGTATGAACGATACGGTGAATGGTGGTCAACACGGTTCCTACGGCCAGGATCCAGAGCGCCGGCCCCGTTAGATTCAGCAACAATGCGGCGATGAGGATGATGCAGCGCTCGACACGGGTAAACAACCCGACTTTGCACTCGATCTGGAGCCCCTCGGCGCGGGCGCGGGTGTAGCTGACCAGCATCGATCCGACCAGGGCGATATAGGCCAGGATCTCCTCGATCATGCCCGGCTGCCCCATATACCAGACGGCCAATCCCAACAGGATGGCCGATTCAGATACACGGTCGAGCACCGAATCGAGAAAGGCGCCGAACCGTGTGGGGCGACCGATCTGTCGCGCGAGGCTGCCGTCCAGCGCGTCGAACGCCGAGGCTACGATGAGCAGGGCGCCGCCGAGCCGAAGCCGGCCGGTGGCGATGACGATGCCCACGCCGATGTTCATCAGGCATCCGATAATGGTCAGCGCATTGGCGCCCAGCCCGATGCGAGAAAGCAACGAAGCGGTCGGTTCGATAATCCCCTTGAATACTTGTCTGAGCCAGGTAGTGAACATCGTCTCAACCCATTTCTATAAAATTCATCGGGCCGTCGGGATGAAGGCTATCATACTGCCGTGTATTCGGTCTGTCAAAGCAGGTCCCGGAAGAGTTCGAGCGATAGATCGACATCACCCCGGAGGCGTTTGCAAGCGGGATGTATTTGGACAAAAATCACAAAGCATGTATATTATAAAGTTGTGCTCAACGTCAGGAGTGCAGGTTGATTCATCGGTATATCTTGATTTGCGAGTTTTCGAACCATCGGCATTTGTTCTGCGCAATGTTTCGGGCTGGAGTGGCACCTTTTCAACACACAATGACATCACCCTCCATGTCACTCGCCGATGGGGGCGGGCCTGCAAGGGCAGATTTTTAAGCCGCCTCTTGCAAAAAGGACTGCAAATACTTGACATATATTGACCTGTATGTTATAATCAGGTTGAGTTTGTTGTTAGTTCTTTCTGGACCTCACATGGAGAAGTTGGTGTCGGCTTGATAGTTGGTCCAGTCCAAACCACTGTACTTTCGATCGTATCCGCCGATGGCCTGGCCTCGGCGGTTTGCTTTGCAGTAAAAGTTTGTTTTGCACGTGCAATACTAGACAGGTGGTCTCTACTGATATGGCATCCAAGCTGATCGACAAAGCGAACAAATCACTTCAGGAGCTTCTCACCAAGGCCGAGGATCAGGGATTTCTGACTCTCGATGATCTGATGGAAGTCTTTCCTGAAGCTGAGGAGAACATAAGCGAGCTTGAAGATCTCTTCATTCACCTGAGTGAAGAGGGTATTCAGGTTCTCGACACGGAGAAAAAAGAGACCGAAGAGGTCAAGAAAAAGTCCAAAGGAAAAGCTGAGGCTGAGGATGAAGAGCCCGAGGAGCTGGAAGACGACTCGGACGGCGATGTGAGCGTGGCCCTGGAGCCGACGACAGCCGCTAACCTGAGCGAGATCGCCAGCGACGATACCATCAGCCTCTATCTGAAAGAGATGGCGCGGGTTCCGCTGCTGACGGCCGAGCAAGAGGTGGCCCTGGCGCGCCAGTATGAAGAGGGCCGGGATGCTCAGGAAGAGCTGAATCGCAACAGCAGCCGGCTCAGCGAGGACGATAAAGATCGATTGTATATCCAGGTTCAGCGCGGTGAGGGCGCACGCTCACATCTGATACGGGCCAATACCCGACTGGTGGTGAGCATCGCCAAGCGCTATCTGGGCCAGGGCGTGCCGTTCCTCGACCTGATTCAGGAAGGAAACCTGGGCCTGATCAAGGCTGTAGAGAAGTTCGATTATCGTCGCGGCCACCGGTTCAGTACCTATGCGACATGGTGGATTCGACAGGCCATTACCCGTGCCCTGGCCGACCAGGGGCGCGTGATTCGCCTTCCGGTGCACCTGAGCGACCGGATCCGCAAGGTGTATCAGGTGGCACAGCAACTCGAGCAGGATTGGGGCCGCCAGCCGACTCCGGAAGAGATCGCCGAAGAGCTGGCCCTGCCGCCGCAAAAGGTGCAGTGGATGCTCAAGGTGTCTCAACGGCCGCTCTCGCTGGAAAAGCCCGTGGGCGAGGAAGAGGATAGCGAGCTGGGCAGCTTTATCCCTGATGAGGATGCGCCTACGCCCTCGGATACGGCTTATTACAGCCTGTTGCAGGAAAAGCTGGATGATATTCTCACCAGCCTGACGCCGCGTGAGGCGCGTATCCTGCGGTTGCGCTTTGGCCTGCACGATGGGCGCAGCTATACGCTGGAAGAGGTCGGGCAAAAGTTCGGTTTGACCCGTGAGCGTATCCGGCAGATTGAGCACGAGGCGCTGGATCGCCTGCGGCATCCCAGCCGTAGCCGGCAGTTGCGCGATTATCTGACCTGATTTCGGTCGACAAACGATAGACGACCCCCGAGCGGCGATAGTGGCCGTTCGGGGGTTTTTCTTTTTACCCTCTGCGCCCTGATTTGACAGGGGGCGTCGGATCTATAGAATGCAACACGGTTGCAACGAGAGCAGGAAGGGAACCATGTGTCAACCAACCCGGACCGTCCGTTCGCCTCTGCCGGAAGATATACGGGCAGAAGCTCGAGAGGATTTTCGTGCGCTGCTGCGCGAGCGCAATCTACCCGCCACACCTCAGCGTATGGCGATCTATGACGTTCTGCTGGAGACAAACGATCATATCTGTGCCGAGCATATCCTGGACAAGGCCCGGGCCCGGCATCCCGGGCGGCGCATGAACAAGACCACCGTCTATCGCACGCTGGACATTCTGCTTTCTCTGGGATTGGTCTATGAGATGAAGCGTGACGACGGTCGCGCTCAATATGAGCACACGTTGCGCGGCCCGCACGGGCATCTTATCTGTCGCCGATGCGAGCGGATCGAAGATCTCGACCTGACGGTGGCGGCCATGGTGCAGGCGTCTATCAACCGGCGCTACGGCTTTCAGGTAGATCTGGTGGGGCATGCTCTGCCCGGTTTGTGCTCCCGCTGCCGCGACGCCGTCCAGACTTTGCTCAAAGACGGATCGTTCATATCTGGATGAGGGGATCGCCGACACCCCATTCGGATTCATTGGTTGTATCCGGCGATGCTCATGTATCTGCCGCATTTCGTTTTCAAGCAGATCCCGGAGCTCTTAGCGATCTGGTTTTTTTCGTCCGTAGTTGCAACATAGTTGCAACTACTATCCAAAGGAGTCACCATGGATACGAATGCGCTGCTGGATCAGGTCATTGCTTTTCACGGCCACTTTTGCCCCGGTGTGTTGATCGGTTTTCGCGCCGCCCTCATCGGTATGCGCGAACTGGGCGTTGAGCGCGCTCAGGATGAGGAGTTGATCGCCATTGCCGAAACCGATGCCTGTGGACTGGATGCGGTACAGGTGCTTACGGGATGCACCATGGGCAAGGGCAACCTCATTCTTCGCGATTGGGGCAAGCAGGTCTTCACCTTTGGCCGCCGCTCGGATGGGCGGATGGTGCGGGTTGCTCTGCGATATGGTGTGATGAACGATCCTGATGATAAGGATCTGACGGAGGACGAGCGCCGACAGCGTGCCCGCGAACGGATGCAGCAGATGAGCGATGATGAGCTGTATGACGTACGCTGGATCGATGCTCCGCTGCCCGGGCCGGCGCGCATTTTTACCTCGGTGCAATGCAGCCAGTGTGGCGAGGGGGTCATGGAGGCCCGCGCCCATCTGCGCGACGGGCAGCCCGTCTGCCCCGAATGTTATGGCGAGATCTATACCCGAAGAGGCTGATCGCACTCGCTTCGTACTTGCATCTCATCGGCTCGAGGAGGCACCGAATATGTTCGTTGGACGGTTTATGGCGATCTGGCTGGCGGCGGTGATGCTGCTCAGCGCCTGCGCTCCTGCGCCGACATCACTCTCTGAGGTCGAGGCGACTGGTGCCGACCCGGCGTCCTATATCATGCCCGGTGATGATTGGGGCTATCCCTCGCCCTTTGCCTTTTATAACCGTGGCCCCGGCTATCTGCGCATGTCTTACCTGTTCGATACGCTGGTGTGGAAGGACGAGACCGGCTATATACCCTGGCTGGCGGAAGACTGGCAGGTGGATGATGACGGCCTCGTGTGGACCTTTGATCTGCGGCAGGATGTTCACTGGCATGACGGGCGCCCTCTGACGGCGGACGATGTGGCGTTCACCTTTAACTATATGAAGGAAAAGTACGAACGGGGCATGGTCCGGTGGAACTGGCCGCTGGATGCCGTCCATTCGGCCGAGGAGTCGGAGGACGGCCGCCATGTCACGGTGCGTATGGTCCGGCCGACGGCAGGCCTGATGATGACCCTGTTCGGCTCGCTGCCCATCATCCCCCGACACATCTGGGAGGGGGTGGATGATCCGATGCAAAAGCTTGATGCAGAGGCCGTCATCGGCAGTAGCCTGTTTACCCTCCACGAGTACAACAAGGAGGAGGGGCGCTATATCTACAGGCCCAACCCCGATTTCTTTTTGGGGGCGCCGTTGATCGACGAGCTGATCTTTATCCGCGTCAACGACGAGGCGCTGGCTCTGATGGTCGGCGATGTGGATGAGGCGAGCTTTTCGGGCAAGCAGATTTCGTCGGTGCGCGAGCTGGGGGCGGGCGGCCAGTTCAAAGTGATCCAGGGGCCCAGCGATTGGACCCTGAAGCTGTATATGCATCCCAATCATCCGGCATTGAACGACGTGGGCGTTCGCCAGGCCATCGCCTATGCAATCGACCGACAAGAGCTTGTGGAGAGGGCGCAGATGGGCGGCGCCATTGTGGCCAGCACCGGCATACTCTCGCCGCACAGCGACTGGCATCACCCCGACCTGCCCGACTATGCGTACGATCCGGCGAGGGCGCAGGCCATGCTCGACGATGCAGGGGTGACACCCTTTCAGGTCACGCTGCTGACCTCCGAGCCATATGCGCGCGAGGCCGAGCTCATCAAGAGCAATCTGGCCGATGTGGGCATCGATGTCGTCGTCCGAATGGCAGATCGCGCCACGGTGGACGCCCTCTTGCTCGAGGGCGATTTCGATCTGCTCATCACCGGACATGGGGGCGGGGCCAACCCCGATATGGGCGAGCCGAGCCCGGTGTGGTCGAACGAAGCCTATCTCGATGCCTATGATCGTTCCATGCGGGCGATAGACGATGAGGTGCGCCGCGAGCATGTGTGGGCGATGCAAGAGATTCTGGCGGAAGAGCTGCCCGTGCTGGCCCTCTGGCATCCCCTGATGTGGGAGGTGTATCGGCCGGGCCGGGTGGAGCCGTTCTTTACTCCCGACGGGGTGGCGAGCGGTATCCCCACAGCCGGCAACAAGCTCATGTTCGTGGATCGCGAATAATCGCCTCGCCATCGTGGTGGCGGGGGCAACCCCGCCATTTCACACCCCCCCCCACAAAA
>JBMNOI010000192.1:0-3627 GCA_050942995.1 Anaerolineae bacterium
CGGGCCCCATGCCCCCTCCACCACGATCAGAACAGCACCATCGAGAACGCAATGTCCAGAGCCCTGCAGTTTCTGCTGACTTTTATCGTCGTTCTGACGCTCAACTTTATGCTGCCCCGCATGATCCCGGGCGATCCTCTGGCGGATCTGGATGATCCGCAGGGATTGCCCATTCCCCTGAGCCAGGCGCAGCGCGAGCAGCTCATGGCCTACTATGGCCTGGATCGGCCGATTATGGAGCAGTACGGACGCTATCTCTCCGGTTTGATCCGGGGTGATCTGGGGTGGTCTATCACCTACAATGCGCCGGTTCTACATGTGCTGCTGGCGCGGCTGCGCTGGACGTTGCTCCTGGTCGGATTGGCCACACTGGTCTATGTAGTGATAGGTATCCTCCTGGGCGCTGTTTCGGCGCTGTATCGTGGCCGGACTCTGGACGCCTTTTTGTTGTTGACGACATCGATCCTGGGCTCCTTCCCCGCCTTTTTCCTGGCGATGCTGCTCATCGTGCTTTTTGTCGTCAGGCTGGGCATACTGCCCCTGGGCGGGGCGCAATCTCCCCTGACGCTGGCGGCCGATCCGTTGACCCGGGCGTTGAGTATCGCCCGACACATGATCCTGCCGGTGTTGACCCTCGTACCGGTAAATGTGGGCGACATCTACTATCTCACCCGTAACTCGGTCATCCGGACGCTGGATAATACCTATATCACCGTCGCCCGCGCCAAGGGATTGGCCGAGGGCCGCCTGTTGCTCAGATACATGCTGCCCAACGCCTTGTTGCCCATCATCACGCTGGTGGCGCTGCGTTTCGGCTTTCTGGTGATGGGGGCGGTGATGGTCGAGGTGGCGTTTGCCTACCCCGGCATCGGGCTGGTCATCGTCGAGGCCAGCCGGGGGCGCGACTACCCGATGCTGCAGGGCGCCTTTGTCCTCATCATGTTCTCCGTTATCGGGGCCAATCTGTTGGGTGACCTGTTGCATGGGGTGCTCGATCCACGGGTGCGGGGGCGGGAATGATGAGACGGTACTCTGTCGCTCGCGCACTCTTTGCCAATCCCCTGTCTCTCATCGGGCTGTTGATATGGGGCGCTCTGGCGCTTGGGGCGGTGCTGGCTCCCTGGCTTTCGCCATACAGTATGGGCGATGTGTTCGCCCCCATGTTGCCCCCCTCGGCGGACCATCCCCTGGGGACCAACGATCTGGGCTATGATCTGTGGACCGAGTTGTTGCAGGGCGCGCGATTCTCGTTGCTTCTGAGCGCTCTGGCTGCAACAGGGTCTACGGCACTGGGGCTGATGCTGGGGCTGGTCGCCGGATATTTCGAGCGAGCCGGTTTCGTCATCCTGCGTGTTGTGGATGTATTTCTATCGGTTCCGCGGTTCGTCCTCATTGTGCTGATGGCGGCTTTTGTCCGGCCCGGATTCGGCGCTCTGCTGGTCTTTTTTATCTTGTTTGGCTGGCCTGCTGTGACGCGAGTTATCTACGCCCATGTGCGGGGAGAACGTCAGTGCGAGTATGTCGAGGCTGCGCGCCTTATCGGCGCCGGCGATATCCACATCCTGCGCAAACACCTTTTGCCCGCCTCACTGCCCATCGCCTTTGTGCGGTTGGTGAGCGAGATGCAGCATGTGATCATGGCCGAGTCGGGATTGAGCTTTTTGGGCCTGGGCGACCCGACCGCGCAGAGCTGGGGCATGACGGCGGCCCACGCCATGCGCTATCCGGCGCTCTTGCTGACCGATGTGTGGCGCTGGTGGATGCTTCCTCCGGGGATGGCCATCACCCTGACCTGTACGGCGCTGGTGCTTGTGGGGTTGACCCTCGACCGGCTGGCCAATCCGCGCCTGCGATAGGGGATCGGATGATTTGACAAAGGACGAGGCCACATGCTATACTCGTGCCCGGTAAAATATGCCACCCTAGCTCAATCGGCAGAGCAGGCGCTTCGTAAGCGTCAGGTTTCGAGTTCAATTCTCGAGGGTGGCTTTTTTTGTTCCTCTGATGGATGCCCGCCCGGGTAAGACATGTTTGAAGAGAGCCGTCTTTGAGTCAATTCTCAAGGGCGGCTCTTTTGCTGCCACACCGTATGAGCGGGAGGGCGCGCCGCGCATACCGGGTGAAGCTGAACGGCGTGTTCTCGAACGCAGTCTTTTCGATTCAGATCTGTGATGGTCGGCGCCAGAGGGCGCGGCCCAATGCGCTTGAATTCCACCCAATATCATGTATAATAGACTAAAATATCTCCATCGCCATTCCGGCACACCTCGCCGGATGAATGACTCGAATCCGGATGACCAGGCTTCAGACAGCCCATGGAGATATGAATATACTGCACCCCCATCGAGTGGGGCTTGTGCAGGCTATTTTCATGCTCGAGGAACTTGTCATGTTGTTTTGAAGCTTCTTCTTCTTGACCGACTCGGCAGGATGCGTTATAAACAATGCAGATCGATGAATGCCTGTGAGGGCAGGGTGGGTTCTGTCGGCAGCTCGCATTGTCGGTGTTTCCGATCGGATTGCCCATCCAAAGGTTATTCACCCGCGCCCCAATCGCTTGATTGTCGATTCATCCGTTCTGTGGTATTCTTTTGGCAACAGCAGCAATAGGTACTCGGTGATCGTGGAAAAGTAATGATGGCCTGTCTCGCCCATCGATTGTATCCGGTTAGCGTATCTCATAATCGGGCATTGTTTGTTGGTTCCGAGGCGTAGCCTCCTTGGCAACATCTGGGCTCGCATCGCCGTTTCATCACCGGACTCGACATCGCTGGCCACGGAGGAGAGCAAGTGCAGCCGGTATTACAGCAAGATCACGATGCTCTGGCACAACAGTTGCAACAGGCTATCCGCAGGATTCAGGGAGTGAACGACGCCAGCGTCGTGCTGGACGAGAACGGGGCGATTAGCGAGATTCACCTGGTCAGCTCGGTTGCCCGCCGACCCAAGCAGATTGTGCGCGACACCGAGTCGTTGCTTTCGGCCCGATTTGGTATTCGAGTAGATTATCGCAAGATCAGTCTGGTTCAACTCGACCCTGAGGGACGGCCGGGTGGGTGGCGTCTGCGTTTTATTTCGGCAGCGCCTCATCCCCAGAATAGCCGGGCCGTACAGGTGGTTCTTCAAACAGAGGATGGACGCCACGAAGGGGTCGCATCGTTCTCATCCTCATCGGATACAGAGAATGAGGCCGGCATTCGCGCGGCCGCCGATGCGACATTGTACGCCGTGCAGGAGGCGACCGACCACATTGTGCCTCTTTCTGTTGAGGAGACGCGTCTGATCGCCGTAGACGGGCCCTCTATCTGTCTGGCGGTAGTGCGTGCAGAGACATCCCATGGCGAGGAAAAACTGACCGGTACCTGTCTGGTACAGCAAAGTCTGTTCGAGGCGGCCAGCAAAGCGACGCTGGATGCGATCAATCGTCGTTTGCCCGTGTGGATTGCTCGCGCAACCGGAGATGGAAGCAGGGGGCGACCTGCCCGCTAACCTGACCAATACCCTGTGATGAGAGGAGTGATGCCGACATGCGCCCGGTCTCAGCGGAAGCGCTGAAGCGGAGCGAAGGGGGTTCCCAGCGTTTGGCCTATGAGCCCGTTAAACACACTACCATCAACGCATCAGGAG
>JBMNOI010000061.1:0-23082 GCA_050942995.1 Anaerolineae bacterium
CCGCCTGCGCCGTGGGAGAGGCGCTGGCCGCGGCCCGTGAGGTTCAGCCGACGCCGATGCGGAACGCCGCATGGATGATGGACCTTCCCCTGGCCAACGGAGGCACATCGATGTGCCCCATTCACGGTCTACGTCTGGGCGATGCGGTGCTGGTGGGGTTGGGCGGTGAGCCTTTTGTAGAGTACGCCCTCTATGCCCGCAAGGTCTCTTCCGCCGCCAGCACGATGGCGCTGGGATACACCGACGGATCGGTCGGCTATCTTCCGGTTGAATCGGCCTATGCCGAGGGCGGTTACGAGACAGAGGCGAACCGCTACTTCCCCATGGGTGAACTATGGTCGCCGACAGTCGAGGCGGCTCTCAAGTCTCAGATCGATGCCATGTTACAACACCTGGGCGTCGCCTGACGCCCCAATTCTTACGACATAGAGGAGGAACCATGGACAAGAGCCCGTTTGCCGTCGATGTGACGCCCGACTGGCAGGGACTGGTGGATTGCATTATGCGCAAGGGCACGCCGCCCCGCGTGCATCATATCGAGCTGTTTCTGGATCTGGAGGTGCAAGAGGCCATCTGCCGGCGGTACCATCTGTTGGACGGGCTCTCTTCCGACTCGCCGGATTTTGTGCTGCAGGCGTCGGTGCGCATTCAGCGGTTCCTGGGCTATGATTACGTGCGCTGCGGACTGGATGATTTCGAGGCCCCGCTGGAGAGGCTGATGACGCAGGATACCGCCCAGCTACAGCGGAGCGGCGGACGGAGCTATATCGACGAGCATCGCGGGCCCATCACCAATTGGGCAGAATTCGAATCCTACCCCTGGCCCGACCCGAACAAGGCGTCGACTCGCTCGCTCGAGTGGTACCAGGAGAACCTGCCGGATGACATGTGCATCCTCGTCACCGGCGACTTTGCTCACTTTGCCGAGTATCTGAACTGGCTGATGGGCTATGAGACGCTCTGCTACGCCCTGTACGATCAGCGCGACCTGGTGGCGGCCATCGCCAACCGTCTCACCGAGATCTTTGAGGGAGCTCTGAGACGCATGCTCGAATTCGATCGCGTCAAGATCGTTTGGGGCTCGGACGATATGGGCTTTCGTTCCGGCACCCTCATCAGCCCCGCCGACCTGCGCGAGTTCGTGCTGCCCGGCCACAAGCTCATGGCTGAGATATCTCACGCGGCCGGGCGCCCTTATCTGCTGCACTCGTGCGGCAATCTGAGCAAGATCATGGATGATCTCATCTTTGACGTGGGCATCGATGCCAAGCACTCTTTCGAGGACACCATCGAGGATGTCATCGAGGCCAAGCAGCAGTATGGCGACCAGATCGCCCTGCTGGGCGGCATCGATGTCGACTTCCTCTGCCGCGCCACTGAAGAGCAGGTACGCGAGCGCGTGCGTCGCACGCTGGAGGCCTGTATGCCCGGTGGCGGCTACTGCCTGGGCACGGGAAACAGCGTGGCCAACTATATCCCGCTGAATAACTATCTGGCCATGGTCGATGAGGGGCGCCGTTTCCCCGTCTGATGCCACCCGATGGGGTGGGCGTCGGGACGACCCGGCGAGACGAACCAGAAAGGAGATCGTAGATGGTAGAGCCCAACATGATCGGCGCCTATGGGCCGTGGGCGGCAAATATTGTGGGTACAGAGCCGGGGCGGCTGTCGCTGCGGCGCGGCGACTGGCCGATCCTGGACGAGTGGCGCGAGACGGCTCGCAACCGGTTGTTCGAGCTGCTGGCGATGCCTGAGATCGATGCGCCGACGGTCACCGTGTGGCGCCGCATCTCCCGGGACGGTCTGCATATCGAGGAACTGTCGTGGCAGCTTCCCTACGGACCGCCGACCCGGGCACTCTTCCTCAAGCCTGAGGGCGCCACCGGCCCGCTGCCGGGGATCCTGGCGTTGCATGACCATGGCGGGAACAAGTATTTCGGCTGTGACAAGATCGCCCAGATAGACGACGCGCCCTCTCAATTGATGGTGGAGCATCGGGCGGAATGCTACGGCGGCAGGGCCTGGGCCAATGAAATCGCCCGGCGCGGATATGCCGTGCTGGTGCCCGACGCTTTCCCCTTTGCCAGCCGGCGGGTGCGCCTGGCTGATGTGCCCGAGGTACTTCACAAGGGGCTGGTCGACGATGACGAGGCGACCCGCGAGGGTGTCGCGGCATACAATCGTTGGGCGGCGGAGCACGAATCGGTGATGGCCAAGTCGCTGTTCTGCGCCGGTACCACCTGGCCGGGGGTATTTCTGGCCGAGGATCGCGTGGCGCTGGATATCCTCTGCGCCCGCGATGATGTGGACCCCGAGCGCATCGGCTGTGGCGGCCTCTCTGGTGGCGGGATGCGGACGGCGTATCTGTCCGGTACAGATGATCGGGTGCGCTGCGCCGTGTGTGTGGGCCTGATGAGCACGTGGCGCGATTATCTGCTGTACAAGAGCCACACCCATACCTGGATGCTCTACGTGCCGTTGTTGCCCCGCGATCTGGATTATCCCGAAATTCTGGGGCTGCGCGCGCCGCTGCCGTCGCTGGTGTTGAATAACAGCGATGATCCGCTCTTTACCCTGCCCGAGATGCAGCGTGCGGACGAGATCCTGGCCGAGGTGTATCTGCGGGCCGATGCGGAGGAGCGATATCGATGCAGCTTTTATCCGGGGCCGCACAAGTTCGACCTCGCCATGCAAGAGGAGGCGTTCGGCTGGTTCGATCGCTGGCTTCAGAGCGAGCCCGTGCCCCGGTAATGTTCAAGGGCACGTCGCATTCGAGAGTGAGGGGTAGACGGGCAACGACTCATTCCCCGAATATACTCCGGACGGACCATCCGGAATATCCGGCGAAGGGAGAGTGATGACTAAGAGTCGACCGAATATTCTGTACATCCACTCGCACGACACCGGCCGCTATGTACAACCCTACGGATACCCCGTTCCCACGCCGGCCATCCAGCGCCTGGCCGAGGAGGGGGTGGTGTTTCGTCAGGCGTTCTGCGCAGCGCCTACCTGCTCGCCCAGTCGCGCCGGTCTGCTTACCGGCCAGTGTGCCCATAGCTCGGGCATGATCGGTCTGGCCCATCGCGGGTTCAGGCTGAACGATTACTCGCAGCATCTGGTCCATACGCTGCGCCGGGCAGGCTATGCATCGACTCTTATCGGCGTGCAACATGTGGCGGCGGATGCGGACCAAATCGGCTACGACCATGTGGTTCCTCTGGCAGGGACCGAGGCCCGATTCGTCGCTCCGGCGGCGGTGGATTTTCTGCGCAATGCGCCGGCCCGTCCCTTTTTCCTGTCGGTAGGGTTTGACGAGACACACCGCGTTTTTCACACTCCGGGGGCGGACGAGGTTCCGCGCTACGTCCGTCCCCCTGCGCCGCTGCCTGACACGCCCGAGACGCGACGGGATATGGCCGCATTCAAGGCCAGCGCCCGCGTGCTGGACGAGGGAGTAGGGGCGGTGCTCGATGCGCTGGATGATGCCGGCCTGGCCGATAATACTCTGGTGATCTGTACCACCGACCATGGCCCGGCGTTTCCGGCGATGAAGTGCAACTTGACCGATCACGGCATCGGCGTCATGCTCATCATGCGTGGCCCGGGGGGCTTTACCGGCGGCCGGGTATTGGATACAATGATCTCACATGTGGACGTTTTTCCCACTCTGTGCGACCTGCTGAGCATCGATCCCCCATCCTGGTTGCAGGGGCACTCGTTCATGCCCGTCATCCGCGGTGAAACCGACGAAATCCACGACGAGATATTTGCCGAGGTGACCTATCACGCCGCCTATGAGCCTCAGCGTTGTGTGCGCACCCGCCGGTGGAAGTATATCCGGCGCTATAGCGAGCAGAGCACGCCGGTGCTGCCGAACTGTGACGACAGCCCGAGCAAGGATGCGTGGCTGGCCCACGATTGGCGTAACCGGCCCGTGGCCGCCGAACAGCTCTACGATCTGGTATACGATCCCAACGAAGCACACAACCTCGCGGGCGATCCGGCGGCAGAGTCGGTGCTGAACGATATGCGCGCCCGTCTGAATGCCTGGATGCAGCGCACCGACGACCCGCTGCTGCACAGCGCGTATGTGGCCGCCCCCGCCGGGGCGGTAGTGAACGATCCGACGGGATTGTCGCCACAGGAGCCGGTGCAACCGGCTTGAGATCGGAACTGTTAGATGACGGGTACCGCCGATACCGGGCCACATCCATCCCCCATCCTCTCTGAATGGTTCGGTGTGAACGGATCTGTGCCGCGCATGCGGCCGTGATTCTCACATCTGGATGATCCGGCCGTGTTGCGAGTATGGTCGATGGACAGGATCAGGAGGAATATCGTATGCCTGTACGTACCGGTGAGGCAGTTTGGGAGGGGGGACTACGGCGCGGCCGTGGAACCGCCCGTTTTGGTGATGGGGTGTTCGAGGGACGTTACTCCTTCTCCTCTCGCTTTTTCGATGAGGGGAAAAAGGGGACGAATCCGGAGGAGCTCATAGCGACGGCGCATGCCTCTTGTTTTTCCATGGCGCTGGCCGGAGAGATCGAGGCGGGAGGATACGACGTCAAGAGTGTGCATACCATCGCTCGGGTGCACGTCGAGGCGGTCGAGACCGGCCACCGCATCACCCGCATCGAACTGGATACCGAGGCCGATGTGCCCGGCCTGGATGAGGCAGCGTTTCTGGAATATGCGATGCAGGCCAAGGTAGGCTGTCCCGTCTCGCAGGCGCTGGCGGCCGTCAATGACATTCGCCTGCAGGCGCGGCTGGCGCGCGCCGAACGCGTCTAGGTGGCGCGTCCGATCGTCCATCCAATATCCAGCAGGAGACCATGCCATGTCTAGCGTGCGCTTTGCCATCATCGGTTGCGGACCCGAAGCGTTGCCCATGATACAGGGGATCTCGACGGCGCCCAATGCGGCCATCGTCATGCTGATGGATGATCGGGGGGATCGACTGGCCGATCTTTCCGAGCTGTACGCCGTGCCCATAACGGCCGATGTGAAGCAGGTGCTGGCTACTCCCGAGGTGGATGCGGTCTATATCTCGGTACCGGTGAATCGGCGTGCCCGGCTGGCAATCGAGGCGGCCAGAGCCGGCAAGCATATCCTTCTGGATGCGCCTGTGGCCGGCAGCCTCGAGGATGCCGATGCGCTGATCGACGCTTGCCGGCGCTCCGGCGTGCATCTGGGGGTGACCCTGTCTGCACAGCTCGACGCGGCCCTCTCTGCCGCCCGGGATCTGGTGCGGGCCGGCATGCTGGGGCAGGTGCGGGCCGTGCATATGAACGTTCCGGGACATGGTCCCGAGGCGACGGCTGACCTGGCCCAGACGCTCAATACGGTGCGCTGGGTGACGGGGCTGGAGGTCGAGAGCGTCTACGCCGAAGCGGTCCGAACCCGAATGCTCGCCGATACGACCGACGGTCTGGGCGCGGTGCTACGCTATGACAACGGCGGCGTCGGCCTGTTGCAGACCGGCACGGCGGTGTGTGAGGACGCTCCGGGCGATGTGTCCGGGCCACGCATCTATGGCGCTCAGGGCCAGTTGATCCTGGCCGCGACGCCGCTGGTATGCCTGCAGAACCCGCCCGAGGGCGGCGTTCCCGGGGCCTGGCAAGCGTTGCGCTATTCCGGCACACCGGGCGACCATACCCGGGTGGCGGCGCGTTATGCGGCCGCCGTCCTGGAGGATCGGCAGCCCCCCGTGACGGCGGAGGATGGACGTCGGGTACTGGCGATTGCGCTGGCCTGTCGTCGGTCGGCCGAACTGGGTGGGCCGGTGCCGCTATCGCCCGGCGACTGAGCGAACCGCCGGACGGCTGACGGGATCGAAATCAAAACGCGGGCTATCGTATTACGATAGCCCGCGCCTGCTTTTCGCGACCGGATCGGCTGATCGTCTATTCTGTCGTGCGCTTGTAGTCGGTGATCATGGGGATGACCACCGGTCGGCGGCGGGTTTCCTCATAGAAGAAATGCTCCAGCCGACGCTTGACCTGTCGACTGATCTCCTCAGAGTCGGTATAGCGATGCCCGTTACCTTCCAGCAGATCGACGATGACGGCCTGCGCCTGAGCGATTAGATCCGCCGATTCGGGTACATAGACAAACCCCTGTGAGACGATCTCTGGGGTCTCGGTCACCTGGCCGGTCTCGGGGTCGATGGGAATTCTGGCGATAACCAGCCCCTCTTGCGACAGGGCCATGCGGTCACGCAGGATCGAGCGTCCCACATCACCCACCAGCGAGCCGTCCACCAGCACATCCTGAATCTCGATGGTGGGGCCCCGTCGCGCCCCCTGCGCGTCGATTTCCAGGCTCTCTCCGTTGTCCATGATGAACACTTCTTCCGGTCGCATACCCAGGTCATAGCCCAGCCGCGCATGCACGTGTAGCATGCGGTAAGCGCCATGCACCGGCATAAAGTATGCGGGACGCAACAGGTTGAGCATCAGTTTGAGCTCCTCTTGTGCCGCGTGTCCCGATACGTGCAATCCGGCCTCTTCGCCATAGACGACATTAGCGCCCCGGCGGAACAGGTTATCGACGTTGCGATGGATGGACACCTCGTTTCCCGGGATCGGGTTGGACGAGATAACCACCGTGTCACCCTCGCGAATTTGGAGCTGACGGAATCGTCCCGATGCCATGCGCACCAACGCCGAATTGGTCTCTCCCTGCGATCCGGTGGCAATGACACATACCTCATCATCCTCGTACTGGTCGATCTGCCCCAGTGGGATACGCGTATCCTTCGGGAATCGAACAAAGCCCAACTCTTCGGCGATGGCGATATTCTCTTCCATACTGCGCCCGGCGATGGCGACTTTGCGGCCCATGCGCGCCGCCGTCTCGATAATCAACTGCACGCGAGACAATAGCGAGGCGAACGTTGCCACGATGATGCGTCCCTGTGCCCGGGCGAACACGTGCTGGAATGTATCCACCAGGGTGCTCTCCGAGGCGGTATAGCCCGGCGACTCGGCATTGGTGCTGTCGGCCATCAGGAGCAGAATGCCCTCACTGGCCAGGCGGGCTAGGGCGCCCATATCGATGGTGCGGCCGTCCAGCGGTGTGTGATCGATCTTGAAATCACCCGTATGCACCACCAATCCCAGAGGAGTGCGAATCGCCAGCCCGACGGCCTGGGGGATCGAGTGGTTCACGTCGAACGGCGCAACGATAAAGGGACCCAGCTTGACCTCTCGCCCCGGCGTCATGGTACGCACCTGGGGTTCTTGCTCAAGGCGGGCCCGCTGTAGCTTGGCCTCGACCAATCCGCGGGTCAATGCCCGCGCATAAACCGGAGCCGGCACATTGCGTAGCAGATAGGGTAGCGCCCCGATGTGATCCTCGTGGCCGTGGGTCAGAACGATGCCCCGCACCTTGTCCCGATTCTCCTCCAGATAGGAAAAGTCGGGGATCACCAGATCGACGCCCAGCATCTCGTCTTCCGGGAACATGATCCCCGAGTCGATGACGAGAATATTATCTCCATACTCCAGCAGGGTGCAGTTCCTGCCGATTTCCCCCAATCCTCCCAGGGGGATAACTCGTAGCTGATCTTTCATCATATCTCCTGCCAAAAAACAATCCTTCCGAAAAAAGATTCTCTGATTTCCTGTTGCAACATAAAAAAAGCCGCTCCAGCCGGATATGCGGCGGGCGGACAACCAGGTACTATCTATGTATTTGGATCCTGCAAAGGATAAAAACTCATTCAGACTTTTTAAATCGTTTTTTCTTTGCGAGCGATCCTTCTCGCCCTACGTATCTTTAATTTTATACTATACAAAAGGGTATTTGTTGTCAAATCAGCAGGTGATAGAGCAGGGGTGCGCCATTGTCTGGCATGACCTTCCGAAGGTCTCTGATAGAGTGAATAGATGATGAAAAAAGCACACGACCTGTTATATTGTACCCCTTCGGAAGGTGGAGAGCTTCCGTCGCCAACATGGCTTCGGCGAGAAAGCGATCGGGCATGCGATGTACATGAGAGGGGGCGGGGTCTATGGATCGAGATGCGGGTCAGGCCAGTTTTCGGCCATCGCCAACCGCTCGCGGATCGGAGGGTGCGTATAGGTCAGCCAGACCACCCATTGTGGCGGCTCCAAATCCACCAGATTCTGGCGGGTCAGTCGACGTAACGCCCGGGCAAAGGCACGCGGGTTCTGCGTGATACGTAGGGCATAACGATCGGCTTCACGCTCTCGCCATCGCGAATGGGCGTTGATCAACGGGCCGGTCACGGCGGCAAAGGCGCCCATCACCAGCAGAAACAACGGCAACGCCGCCAAATCGTGGATGCCCTCGAATCCGTAACGCGACACGCCCCAGCGCAGCGCCAGATGGGCGGCGTACAGCCCGCCGAACAGCAGGGCGCTCTGTACGGCAATGCCCTGCTCCAGATCATGATGGGCCTGATGGCCCATCTCGTGGGCTATGATGGTTTCGATCTCGTCGACATCATAATCCTCATAGAGCGTATCTCCCAGCGCGATGCGCCGCGTACGTCCCAACCCCAGGAAAAGCGCATTGGCGGTGGTGGTTCGTCGGCTCAGATCGATGGTGTAAATCTCGGCGACGCGGATGCCGGCATACTCGCCCAGGCGACGGATACGCCGGCACAGCTCGTCATCTTCCAGAGGGGTTAGAGTGTAAAAGAGAGGCAGAATCAGTACCGGCGCCAGTTGTCCCAGCCCGATGGTGGCCAGCAGCAGCACGATGCCGGCCCACGCCCACCAGGTGTCGGGGTTGATTCGCAAGAGGGCGTAGACGACTTGTCCCAGTAAAACGCCCAGCGCCCAGGCCAGCAACAGCGACTTGATAAGATCCTGCAGCCAGCTATAGGGCGTTTGTGTGCTCAGCCCGTAACGATGGGGCACCACGTAGCCGCTCCACCATTCCATCGGCAGCGTGAGCAGGCTGTAGGCCAGCAGTGCCACGGTAAGGTAGGCCGTCACCTGAAGCCATGGATCGGTCAGACCGATCTGGCGCAGCAGATCACGCAGAGCGACCGAGGCGCCACTTTGTAAAAAGAACAGCACCAGCAAAGCCGACCAGACGAACTGTAGCAGCGCCAGGCGACGTCGCTCTCGGGCATGTTCGCGGGCACGCGCTCGACGGTCGGGATCCATCAACTCGTCATCATTATGCGGCGGTGACGAGGTCTGCACCCTTCGGACCTCCTCAATCTACCTTGCCATGTCAGAAGGCGTTCACGCGCCGGGGTGATCGAACTGCCTCATCGCGATCTGCGTGACAGGGCCACGGCCGGCGTGGCCGCCGGGCCTCCGACAAGGCTCTTTCGCCAGAGCAGGCCAAAGCTCAGCAATCCGGCGATCGCCATTACGGTGAACACGCCGAAGGTGCCCTGTGGGCCGATGCCGTCATAAAGCCCGCCACACAGTATGCCTCCAAAGGAGCGCCCTAGTCCTGCGACCAGCGATGTGACGATAGCCTGTGATGTGGCCGCCATCCCTTCGGGCGCGTACTGCGCGGCGAAATCGACCGAGGCCAGCAACGCAGCGCCAAAAGTCAGGCCCTGCAATAGCTGGCTGGCCGTCACCACCCAGGGGGAAGGAATAAAGGCCCACAACGCGAACCGTACGGCAAAGCCGGCAAAGCCGATCAGCATCAGCCGCTGGCTGCCCCAGGAGCGAAGCATCCAGGGGAGAATGCCGATCAGAAGGAGCACCTGCGAGCCCGAGCCTAGCGCGCCCGAGAAGCCGATCAGCCCCTCCGACGCGTTCAGCGTGTCCATGTACAGGCCAAAATAACTAAACGATACCGTCTGGAGCGCCATGGCGATAAACACCGCGATCATAAAGACCCGCCACATGTGGTTGCGCAACAGAGTCCCCAGCCCTGACGCGATGCTACCTTGCAAGGCACGCTGTTCTACCCGCGTGCGTAGGGTCAGCAGGCACGCCGCGCCCATGAACAGCGCATTGACGACAAAGATCCAGCGGATGTCGCGCCCCTGGATGATCAACCCGACGATCCACATCACCGGAGCATAGCCCAGGGAGCCAAATGCGCGAATGACGCCATATTTGTGGCGCTGATCTCCCAGTGCCGTCAGGGCCATGCTGTCGGTGAGCGGCTGAATGGGACCGTTGAACAGGGCGTAAAGCGCGGTGTACAGCGTTACCAGCCAAAAATTCGTCGTCAGGCCCATGGCCAGCATGGGGACGATGCTGAACCCCGTGACCAGAGCCAGCAAGCGGGCTCGAAGCCCCAGTCGGTCACCGATGATGCTCCACAGCGGTCCGGCGATCAGCATGACCAGCGGTTGCAGGGCGATGAGAAAGCCGATCTGACTGTCCGTCAGGCCGATACGACGATAGAACAAAGAGAGATAGACGGAAGTGGCGCCATAAGACGAGTAGACGGCGACGTAGATCAGCTTGATCCATAAGACGCTCACCTGAGGTTGATCGGTTCGGTTCACGTAGTATTCCTCATACGGGGGCCGTTCTCGTCTCCCGGCGGTCAGATCCGGGATATTCCGGACGGTTTTGTCGATGCGTGCCCTAGACCTCGACGACGAGGCCGTCATAGGCAAAGCGCGTCCAGTCCGGCAGGCGTTTTTCCTCCTGGGCATAGTCGATATCGTGGGTCATGTGTGTGAACAGGCAACGTCTGGGCCCCAGTTCTCGCGCATAGGCCAGACTTTCCTCCAGAGTCAGATGGCCGCTGTGCGGCCTGTAACGCAGGCAATTCAAAATCAACAAGTCCAGCCCGCGCAATCGCTCCAGCGACTCTGGCGGTATCGCTTTGACGTCCGGAATATAGGCCACATTGTCAAAGCGGTACCCCTGGCAGCCTTTCATCTGGCCATGTTGCACCGGCACGGGCGTGATGGATAGGCCGCCGATCTCGACGGTGTCGGCGAGAAGATGGGGCCGAACATCGGGTATGCCGCCGCCCACATACTCGGGCGGGGTAAAGATATATTGAAAGGCGTTGCGCAACGCGTCGAGCGTCTCTTGCGAGCCATAGATGTCGATGGGCCCCTTTTGATGGCGGCAGTGCGAACGGATATCGGGCAGGCCGTAGATATGGTCGGCATGGCCGTGCGTATAGAGTACCGCGTCGATGCGACGTACCCGGTGGGCCAGCACCTGCTGGTAAAAATCCTGTGATGTGTCCACCAGCAAAAAGGCCGTGTCGGTTTCAATGAGGATCGACGCCCGTGTGCGCCGATAGCGCGGATCGTGTTGCGCCTTTCGGCACACACCCTGCGGGCAATGGGCGTAATCCTCCAGCATGCAATCGATGGTGGGGACACCGTGGGATGTGCCCGTTCCCAGAAATGTGATGCGCATAGTCCTTACCCGGGTGCTATGATGGTCGATTGCGCGATACCTTAGCCCACCGGACGCTGCCACAGCAGGCGATTGGTTACGATGACGTTGAGGCTCAGTCCACGGGACGGCAGCTCTCTCTTGAGTGCTTCGAGTTCCTCTGTGGTCACTTCGCCATAGATCGAGAGGCTTTTGGCCTCCAGAATGCGGGCGAACGTCGGCATCAGCTCGGCCACGCCGGGCGCACTCTCGTAGCGATCCAACGTGACCGAAATCGCGTTCAGATCCTCTTCTTCCAGCAGCACCGGCAGCAGATGAAGCGTTCCCGCCGAGTGCAGGTCGATGATGGTATAATCGAAGGCTTGCATGATGGTCCGATCGTGAGGCAGCACATGCTCACGATACATGCTCGGCGAGATCTGGCTTGCCGAGTCAGACTGAAACCGAACGACGCTGCCCGGCGCCCACAGGCCGTACGCCCAGGGCACCCAGCCCCCATGAAACGCAGGGATCAACGCATACTGCGCCCGCGCCACGCGCACGAACGTTTCAGCGGCCAGTCCGAGAATCTCGTTCACACGCTCCGGGGCGTCATAGAACGCCAGCCCCATGCGCTCATCGCCCAGCAATGCAGAGAGTAGATCGATTGGGCCGCGCTGCAATGTGTGAGAGACGAGATAGATATTATCGTTGGCCTCTACCAGCGCCCGCGTCAACACCAACAGCCGAACCAGCCAGGGATTGTCGTCGCTCGGCACCACCCGCTCGATCCCCTCATGGTTTGGCCCCAGGACGGGGCGGGCCCACATGGCCTCGTCGGCTCCCGCGCGAATTTCGCAGCCGACCAGCGCCTCCATCCAAGGGATGCGCGAGAAGGCGCATTCGCTGTGGAACAGATCGCCATGTACCAGGCGTCGGCCGGGATCGTTGTGCCCCACATGCTGTGTCAACGCTGCCACGTCGATCATGGTCGGTGTGACCGTGGTGTGCTCGAATCGCATGCGCTCTGGTGGGCGGATGCATATCAGGGGTTCGTCCACATCCTCGTGTTTCCAAAACGCAGCATGTCGTTGTAACAGAGCGTTCAGGTCGGTCATAGGGCCTCCCTCCTCATCGAGATGTGGCCCAGCTCGGCCATGCCGGCTGCCCTGTGGGGTTTGCCCGCCACAATGATGGGCGCTGCGGAGCATCCCCGTCATTATATGCTGTTATATACCCGGCGGCAATTAAAGATGAGGTTGCGCGCGCTTTGCATCATCTGCAGGGTGACATGCGTCCCATTGCGTGTTACATTGTTTTTAGCGTCATGACCCGGCAATGGGGCTCTGGCGCGATATGAGCCGATCTTGCCATCCCTTTATGTAGATGAAGGAGCGTCATCATGCGATTGACATTTCTGGGGACCGGCGCAGCGGAGGGCTATCCGGCGCCTTTTTGCCGATGTGAGAATTGTGCCGAGGCGCGTCGTCGGGGTGGGAAGAGCGTTCGCCTGCGAGCATCTCTGCTGGTGAACGACGATCTCCTCATCGATTTCGGCGACATGGTTGCGGCCACCGCGTTGTACGGTGTGGATCTGGCCGATATCGAGACCATGTTGATCACCCATCGTCATACCGATCATCTGCAGCCCGACCAGTTGTTTATTCGCGCGTACCCCTTTGCCAAAACGCCGGTGCTCACACTACATATCTATGGGCCCCATGATGCCATCGAGATGCTGGAGGCCGTCGCCGGACAGGGTGGGCGAACCCCGGAGGATATGCGCTTCGAGAGCCACATTGTGGCGCCGGGGAGGCGGTGGACGAGTGGGCACTATGAGATTCGTGCTCTGCACGCGAATCACGGCACCGCCGACCCGCTCCTCTACGTCGTCGATGACGGCGAGCGCTCGCTGTTCTACTCGACCGATACCGGACTTTATCCCGCCGAGACCTGGGAGATGATTCGGGAGGGGTGCTACGATGCCGTCGTCATCGACGAGACGATGGGGCGCACGCCGGTCGATGAGGGCGACTCGCACCTCAATATCGAGGCGGTGCTACGCTATCGTCGGGCCTTTGAAGATGAAGGCCTGTTAAAGCCCGGCGCCCGGTTCATCGCCCATCATTTCTCGCATGGTGCGAATCCACACCATGAGGCGCTGGAGGAGATTCTGGGGCCGCATGGTGTCGAGGTGGCTTATGACGGCTGGCGCATCGAGATCTAGAAGCTGACCGAACAAATCGATGCCCCCTTGTGCGGAGAACCCTCTTCCGCACAAGGGGGACAGGGGCGACCTCGTCACTTTGCCGCCCGACCTAGAGCTCGACGATCCGGGCCTGACCTCGCTCCGTATCGTAGACGGCATAGCTGCGTACGCCAAAGCGCCCCATCACCTCACCGGGGTTGAGCAGCAGCGTCCTGCCGTACCATGTGATCTTGCGTTCGTGATCGTGTCCGTGGCATACCAGGTCATACTGCTCGCCGGCCGCCAGGGCCCGGCCGATGTGCGGGTAATGGCTCAGGGCGATTTTGCGCCCGTCGATCTCGAGCTCGGCGAATTCGCCGTGTATGGTCACATTGCCCACTTTGGCGGCGTTCTGTGCGATGAACAGCTTGTCACCGTCGTTGTTGCCCCAAACCAGGTGCACCGGCCCGCTAAACCCTTCACCGATGGCGGTGATTGTAAACGGTGCACACAAGTCGCCCAGGCAGAATAACAGATCGCAATCGTTCAGTTGCCCCAGCACCTCTTCCAGTGCCCAGATGTTGTCATGTATATCCGAGATCACCCCGATACGCATTGCCGTCCTCCCTAATCCGTTCTTACGATCGCCCTTCGGGACGATTCTACCATCATGATCTCTCTCCGTCCATCATTCGGTCTGCCTGTCTTGCTTTTCAGATGCGCTGTTGCAGCGGCTGTGATATAATGGTGTTGACGTTATGTGACCATATCCCGGCCGTCGCCCCATTCATGCCTACGAGATCTACGAAAGGAGACGACATGGCGGACGTCCAAAGCTCTCCACCTCTCGGCCCGATCAATATCAGTACGGCCTCGCCTGATCAACTGGCCTCGGCGGTACCGGGGATCGGCCCTGTGCTGGCCGAGCGCATCGTCGCTCATCGCGAGGAACATGGTCCTTTTGCCACGGTGGGCGATCTCGTTGCCGTGCGCGGCATCAGCCCCAATCTTTTGGAAAAGATCGGCCCCTACCTCTCGGTGCGTGATGTCCCGCTGCCGCCGGAGCCAGAGCCGGATCCGATGGCGTCAAATGAGGACGTGGTTTCGCCCTCTGTGGAGGATGTGGAATCGATCGATATCGCCGATGATGCCGAACCGGACGACTGGCCTGCGCAACGTCAGGGCGATCGGGTCGATAGGACGGGCGATCTTCCGGAAGAGGCGCCCGGCGAACCTGTCGGTGAGGCATTTGCCCTTTCGATGGGCGATATGATGCCGGGTGACGACCGGGTGGATGTCGATACGGTGGCCCCGGAGGCCCCACCTGTGACCTCGACGCCCGTTTTCGATGCGGTGGCGCAGGCGCCGGAAGAGGTCGAGGTATCGACACGCCCACCGGTGGCGCCCACCGTTACCCCCGCGCCCGCTCCCTCGCGCTTGGGTTGGCGCGACCTGTTACTGGTGTTGCTGGGGGGCTTGCTGGGAGTCGTGTTCACTCTGGTGGCGGCCATCATCTGGTCCGGCACGGTGGATTTTGCCCCGCGCAGTCAGATGGATGCGCTGAGCCGCGATATGGGCGCTATGCAGGCCGACCAGGATCTGGCCCGGGAGCGGATCGACTCTCTCAGCCGCCGTGCCGACGAAATCGATCATCAATTGAGCGGACTGGCAGATGATGTGGTCGCCGCCCAGGCCGAGGTGTCTGAGATGCAGTCGACGGTGGGCGAGCTATCGGATGACCTGCAAGCCGTGCGCGGTGATCTATCTCGAATGGCTCTGCGGATGAACGCGGCGGAAGAGGACATTATCGCGCTGGACGCCGCCCTGGTCGATCTGCAGGAATCCTTCGCAGCAGTCGAGGAACGGGTGGCGAATTTTGACGCCTTCTTTATCGCTCTGCGCGATCTGCTCATCGAGATGCAGGGCATGCCGATGATGCCCGCCGAGGCGACCGAGCCGGTGCCTGCAGAGATTGCGCCCGATGATGTGACCATTGGTGACGATGGCGGAGTCGATCTTGAGGGCCGGGAGGCCGATCCCGATGTGACGCCCGTGCCGTCCGGACGCAGTAGCTAATCGCACGGCGTGAGAAACCGGTCTGCGCCAGGGGTACGAGAGGTAGCGCTCATCCTCGTGCCCCTGTTCTGTTCCGACGCTGCCTCATGCGTCTACGGCATTCCGTCTTTCGAGCATACGCCGGATTATGCGCACCTCATCCCCTATCGCCAGCCCCAGCGTTCTGGCGGCGTCACCCTCTCGTGTGGCGATTTCCAGATAGTCGTGGCTGCCGATGAGGGCCAGGGGATGTCCCGGTGCGGCCTCGCCGTAGGCACGGCGCAGGGGGCCCACACCGTGCCCGGCGACGTGCACGTACACCCGATGATCGGGCAGCAGCTCGGCGGGAATGTTCGAGATGGCATTCCCAAAATGATCGATGTGGATGATATGCCCGACGATTCCCCCGTCGGGTGCGACGTATGGCTCATCCCTATCCAGCGTGACCAGATCCCCTGCCGGGCTGCCGATATCGGTTAACGGGATGCCCCGCGCCAGATGAGCGGCTACCGGCGCAAAGAGATCGCGACCGTGGAATGTGTGACTGATTTTTCCATCGCGCCAGTACTCGGGACGATCGGGCATCACCGCCTCCAGCACCTCTTCGCGGCGTAGGGCGTGGCTTAACAGGCCGTTATCCGGCGCCACAAAGATATGGTGCGCCGTGCGGACGACGATCGGTCGTCGGTCGGTGCCCACGCCGGGATCGACCACCGCCAGATGCACCGTCCCATGGGGAAAGAATCGGTAGGCCGTGGCCAACACCCACGCCCCCTCATGTACATTCTGCGGCGCAATGCCGTGGCTGATGTCGATCAGATCTGTTTCGGGCGCAATGGTCAGAATGACGCCTTTCATTGCGGCCACATATCCGTCTCGCGTGCCAAAATCGGTGCAGAGGGTGATCATTCCGCTCACCGGTGTCCTCACTTCCTCTCGGTTCGTCCGAGTGATCGTCAAGGTGACGTTTGATAGATAGCACAGCGGGCCGGTCGGCGCAAGCGCCAAATGCCCTGACGGCAGTCGATCGGTAATGGGGCACCCCCTTAGTAGATGGTTGGTTTGCGGCTTACAGCCGGATCCACCCCGCCCCCGGCTTTCCATATCCCCTGTCTTTGTGGTACAATATTCTGTCAGGAGGTAAGAACTGCATTGAGCGTCATTGATACCCTCTCAACAGCTTTTCATCGTGTCAGCCGGCGGCCCTGGCTCATCACCATTCCGGTGTTGTTGGACCTTTTTTTCTGGTTTGGTCCACGCCTTTCGATAGCGCCGCTGGTCGATCAATATCTGGCATTCGTCAAGACCAGTATGTCGACGTTGCCCCCTGGTGCTGTCACGGGCGGCGATATGGCGGCCAGGGTCGATACCATGTTCGAGGTATTGCCCGAGCTTGCCTCGCAAATTAACCTGTTTTCCCTCTTGTCGCTGAACTCGTCGGGGCGCCTTGGCGTGCCGGCCATTCTCGGAGGGCAGCCTATCGGATGGTGGCCCGCCTCCGTGATCGAGATGGGGGGCTTTGGCGCCGTGGCCCTTTTGCCTTTTTTGGCCGGTATGGGATTATTGCTCACCTGTCTCTTTATGGGCATGCTGGCTCAGGATGTCCGGGATGGAGGCCTGGATATCGCGCGCCTTTTCCGTCGCGTGCCGGCGCATTGGATCTCGATCGTATTGGTGATCGTGCCGTTGGGTATGGCGTTTACCTTTGCCCTGTCTATCGGCCTGGCTCTGGGGCCCCTGTCTGTTGTGGTTCTGGCCGTCACTATCTGGGTGCTCATCTATATGACCTTTTTCCCTCAGGCGGTCATTCTGGGTGAGGCCGGCCCATTAGGGGGCCTGGTGACCAGCTTTGCCATCGTCCGGTTTACGTTCTGGCCTACCGTCGGGCTGGTGGTGCTTAATAACGTAATCGGTCTGGGCCTGAGCTATATCTGGAAGCGGCTCTTGATCGAGTCGCCTGTCGGTACGCTGGTGGCAGTACTGGCGAACGCCTATGTGGGCACTGCGCTGACCCTGGCCCTGTTCATATTTTACCGCGATCGTCTTGTTAAGTGGCACGAGGCATTGAGCGCACAAAGGAGCGTCGAAGAGAATGGTTGATACTACACCGCAATATACCGCGGCAGATATCCAGGTGCTCGAGGGGTTAGCGGCCGTGCGCCGTCGCCCCGGCATGTACATCGGTTCCACCGATGTGCGCGGCCTGCATCATCTGGTGTACGAGGTGGTCGACAATTCCATCGATGAAGCGCTGGCCGGTGTCTGTGATCGGATCAATATCACCATCCATACCGGCGGATCCGTTACCGTCGAGGATAACGGTCGCGGTATTCCCGTTGGGGAAGAACGGACGACGGGGCGCAATACACTGGAGATCGTCCACACCGTGTTGCATGCCGGCGGCAAGTTCGGCGGTGGCGGCTACAAAGTGGCCAGCGGCCTGCATGGCGTGGGTGTGTCGGCGGTGAATGCCCTCTCCGCCTGGCTCGAGGTCAAGGTCAAGTATAACGGGCGACTCTACTCTCAGCGTTATGAGCGGGGGGTTCCGGTTACCGAGGTCATCGATGAAGGCCCTGTAGATGGGCACGGCACAAAGACGACCTTTATGCCCGATACCGAGATCATGCGCACGCTGGATTATCGTGCCAAGACGCTGAGCCAGCGCTTTCGCGAGATGGCCTTTCTTACCCGTGGGTTGACCATCCACTTTGAGGATGAACGGGATGATAGTGAGGTCACCTTTTACTTCGAGGGCGGCATCAAATCGTTTGTTCATTATCTGAACCGGCATCGCAATTCATTGCATGCGCCGTTCTATGTCGAGCGCGATGTCGAGGGAACCCATATCGAGGTGGCGCTGCAATATACCGACGGCATCGCCGAATCGGTGTTTGCTTTCGCCAACAATATCAACACGGTGGACGGGGGCACCCATCTCACCGGCTTTCGGACGGCGCTGACCCGCTCTCTGAACGACTATGCACGCTCGCACAATCTGCTGAAGGAAAAGGATTCCAACTTTACCGGTGAGGATGTGCGAGAGGGGCTCACCGCCATCGTCAGCGTCAAGCTGTCCGATCCTCAATTCGAGAGTCAGACCAAGGCCAAGCTGGGCAACGCCGAAGTTACCGGACAGGTGGCCGCCGTGATGGGCGAGGCCTTTTCTGCCTGGCTGGAGGAAAATTCGCGCGACGCCAACACCATCATCCGCAAGTCGGTGACGGCCGCACGAGCACGGGCGGCCGCCCGCCAGGCTCGCGAGCTGGTCATGCGCAAAAGCGCCCTGGAATCCTCAGCCCTTCCCGGCAAACTGGCCGACTGCGCCGAGCGCTCTAACGGGCGCACCGAACTGTTCATCGTCGAGGGGGATTCGGCCGGTGGCTCGGCCAAGCAGGGCCGCGACCGGCGTTTTCAGGCCGTGCTGCCTCTCCGCGGCAAGATCCGCAATGTGGAGAAGGTGCGTATGGACCATGCCCTCTCGAACAACGAGATCAAGGCGCTGGTGCAGGCACTGGGGACGGGCATCGGTGACGGGCTCAGCGTGGAGAACCTGCGTTACGGCCGGATCGTCATCATGACCGATGCGGACGTGGATGGCGCGCATATCACCACGTTGCTACTCACCTTCTTTTATCGTTACATGGAGCCGCTCATCACCGCCGGACGGCTCTTTCTGGCGCAACCGCCGCTCTACAAGATCTCGACCTCTCGTGAGTCGCACTATGTCTATTCAGATGAGGAGAGGGACGAGCTGCTCAAAAAGTTGAATACGCGTAACGTGCAAATTCAGCGTTACAAGGGGTTGGGCGAGATGAACCCGCAACAGCTCTGGGAGACCACTATGGATCCCGCCAGGCGGACGCTGATTCAGGTGACGCTGGAGGATGCCGCCTCGGCCGACCAGACCTTTGACATGCTCATGGGATCGGACGTGCCCCCGCGACGCAAGTTCATCCAGACTCATGCCAAAGAGGTGGAGAATCTGGACGTGTAGCGGTGGAACGCTCGTCGCAAAAGCGGGGACTCGTCGAGTCCCCGCTTTTGTTGCCCATTTGCCGGCCTGAAGCGCGGCATCCCCGATGCGTCTTTAAGGCAGCCGCTCGCCGGTCGAGGCGGTCCAGATGCGGAAATAGTGCTCCCGCGTCAGCGTCAGGTCGAATGCCCCTGTGGCGCTCTGCACGCGCTCGATCTTGCCCGTGCCCAGGATCGGCACGATACGCGATGGATGCCGGAGCAGCCAGGCCAGCGCCACCTGATCGACGGCTGCGCCGCCCAATTCGGCGCCCACGGCTTCCAGTTCGGCGCGAACACGGGTGACCCGCTCGTCCTTATCGCTCAGCAATCGGCCGCCACCCAGTGGCCCCCATGCCATGGGCGATATGCGACGCTCCTGACACAGATCCAGCGTGCCATCGTGCCAGGTATCCAGATGCAGCACCGAGAACTGGATCTCGTTCGTTACCAGCGGGAAGGGCAGCCGGGAGGAGAGCAGATCGAACTGTGACCGGGTAAAGTTGGATACGCCAAAGTGGAGCACTTTGCCGGTATCGCGAAGGGCGACGAACGCCTCGGCCACCTCGTCGGCATCCATCAGCGGATCGGGACGATGGATCAACAGCAGGTCGACGCGATCGGTGTGTAGCCTGCGCAGCGACTCGTCGACCGACCAGAGGATGTGTGCTCTGCTCGTATCATAGTGGTAGAGAGAGGTATCCCACTGGCCGATGGCGCACTTGGTCACGATCTCGAGGCGTTCGCGTAGACCGGGCGCTAGAGCCAGCGCCTTGCCCAGCAGCGTCTCGGACAGGCCGCCGCCATAAATGGCGGCATTATCCATGGTGGTGATGCCCAAATCGACACAGGCGATCACATGCTCCAGCACCTGGCGGGCGTCCTTGTTCCAGCGCGCCGCGCTGCCAAACCCCTGCGCCAGCCGGGAGAACTCGGGGCCATCTGCCGACATGGTGATTCGTGGAACGCTCATCATCTCCCTCCGGTTGTTCGGTAAAAGTGTGCATCCTGGCGGGCCCGCAGCGACCATAGCGGCATCTCTCCCGGCGACACCACCATCTCTTGCGTGATGGTCGTGCCGGCAGGCACGTCGACGGCCAGACGATTGCCCTCCAGCATAAAAAAGGGCAACGGTCGACTGTCTTCCAGGGCATAGCCCGGCACCAGAGAGGCGCGCAAGTCGCGATTCCAGCCCAGAGTGCCGGGGCGGCTGCCCAGAATCTCCCCTGCCTTGAAATCGCGTGCTGCAGTGGCGATGATGTCGACCCGGGGCAATATCTCGCCGCTGCCGGTGGGCACGCGGAGCAAGCCGGCGCATAGAATCGACATGGCCGTCTCGGCGCCACACAGATGGTAGGGTCGGTAGAGCAGCAGGGCCTCTTCGTTCCGGCTGGCGATCACTCCCTTGCGGATCATCATATCCCGCGAGGCCTCATCGGGATTGTGCACGATGATGAACACGCCACCGCCCGGGTTGGGCTCGTCGGCGCGCCACAGCACCGTCGGGATATCCACCGCGCCCCGGGTCTCGAGAATGCCGCCGTACTCGCGCGGACAGAGCACCTCGGGCAGCTCGGTATAGCGCAGCACCGGGCGATGTCCCGTCGGGCAATCGGGGAGTAACCCCGTGCCGTTGGCCGAAACAGCCATATGCGCCATAGGGTCGCCGCATTCCTCATCGCGGCGGAATGGGGCAAAAAGTTCCCGGCGCACCCCGGCGTGCTCGAGCGTGCCGCCCGGCGGTATCGGCTGCATCGCCCAGCGTTCGCTCTCCGGGATCTGGACGGTGACCCCGCGGCTGGTCACCGTCCCCGCCGCCTCGTCGTACACGGCGCCGTGCAGGTTTCCGCCACAGAGTATCTCCAGCCCCAACGATCTGGCCCATGAGACCAGCCCCATGAGCAGGCCCGGCTCATCGCCGTCGTCGGTGGTGTATACCACTCCCCGGTGATCGGCCATCTGTTTGAGGATCGGTCCCACAACGGAATCGGCCTCTTTATCGATCATGACGACATGCTTTCCGGCCTCGATGGCTGCCTGAGCGTAACGCGCCCCGGCCTCGGGAGAGCGTGTGGCCGTGGCGATGACGTGCAACGGCAGATCGACCATCAGCAGCCCATCGGGCAATACAACGCGCTTGCCCGCCTCCAGCGCGCGGCAGGCGGCTGAGTGGCTGTCGGCAATCATGATCTCGTCGGCGGGGACGCCGCCTCTCAGAAAAGCGCGCCGCCCGGCCTCTATATCGAGATCGGCGACTACCGGGATATCCAGGCGGGGGATCAGGCGCGACTGGGTGACGATGGGAGTACCAAATTCCCCGGCGCCGATGAGGCCGGCACGTACGGTGTCGGGTTCGCTCACCCGGCTAAAGAGATGCTGATAGATCATGCCGGCTCTGCTCCTTCCTGAGGGTTTTCCAGAATGGCCCGGATCTCAGCCTTTTCCTCGTCATCCAGATGCCAAGAGGCCGCGCGGGCGTTTTCGACGATCTGTTCCGGACGGCTGGCTCCGGTGATGACCGTGGGGATGACAGGCTCGGTCAACAGCCAGGCGATGGCCAGGTCGGCCAGTGTGTGGCCTCGTTCGCGGGCGAATTCGGTTAGCCGTCGGATGATGGTGTAGTTATGCGGCGTGGCGTACTGAGCCAGATAGCGGCGCGTGCGCTCAAACACCGCCGCACGGCTATCCTCCGGCGGCGGGGCGTTTTCGGGGTAGCGCCCGGCCAGCAGACCGTTGGCGAGGGCGAAATAGGGGAGCAGGCCCACGCCCGTGGCCCGGCAGAACGGAATGAGCTCTTGCTCGGCCTGGCGTTCCAGCAGGTTATAGTGCGCCTGGGTGGTGACGAACCGGGCCCATCCAAAGCGTTCGGCCAGATCGTTGCAACGACAGATCTGCCAGGCCTGATACTGCGAGGCGCCTATATAGCGCACCTTGCCCGAGCGAACCATATCCTCCAGCGCGCGCATGGTCTCTTCCATGGGAGTATTTGCATCGAACAGGTGGATCTGGTAGAGGTCGACGTGATCGGTACGCAGGCGGCGCAGGCTGGCCTCCAGCGCGTTCATCAGGTGATACCGCGATGCGCCCCAATCGTTCGGGCCGTCCCCCGTGGCCTGGCAGCCCTTGGTACCCAGCACGATGCGATGTCGAATTCCCTGGATAGCCGAGCCGAGATACTCTTCCGCCAGCGAACGGCGTTCCTCATACCATGTGCCATAAACATCGGCCGTATCGATATAGTTAATGCCGGCATCCAGCGCCGCCGCAACGATCTCCCGGGCGGCCTGCCGATCGACCCGGCCACCCCACTGGCCGCCGGTTCCCAGACTGACCGTCGAAACCCTGACTCCTGTATTGCCCAGGTTGCGATACTCCATCGGGCCTCCTGTTGATTCGACATAACTGGTATTGCACGATAACCGCCCGACATATTCAGGCCGCGCCGGCGAGACACCACATCTCGCCGGCGCGGCCACCTGTCCACAGGACATGATCTCTAGAAATGCGAGATCCTACAGCCCAAGCCCTTTGAGGTAG
>JBMNOI010000186.1:0-4288 GCA_050942995.1 Anaerolineae bacterium
CACTCGTCGCTGGAACAGATAGGGGATTGTTGGCATAGCGTACCTCCCGGCGTGTTGGGTCAGCTCGCGAATGGCAGTGACATTTGACGAGCCGACGGATCATATCGATTTTGGGGATACAATTGCCGAGGGGATAATTATAGAAGCACAGTAGCTTGCCCATTTGGCGCCACGCATTGCTTCTCGAACGTCCCTACGCTATGACGCCAGCGTGGGGATGTTCTCTTGTCTCCCGGCATGTCAATCTGTTGGCACCATCTTAGCACATGCCCCGGACAGGGAGTGACCTGTGCGAGACCCAAAAGCCGATTTTCAGGACAGTTCGTGTCAAAGATGGCCACCACTATCCAATCCAAAGCGCATGGATTCTATCACCTTTGGGCCAAACCGAAAAGGCAATAGTGGCCAATATACATGGATACGCTCATCAGTGCGAGATAGTGAGTGCCATCATCGTAAACATTGGGCCATAGAGGTCTAATCATAATAGACTTGTATCATTCTAGGCCTGAATGATCCTGATGAAAATATACTGCTCAAGGGGGCAATAGTCTCATAGGGGAGAGTCGGTCAACTACAGAACGAGAGCAGGCTTTCGCACAGACAGGCGCTCTTCTTCACCATGGCGATGTTGCTCTCGCGGGCCGGACCTGGATCTGCAATGCCGTCGTCATCTGTGCCTGCTCTTCGGTAACAGGAATCATGAGGCGAAGCGCCTGCTTCACATCAACGGCGCAACACCCTATAATAGAGAGAGAGCCGATTCACGGCTTGAGTGACCCGACAACGCCATACAGGAGCGTGATCATGACTGCCGACAAGATCAAAGTCGCCACATTCAACGCCAATTCGGTGCGCATTCGTCTGGAGCAGGTGCTGGATTGGCTTGAGCGCGAAGAGGCCGATATCCTCTGCATCCAGGAAACCAAGGTGCAGGATCACGAGTTCCCGCAGATGGCTTTTGAAGAGGCCGGATATCATGTGATCTTTCGCGGGCAAAAGGGCTATGCCGGAGTGGCTACCGTGAGCCGCCGCGAGCCACAGAACGTATCATTTGGCCTGGGGGACGGCCTGGAGGAAGAAGAGCAGGCCCGACTGATTCGCGCCGATATCGACGGCATCGCCGTGATCAATACTTATGTGCCCCAGGGGCGCGATATCGAATCGCCCCATTTTCGCTACAAGCTAGAGTGGCTGTCTCGACTGCGCGCCCTCTTTGAACGGTGCTATTCACCGGATCAGCCGGTGCTCTGGATGGGTGACCTGAACGTGGCGCTGCTGCCCATCGATGTGTACGATCCAAAGCGGCTGGCCAACCATGTGGACTATCACCCGGAAGCGCGCGCCGCTCTGGAGAGGGTCTGCAGCTGGGGATTCGAGGATGTGTTCCGGCGCTTTCATCCCGACGAGCCGGAGCAATATACTTATTGGGATTACCGCGCCCGCAATCCGGTGGAGAACAAGGTGGGCTGGCGCATCGACCACATCATGGCCACGCGCCCGCTGGCCGAGCGCGCCATATCATCGTGGATCGACGTCGAGGCGCGGTTGGTCGAACGGCCGTCGGATCACACCTTTTTGGTGGCCGAGTTCTCGCGGTAAGTGTCGCTCATCGATCTTTGCTGATAAGGAACGCCAGTTCGGTGGCAAACTCGAAGCGCTGCACCTTCCACGGCCGATCGGCTAGCAGCTCACGCAGGTGCGCCTCATAGTGGGCCGGCATGCCTTTTTGCCGGCCCCCCAGACTGTGTACCGGGAAGGAGACCATCAGATGCCGCGCCGGAACGCTTTCCAGCAGGGCGAGTCCGGCGTTACGGTCCATCTGTTCCATGCAGGGAATGGCCTTGAGTAGATAGGCTACGTCCACCTCGGCGGGGGGCGTCAGTGTAGCGATATCCCGCGATTCCGCAATTCCCCGCACCTTCAGGAGCGCCATCGCCTCGCCCAGGAAAGCCATCATATCGTCATAGATATCGTACGCATAATAGGTGACGTCGGGGGTCAGGGGCATCCAGGGGATCGCCAGCGGATTCAGGCCACAGGCCAGGTCCAGCACCGAGTGTATCGGCGCAATGTCCGCCAGCGCCGCGACATAGAATCGCTCCAGGATGGGCAGTCGTTCTCGGGTGGATGTGTGGTGCTCCATAATGCGCAGACAGGCCTTTTGCACGGCGGCGGGGGCGCCGCTCTCGACGGCGTTGCGTAGCTCGTCTATCCAGCGGCCATAGCGCATGGGGCCCGGCAGATAGGCTGCGCCGACCTGATGCAGTTTGTTTCTCGTGGCCTTGACCGCCTCTTTCATGGTGCGGCGGCGGGCCAGTTCTTGCGCGCCGATGCGCCGCACCAGTTCCACCGTTACGTGGCGATACTTGGCGCCGGCGCGCACCGCATCGACCAGATCGACCAGCCGATCCAGATCGTCGCCGTCACTCATTCGTCATCGTCCTCCTCTTCGGAGCCGCCTGCAAAAAAGACCTCGTCGACCTCTACACCGGCGCCGGCGATGACGAGGATAAACTCGCCCTGCAGGCGCATGTTCTGCAGGCGCTCGACAAGCTCTGACAACCGGCCGCGATGGATCGTCTCGTAGAGCTTGGTCAGATCGTTGGCGATGGCTGCCGGGCGATCACCAAGTATCTCGATTGCATCGGCCAGGGTGGCCAGCAGACGATGAGGGCTCTCATAGTAAATGAGGGTATAGGGAAGCAGGCGGTCGGCGTCCAGAAACCGACGTCGCGCGCCTGATTTGCGCGGCACAAAGCCCCGAAAGACGAAACTGTGTACCGGCAATCCCGAGAGCACGACGGCCATGATCAGCCCCGTTGGTCCCGGCGCCATTGTCACCGGGATATCCTCGCGCAGGGCCTGCCGTACGAGGGTAAAGCCCGGATCGGCGATGCCCGGCGTGCCGGCGCTGGTCACCAGCGCGACATCACGCCCCTCCCGCAGCAGGCTCATCACCCGCTGCCCGGCGCGCTTTTCGTTATGCTCATAAAAGGCGATCTGGGGCTTTTCGATGCCCAGATGCTTGAGCAGGCGCCCGGTCTTGCGCGTATCCTCGCTGGCGATCATATCCACTAATTTGAGCGTTTCCACGGCACGCAGGGTGATATCTCCCAGGTTGCCGATGGGGGTTGCTACCAGATAAAGCATCTCGTCTCCATCAAACAGGCGGCCCTGTAGGGCCGCCTGCCAGGTTCTATTCGCGCTACCAGGCGTCCGTCGCCATGCGCCCCTATCGTCGCCAGCGCAGGATCGGATTGCGCGCTGCGCGCACCTCGTCCATACGTCCCACCGGCGCTCGGGTGGGCGCATCGTGCAGCAATTGCGGGTTCTCCCGAGCTTCTTGCGCGATGCGGATCATGGCCTCGGCAAAGTAATCCAGATTGGCCTTACTCTCGGTCTCGGTCGGCTCGATCATGAGCGCCTCGGGCACGATGAGCGGGAAATAGTTGGTGGGTGGATGTACGCCATAGTCGATGAGTCGTTTGGAGATATCCAGCGCGCGCACGTCCGGCGCCCCATCGATCCGGCCCTCCAGCACAAACTCGTGCATGCAGGTACGATCATAGGGCAGAGGATAGACCTCTTTGAGGATGCTCTGCAAATAGTTGGCGTTGAGCACCGCTCCCAGACTCGTCTCCAGCAATCCTTGAGCGCCCAACAGACGGATGTAGGTGTAGGCACGTACCATCATGGAGAAATGGCCGTAGAACGCCTTGACCCGCCCGATGCTCTGCGGCGGCATCTGTAGATCGTAGAACGTTCCCTGTACAACGCTCCCGTCCGCGTCGCCCTCCTGCACCATGGCGCCCGTCTCCGCATCGATGAGGATTTCCTGCGCCACAACAATGGGGCCCGGCAGAAAATCGGACAGCCGCTCGGACGCGCCCACCGGTCCAGATCCCGGTCCACCTCCACCATGAGGGGTGGAGAAGGTCTTGTGCAGGTTAAAGTGCATCACGTCAAAGCCCAAGTCTCCGGGGCGCGCTATCCCCATCAGGGCGTTAAAGTTGGCCCCGTCGCCATACATCAACCCGCCGGCCTCGTGCACCAGACGGGTGATCTCGACCAGGTTCTCATCGAATAGCCCCAATGTATTGGGGTTGGTGAGCATCATCCCGGCCAGACGATCGTTCAGATGAGGCCGCAGGGCGTCCGGGTCGACGTTGCCTCGGGCGTCGGAGCGCAGTTCGACCATCTCGAATCCGGCCATGGTCGTGGTGGCCGGGTTGGTGCCGTGGGCCGAGTCGGGAATGAGGGTGACGTTGCGTTTGGTGTCGCCACG
>JBMNOI010000187.1:0-4204 GCA_050942995.1 Anaerolineae bacterium
GGGCAACATGGAGTTACACCTCAACCGGCGCCTGGCCGAGCGGCGTATCTTCCCGGCATTCGATATCCAGCGCTCGGGAACGCGTCGTGAGGAGCTGCTGCTAGAGCCCAATGTCCTGAGCCGCGTATGGACGCTGCGCCGAATGATCGACACGGTGGGCGGGACCGAATCGGTCGAGCCCATTCTGGAGCGTCTGGGCAAGACGCATTCCAATCAAGAATTCCTGGCGACACTACATCGCGACTGGTAGGCCGGGAAGCGTCCGGCACAGGTGCCGGATGCCGAAACACTCACAACAAAAATCGAGGTCAACCAACTCATGTCAGAAACAGGCGACGCTCGCACCGTTGCGGGAGGCGCCGATGAGAGCGTTGTTTCATCGGCTTCATCGATTTCGGCGGTTCTCGCCGCGGTGCACGATCCGCCCACTATCGCTCGTCATGTAGGGCACCTCTGTCTGGGACTGCTGCTGTTGTGTATGTTCTGGGATGCGCGGGGCATCCTGCGTATTCCCACGGTGGGGTCGTTAAGCGCTCCACAACCGGTCTCTATCGGAAGCAATGTAGCGATCGGTGAAGCCGCTCCGGTTAACGGGTCTCGTTACCTGCAGCGGGCACCGGTGCCTTTGACGGCGCGTGTGGTTCGCGACGTGATACCTTTCGTCGAGCCCCGCCAGGCCGTGCGCAACTCGGTGATCGTTTATCGTGTTCAACCGGGTGACTCGGTTCTGGGCATCGCGGAAAAGTTCGGGCTCAAGGGAACGTCTCTCTTGTACGCCAACGATACGCTGGCCGCGAACCCCGACTTTTTGAGTGTGAACCAGGAGCTCTATATTCTGCCCGTGGACGGAGCGTATCACTCGGTCGCACAGGGCGAAACTATAGAGACGGTTGCTAAGAAGTACAAAGTCGAAGTATCGGCCATCACCGGCTATGAAGGGAACGGCCTGGAGCCACCCTATACTTTAACAGCCGGGCAGAAACTGGTCATTCCTGGCGGTGTAAAACCGACCGTGCCGAATACAGCCTATCGTTCCGCCGGCACGACGACCTCTGGCGGAGGCACACAGACGGCTCCGCCCCCAAGTGGGGCTCAAGCCGGATCGGGAGCCTTTGCCTGGCCCATGAGTGGGCGCCTCACCCAGCGGTATTGGGAGGGGCACCGGGCCATCGACCTGGCCGCACCCATCGGCACCCCCATTGTGGCCGCCGATAGCGGGTATGTTTCGGTCACGCAGATGAGCAACACCGGATACGGCCGCATGATCATGATCGATCATGGCAACGGGTATCAGACGCTATATGCGCATATGAGTCGCTTTATCGTCGAACCGGGACAGTCCGTCTCCCGGGGTGAGGTCATCGGCTATTGTGGAAGCACCGGCCGCTCGACCGGACCGCACGTGCACTTTGAGATCATCAAGAACGGTGTGCGCAGCAATCCGCTGGCTTATCTGCCGTAACCGAGAGGCAGTATGAGGAAAAAATGGGGCTGCATCCCATGGGATGCAGCCCCATTTTTTGATGGTAGGTTTTACCGATATGAGCAGCCTACCCCAGGCACGTACTAGTCATCATCGTCGTCGTCGTCTTGGTCATTATCCCCGTCCCTTTTATCATGCCGATCGTCGCCATTCTCGTCATCCTGGCCCGTGTCGTCGGATTCGGCATGATTCACCGTCGCCGTCTCTGTCGGGTCCTGAGGTTCGTCGGGATCCCGTGGCGGATCATCCTCATCGCCCTCATCATCCTCGTCCTCAGAGTCGGGCGGGTCATCCCGTGGCACGGTACGCCCGCCGGCATCGCCGGGAGTGCCGGTCGGCGGCGGAGTGCTGGTGGGCATCGGTGACGGCGTATTGGTCGGCTGAGCATCCGTCGGGTCGGGCTCAGGGGTTGGTGTTTCTTCCGGAACGTCCCCGTCCTCTTCCTCTTCCCCGTCCGGGACGGTCGTCGGAGTCAGAGTCGCCGGGGGCGTCCCTGTCGGGAAAGGGGACGGCTCCTCCGGCTCGGGGGTTATCGTCGGCTCGACCGTCGGATCGGGCTCGACGGTGGTCGTCGGCGTCTCATCCGGTTCATCTGTGGGCTCCTCAGAGGGTTTGGAGCGATTATCCACCCGAGTAACGGCCCGGGCCTCATGAACGTAGCCGCGACGATCGGTCACCAGCAAACGCAGGGTGAACACCTCGTCAGGGAACGGCCGGGTATCCCAGGTAAAGAGCACATCGTCAACCACCGGCGCTGTGATGCGTGGGGTCAGAACGCCCCACCCTTCAGGGTTCTCACCAAAGCCGTATTCGATGCTATACGCTTCGAAATCGACCACATCGGTGCTTCCCCGCACTTCGACCACTCCCGAGACGGTGTCGGGCAGATGGATCGATACGTCGGTGGGCGCCGTATGCACGTCGCACTCTTCACGCGGAGGCGTCGTGATATTGTGATATGCCGCCCACTCATCCCACTCCGGGCCGTAATCCTCCACCACCCGATCCACCACCGTGTGCAGCGGGCAATAATCACCGGCCAGCTTGCCCGAAATCGTGCATACGCTCACTTCACGATGCAGGGTGCATTCACCCGGCACATTCTCGGCCAGGAACAGTTCTTTCCGACTCTCTGAACAGAGCGAGGTGACCCGCATTCCCGAGATGGGGCACACGTCCACTTCGACGATCCCCTCGGGGCGGGGGAAATCGGGGCGCTCGGTACCGCCCAGCGCACGCTCCATAAAGTCATGCCAGATGGGGCCTGCCGAGCGCACACCGGAGAGACCATCCATCTCGCTACCATCGCTGTTACCGACCCACACCCCCACCACCAGATCGGGTGTATAGCCCACGGTCCAACCGTCACGGTTGTTATCGGTTGTGCCGGTTTTGGCCGCCACAGGGAAGGGCAATTCCATGGCATTACCCCGGCCGAACATGGGAGCCCGCGCCTCACGATCGGCCAGAATATGGGTGATGATATAGGCGTGCCGCGGATCGATCACCTGCGGCAACATCGGCTCCTCATTCTTCAAAATGACGTTCCCCTCCTGGTCTTCGATGCGCAGAATGGTGCGCGGCGTTACCCGATGGCCCCCATTGGCAAAGGCGCCAAAGACAGAGGTCATCTCCATGAGGGTTACATCCCCTCCACCCAGCACGATAGAAAGCCCATAATCAGGACGGGTGAGGGATTCGATGCCCAGGCGCTGGGCCATCTCTAAAAAGGTCGGCATCCCCACCTGGTACAGCGTCGAGACGGCGGTGATATTTCGCGACATGGCCAGCGACGCGCGCAGCGATATCGGGCCCATCTCTTTTTTATCATAGTTGTGCGGTCGATAGGGCGGATTGGCCCCGTCGGGGAACTCTTGCATCACATCCATCAACATCGTGCCCGCCGTCCAGCCGCGCTCCATAGCGGACAGATAGGCGATCGGCTTGATGGTCGATCCGGGCTGTCGCAAGCGCCGCGACACGTCGACCTGGCCGTCGATCGTGTCATCGTAGAAATCCACACTTCCTAACAGAGCCAGCACATCGCCGTTACGAGGATCCATGGCGACCAGCGCGCTGTTCGTTGCATTGAACTGGCGCAATTCGACAATCTTTTCTCGCGCCACCTCCTCGGCCAGATGCTGCATGTTCAGGTCGAGGGTCGTATACACCTGCAAGCCGCCACGATAGAGCATCTCGGTGCCGTACATCTGCTCCAACTGCTCGCGCACAAACGCCACCATGTGGGGCGCTTCCGACACCATCTTGAGGGGCACAATCCCCAGAGGGGCGTTCGCCGCCTCTTCCATCTGGGCGTCGTCGATATACCCTCGCTCGTGCATCAGCCGCAGCACATCCTCGCGCCGTGCCAGCGCCGCCTCGGGCCTCGTGTAGGGGTCGTACAGGGCCGGGGCCTGGAGCAGCCCCGTCAGCAACGCCGCCTCGGGCAGAGTCAGATCGGACACCTCTTTGCCAAAGTAGGTCTCGGCGGCCGCTCCGATGCCATAGGCCAGGTTGCCAAAATAGACCTCGTTCAGGTACAGCTCGAGGATCTCTCCCTTGGAGTAGCGCCGGGTGATCTCGGCAGAGAGGATGGCCTCTTTGATCTTGCGTTCGAGGGTGCGATCGGGCGAAAGATAGACATTCTTCACCAGCTGCTGGGTAATAGTGCTCCCGCCCTGGGTGAACTCGCCACTGCGCAGGTCGCGATACAACGCTCGG
>JBMNOI010000188.1:0-4177 GCA_050942995.1 Anaerolineae bacterium
CGGCAGCTTTTTCCAGGGCGAGGTGTATGATGCCACCCGAGAGGCAGCCATAGACGGATGGAGCGAGGCCGGCTACGACGACGGCGCCTGGAAACCCGCCGTCGAGGTGCCGCCGGACGAGACCACGGCCTATTTCGGCGTGCGCCGCGATTTCGGCGGGCTGACCAGCGAGCATCACTATCGGGATCTGGCCCTCATCGGCCAGATCGGCGAGAACATCAGAATCGTCGATACCCTCACGGCACAGAGCGTGCAGGAGGTGCGCCCGGGGATCTATGTCTATGACATGGGACAGAACATGGCCGGCATTCCCCGCATCACCATCCGCGGAGGGCGTGCCGGCGACCACATCACCCTGCGCTTTGCCGAGGTCACTTATCCGGATATGGAAGAGTACGGCGATAACGTCGGCATGATCATGCTGGAGAACATTCGCGCCGCGCTATCGCAGGATATCTATATCCTCAAAGGCGGCGACGAGGTCATTCAGCCCCGGTTCACCTTCCACGGCTATCGCTATATCGAGATCACCGGCATCGATGAGGCGCTGCCCCTCGAAGCGGTGCAGGGGCAGGTGCTCAGTTCGATTCACGAGGTGACGGCCGATTACGAGACCTCGAACGACCGGGTGAACCGGCTCTGGCGCAATATCGTCTGGTCTCAGCTCGGCAACTTTATATCCATCCCCACCGACTGCCCGCAACGCAACGAGCGTATGGGCTGGTCGGGCGATATCTCGGTCTACTCTCGCACCGCTACCTATATCGCCAATGTCGACGCCTTTCTCACCCGCCACATGATCGCCATGCGCGATACTCAGCATGCCAACGGCCGATTCCCCGATATCGCCCCTTTGGGCGGCGGCTTTGGTGGCATCCTCTGGGGCAGCGCCGGCATCACGGTACCCTGGGAAGTCTATCGACAGTATGACGATGTAGTTTTGCTGCAACAGCATTACGATGCCATGGCGCGCTATATCGATTTTCTGGAGACCCGAATCGACGCCGAGACGGGCCTGCTCTCGGAGGGGCCACTGGGCGATTGGCTCAGCCCGGAGAATGCGAAAACCGAGCCCGCCTTTCTTTGGGCGGTCTACCATGCGTACGATCTGTGGATCATGTCGCAGGTTGCCCGGATTTTGAGCCGGACGGCGGATGCAGAGGCGTACGAGCGCAGATATCGGGAGCGCAAGGCCTTTTTCAACGCCCGATTCGTCGATGCCGCCACGGGGATGACGGTTCGCTTCGACGGCAAGACCCCCATCGATACGCAGACCTCTTATGCGGTGCCGCTGGCCCTGGGTGTGTTTGCCGACGAGTTTGTTTCCCGTGCAGTAGAGCGCCTGGCGGGGGCCTGCCGCCGTGAAAATGTGGACGACGAGGGCGTGACGCGCCCGCCCTATTCGCTCATGACCGGCTTTATCGGTACGGCCTGGATCAACATTGCGCTCTCTGAGAACGACTACGATGATGTGGCCTATCGCCTGCTGCAGCAGCGATCCTATCCCTCGTGGCTCTATTCGGTGGATCAGGGGGCCACCACCATCTGGGAGCGGCTGAACTCGTATACCATCGAGAACGGCTTTGGCGGCAATAACAGTATGAACTCGTTTAACCACTACTCTTTCGGTGCGGTGGGAGCCTGGATGATCAACCACTCTCTGGGCATCCGGCGCGATGCGGAGGTTCCCGGCTGGAAGCGCTTTATCCTGCAGCCCACGCCCGATCCCGACGGCGTGATGACCCGGGCGGCCGGTTACTACGATTCGCCCTATGGGCGCATCGCCAGCGAATGGCAGCGCACCGGTGACGGGTTCGTCTACCGCGTGACCGTGCCGGCCAACACCACGGCCACCCTTTATCTGCCGGTAACGGACGGTCAACGTGTGATCGAGAGCGGGCGGCCGATCGCCGAGGCAGAGGGGGTTCGCTTCCTCGGGTACGAGAAGGGTCGGGCGGCCTACACCCTCGTCTCGGGGCGCTACGAATTCGCCGTCTGATGCGGTCGCCAAACGCCTTTCGGTCATGACATTGCGGTAAGGAGAAGGTGATGAATTCCCATCCCGCGGAATTTGTCTGCCCACGCTGCGGGCCGATCCCGCGGGATGGGGTGAATCCATATCACGCCGGCCTCAAGAAGCCGGGATTCACACTTTGCCCGGTGCTGCCCACCTGCGTCTCTTGCGGTGCCGAGGTGGCGTGTCATGTCGATGGAGCGCGTTATGAGGGGCGCAGGGGCGTCGTCCTCACCGGAACGTGTGCCAGCGGCAAAACAACCGTCGCCGAGGCGCTGGTGGCCCGGCACGGGTTCGGCGCCATCGACGGTGACTGTGTGATGGATGCCGTCCGCCATAGGCACGGGCTCACCCGGTTCGGCTACAACGGCCCCGAGATGGTGGCCGAGATCGCCTGCGAGGTCGATATCTTGCTGGCCCTCGGTTACGATGTCGTCATCTCGCACGTCATCCTTTCGGCCGATCTGGATGTGTATCGGGAGATACTGCAAGCAAGGGGCGTGAATTACTGCATGGTGCTGCTCCGGCCCGATATCGACACGGCGCTGGCGCGCAGCAGGGAGCGAACCTGTTTCGGCAGCGTCACGCCCGAGAAATGGGTGCGCTATTTTCATGACGATCTGGCCGTCCTGGAGCGGCAGGCGTACGACGGTCGGATCGCAGACGATCTGATCGTGCTCGACAACTCGGAGCGCGCGGCGGGAGATGTCGTCGACGAGATTCTACGGCGGTGCGGCAGGAGGTGATCATGTCGTGGAGCGAGCTGAAGGATTCCTGGAAACGGGTATTCGAGCTATCCTGGGAGGCGTATACGGCGGGCACTATCCCCATCGGCGCTGTGATCGTGGACGAGGAGGATCGAGTGGTGGCCGTGGCACGAAACAGGATACTCGACCGCTCTCCGGTGACGCACCAGATTTACGGGCACAAACTGGCCCACGCCGAGATCAATGCCATCCTGCAAGTTGACGAGGCGCAGCATCCCGGCATCAGGGATTACACATTGTACACCGCCATGGAGCCCTGTCCTCTCTGCATCGGGGCCGCCGTTATGGGGAATATCCGCCACATCGTGTATGCTGCGGCGGATCGGTATGCCGGCGCCACCTGCCTGTGCGATGCCATGGAGTATATGGCGAGACGAAATATCGCCGTCGAGGGCCCCTTCGAGCCGATGCAGACCTTTCAGGTCGCCCTGCAGACCTGCTACGAACTAGAGACCCGCCCGGAAACGGCCCACTATATCGCCTCGACCGCCTGGGGCTCGTGCTGCCCCGGCGGCGTCGTTCTGGCCGAGCGCCTGTACGCCGACGGAGTATTTGTCGGGATGCGAGCTCGTGGCGCGACGGCGCAGGCGGTTTACGATGATGTCATGGGCCTCGCCGACGAGTGCGGATATGTTTGATGATCGAGCAGGCCGTTTGTCATCATCCTCTCTCTTCGGTACCGTGCTCTCATTAACCCAACAACGGAGGTGCCTCATGGCCCATGTGGTGGCGGTGTGTGCAAGCGACGAGCGCGGCGATCCCAAAGTAGATATCGGCGAGGGCGAACTGCGCGCCGGTTATGGCCTGGTGGGTGATTCTCACGCCGGATATAGCGAGCGCGAGGTGAGCCTGCTGGAACTGGCCTCTATCGAGGCGGCGAATGCCGAACATGGTATCGATACGGTGCCCGGCTCTTTTGCCGAGAACTTGACCATCGCCGATATGGACTTGTTGACTCTGCGTGTGGGCGATCATCTGCGCGTTGGCCCGGCCCTGCTGGAGGTCGTGCAGATCGGCAAGCCTCTGGATGCGTCTCATACCTACAACTATCGTGGCGTCTCGATCCTGCCCCATAAAGGAGTCTTTTGTCGCGTTTTGCGTGGCGGTCGTGTTGCACGGGGGGATGAGGTCACGGTGGAGGAGGCGTAGCCACGCCACAACTTGCGGTGAACGCATCGATTCACCATAGGCGGTGGGGACTCTTCATCTCCACCGCCCGAGAGGGCTTGCTTGCCGGTTTCCTTCCCCCTTGTATCCGTCATCGTCTCCCATCTGCTTGCCACCCCTTCTTCGCCTCACTATACTCTACACAACCATAATCGGGCCGTCCCGTCTTTTGTGCGAGGTGAACATGCCATCATACGATTCCTCATCTCCCAGAGCGCGTTTTCTCGCC
>JBMNOI010000062.1:0-22157 GCA_050942995.1 Anaerolineae bacterium
TCAACACCTTGACCTCATTAGCGCCCGCAAAGGGCACGTCCTGAGTCATGGCGTCCAATCGCGCGGTGAGCGATTCTTCCTTGTAAACCGCATCAATGATCTCAACGAATTTGCTGACGAGATCGATATCGTTTCCCATCTCGTTACTCCTTCTTCAGGCCCGCTCCTTTGTAGAGCGCGGCGGTAAATGCATCATCCACGCTGCTGTGATTCCGTGGCGGATTCGTCGGTGAACCTCCGGTTGGCGCCGGTTGCGCTTTGAGATACGGCTTTTGATTCAGCAGCTCAGTAAGTGCGGCCTCAACGCCCTGGGGCTGGTCCTTGTCGTCGAACTCGATGCTGCCCCGTATCAGCGCCAAGGCGACTTCGGCGTCCACGATACCGAGCTTCGCACTTGCGGCCTGGACGGCGAGCTGCAACGCGGTATCGCGTTTCTCCTACGCCCACTGCTGCTCGCGCTTCTCGTACTCGGCTAGCTGTTCCTGCGCCTTTTGCAGCTCGGTTTTGTCGGCCTCATCTGCTGCACGCGCACGCTCTACGAGTGTCTTCAGATCATCGGACTTCTCAAAACCCAAGCTGCTGAGAAATTCATTGATCGCCACGCGCTTCTGCCGATTCAGCCGTTCCGCGAGCTGTGCGCTAGTCAGTTTGATCTCACCATCCCCACCGGTCCCGTCGCCGTCATCATTACCGGGATTCTGGGGCTGGTTATCTACGCTGCCGCCACCTGCTCCGCCATCGCCATCCGCATCCCACCGAATCGCCTGCCATGGATACAATGTCCGCCACATACCTCAACCTCCCGCCTGTTGCCGCCGGCGTCGCGTGATTTGAGTTTTTGATCAACCTCATCGTACCATGCCAAACTTGTCAATCCTGCAACTTCGCTGTCCTCTGCTTCCAGTATAGCTGTCGAGTTTGCACAACTCTTTCATTCTGAACGGGAGAAACAAAAAAAGCGTCCGCCCAAGGTCTCCCTCGGACAGACGCTCTCAGTTCAGGCTATTCGCCTAACTATTTCTCAACCGCTCCAAAATCGGTTGATACTCATCGACCATGCGATGGAGTTCGGCGAGGCGTGCTTGCTGTTCATCAGTCAAAAGCCCCTGAGCGGCGCGACGTTCTAGCCAATCAAGTGAGTCAAGCTTAGGAGTCCACTCTTCTACGTAATCAATCTGCTCGATCAGATCCCATGTATCGATCTCGCGCTCGGCCCGTGGCAAGCCCGCCCATGCTTCAAGCAAATAATCAAGAAAGTCGTCAGTTACTTGTTGCAGATCGGCCTCTACTTCAACCATCGCACACTCTCCGGTATGCTGGGCTTTCTCAGCGCACCCGCCTGATACCCGCTAACAATTGCGCCACGATCCGAAGACGCCGCGACAGATAATGATCTGGAGATCATCTTTCAGAGCGTCGAGCACACGCGGCAAAAGGTTCTTTGTCAACAACGACGGCCGGGATGCCGCGATAGTTTTCGATGCCCCGATCTTTGCCCGGCTCAGGAGGCGCGCCAGTCGTCATAGGCCAGGTACTCGTCAATGGCCTCCTGCACGTCATGACGCAGCAGATCGTCATCGGGCCAGGGAGCGACGGGGCCACGCACGACGGCGGTGCGGATGATGCCCCGCTGGCGTAACAGCTCTTTGTGCACGTGGAAAAAGCCGTCGCGCATCATGCCGCTAACCCGCGCCAGGCGCTGGGTTCGTTCGAGCATTCGACGGGCCTCGCTCACCTCCCCCTTCTGGGAGAGATCCCAGGTCCGGACGAACGCCTCCGGCTGGCTACAGCCGGGCATGGTGCCCTGCGCGCCTCGCTCCATCTCCTCGATAAAGTATCCCCCGCCGGCGCCGCCAAAGACGACCAGAGTGTCGCCGGCCTGCCGGACGAGATCGGCGATACGAGACGGTGTGGGACGCACTTCTTCCTTGATATAGAGAACGTTCTCGCATTCCCGGGCGATCTGACAGGCCAGACCCGCCGGCACGGGCATGTTCTCCTGGCTCTGGATAAAGATGGGGATATTCACCGCAGCAGACACGGCGCAAAAGTACTCGCGTATTCCGTCCGGGCCGGCCGGTCCGCCCATTCCCATGGGGATGGGCGGCGTGAGCATCAGCGCATCGGCGCCGTCATCCTCGGCCATCCGACTGTAGTGGACGGCGGTCTCTGTGCCCGTGCCGCTGGCGTTAACGACGACAGGGACGCGGCCCCGGGCCTGGTCGACGATGACGCGCGTCACCCGGGCGCGCTCGGACTCGGTGAGCCTGAATATCTCGCTGCCCATGGCAACACCCAATCCGTGGACGCCGGCCTCGATCTGGTACTCGACAAGGTTCCGGAGGCTCGGCTCATCGATTCGATATGCTTCGTCGAAGGGAGTGACCAGAATGGAGAACACGCCCCGCATGATCTGCTCTTTCATCGTTTTCCTCCTTGCCGGACGACGGACGATGAGCACATCGTTGGACGCCCTTCTGATGTACGAGGCGGATGGGTCGCTCGGGTTCGATCTACAGCGTGTTGCCGATACGATAGGCGCAGCGCATCAGATCGCTGTCGGGTGAGAGCGGCTGCCTGCCCGCGTGAATGAGTGTATCGACAAGCTCCATGTCGCGATTCTGGAAATCGCCCAGGTACCAGGCATATTGGGCGGCATAGGTCTGCGGGTCGCTGTTCCCCTGAGAGAACACGCCGACCAATTTGATGCCCGGATGAATGCGCACTTTCCAATCGGCATCGAGCAAGCAGTAGTGGCGGTTCATGTAGGTGATCATGGGCCCGCACACCTGGGCGGCATAGTTGGGACTGCTGACCACCAGCGCGCCCGCTTCGTGGAGATCCTTCCAATAGGGCTGCAGGTCATCCTCCAGGATGCAGTCTACGTTATGCTCTTTGCAGTAGCGGCACCCCTGGCAGCCTTTGACGTTCATCTCGTTGATTTCGTAGACGACGACCTCATGGCCGGCATCGGCGGCGCCCCGGAGCACTTCGCGGGCCAGCGTGGATGACGGCCCACCCTTGTGCGGGCTACCCAGTACGGCAACAACCTTCATGGAATACCTCTTTCATGATGAATAACGGATCGCGAGATGATCACCCATTATTATATCAAGATGAACTTTGCGACTCTTCAGGCCCCACATAGATGACGCGCAGGTCCTGCACGTTGGTGTTGAGGATGCCGGTATCGATGGTATCACCGATGCGCCGGAGCAGACCACAGGTGTTGTGCCGCCGCAGCTCATCGGTGAGATCCAGACCGGCCTCGGTCGCCCGTCGCACGGTATCGCCGTCCACGATGCCACCGGCAAAATCGGTGGGTCCGTCGCTGCCGTCCGAATCGGCAGAGCCGATGACGATGCGACGACTCCCGGCGATGCGAGAAGCCGCGCCGACGACGAACTCTTGATTGCGCCCACCCAGGCCGGGGTTTTTGCCCGTGGTGACCACGAGTTCGCCACCCAGCAAAAAGACACAGGGAGCGGCCAGAGGACGATTATGTCGCTCGATCTCGCGGGCGATATTGGCCATGGTCTCCCCCACGACGCTCGCTTCCAGGTCCTTGAGGCTGGAGACCATGATGGTGGCGTTGAGACCCAGCTCGCGTGCCTTTTTCTCGGCGGCATCGAGCATGTATTCCGGGCCCACCACGCGGATGCGAAAGTGTGGCTTGTCGTACCACTCGTCTTGCCGGAGCGAATAGTAGGCGGGGTCCTTGCGCAGAAGGAACTGCCGCACCGACTCGGGGATCTCGTCCCAGCAGCCATACTCTTTGAGCAGATAGATGGCGTGGTCGTACTCATCGGTGATGCCCCGTGGCTTTTGCAGCGGGGTTGAGGCGCCGGGCGGTCGCTCATCGGTGGAGAACATGATTAGCGTGGCGTCCCCCACATAGCGGCTGTGCTTCAACCGCAGTGTGGTCAGCAGGTTACGAACGGCGTTGGCTACCAGCATGGGGGCGCCGCGCTCGAAATAGAGGATGCGGTTCACATCTTGAACATCCTTCAGGGTCAACCCGGGCGCAGGTAAAGTCATGAGCGCCGTGCCGCCGCCCGATTCGGACATAAAGACGATATCGCCCTTTTTTGCCTTGCGTTCGATCTCGACGATGCGCCGGGCCCCGCTCACGCTATCCTCATCGGGGATGGGGTGACCCGCCAGCGTCACGCTGACGCGCTTGAGGACGATCTTGTCGCCCTTTTTGGCGTTGACGTGCCCATCTGTGATAAGGTCGCCCAGAATATCCTCGATGGCCTGAGCCTGACGCTGGGCCGCCTTGCCCCCACCTACCAGATAGATATTGCCAATCTTGTCCAGATCGAACACCAGCGGTGCGGGAGGAAACGGCCTCGGGTGCGTCGGGTTTCTGACGGCGCTCATGGGCCCCAGGGGGAATTCGTCGGAGCCGATGAGAAGCTTGCCGTTCTCGATGCGCAGGATTTTGCACATGTTGTCGTAAGGGTCGCCGGCCACCAGGCCGGTCTCGAGGACATCGAGCACTTTGCGCCGGCCCTCGATATTGCCGTGAGACAACAGCTCGTCGCGATTTTTGATGATCATCGCCTCAACTTGCCTCGATGAAAGAATGATGCGGCCGGGATGGGCATCTGGTGCGCCGCCCTACCCCGACGGTTCAACGTGATATGTCGAACAGGGGCAGGCGAACCTGCCCCTGTTGAGAACGGCCATCCGGCAGCTACAGCTTGAGTCGCAGGCCGCTCTTGCCGGCAAACTGGGCGCGGCTGCCCAGCTCGGCCTCGATCTGCAGCAGACGGTTGGCGCAATCACCCGTTCCGCCCTCACGCAGATGGCCGGTGATGAGGCCCACAGCGTAATCGGCGATGTCGGCGCCCTCACCACGGCTGCCACAGGGCATGACGCCGTAGCCATGGCGATGCGCCAGGCGGGTCATCTCGAACGCCTCGGTGATGGTGCCCACCTGGTTGACCTTGAGCAACACGGCATTGGCGGCGCCCATCTCGATGCCCCGACGAACGCGCTCGGGATTGGTGGTAAAGAGGTCGTCACCGACGATCTCGATGGGCAACTCGCGGGTGAGCCGGGCATGGCCTTCGAAATCATCCTCGTCGAGAGGATCTTCAAAGATCACAAAGGGGTACTCTTTGACCATCCACTTGTAGAGGTCGAACAGATCCTCCAGGGTCTTGTCTTCGGCGGAAAAGAGGCCGACAAAGACGCCCTTTTCGTTGTCATAGTAAGTGCCGGCGGCGATATCCACCTGGATGCCAACGCGCCCCTCGTAGCCCTTGGAGACGATGGTCTCGGTCATAATGTCCCACAATTCGCGGTCGTGCTGGACACAGCCCGCGGGGATAAAGCGTACCGAATAGGGGTCGAGGCCAAAGCGGGTGGCCAGCGTGCGCTTGAAGGCTCGCTCCAACTCCCAGGCGGCGTAAGAGGCATCGGCAAAGGTGTCAAAGCCGTAGCACATGAAAGAATAGCTGGGCTTGTCGCCGGCGCGTTCGCCGCCGCCATATCGGCGGGAGCCGTTCATCAAACCGGCGCCGGGCACCGGCAATACACAGGCGTTCACACCGCCGATATGCTGGTACAGGGGAATACCCAGGCTGTTGGCGCCGGCCTTGAGCACGGCCGCCGAAACGCTGGCGATCGCATTGCCGCCCAGCCGCGTACGCCCGGGGGTGCCGTCCAGCTCGAGCATGGTGCGGTCGATCTCGATCTGGCAGGTGGTATCCATGCCGATAAGGGCGGGGGCGATCAGGTTGTTGACGTTATCGACCGCACGCTGCACGCCCTTGCCCTCCCAGCGCGGTCCGCCATCGTAGGCGAACTCGACCTCATAATCACCGACGGAGAGCCCGGCGGTGACGGTGGCCACGCCGACGGCGTCGTTTACGGTGGTCACTCGTGTCTCGATACCGGGATGTCCACGCCCTGTAAAGACCTGTCGGGCGACAATCGATTCAATACGTGATCCCTTGGGCACAATAACCTCCTCGTTGCGTTATGATAGTGATCTCGGTAGCCATTGCGGGGCTATGTCGAGCCGACCACACTGTAGCACAGATAGCGGTCAAAGTACAAGTAGATGGCGACGCCAAAGACGACGGCGCTGCCCCCTGGCTCAATGGGAAGAGGGCTGCGGATAGAGCCAAAAGGACTCGGTAATCATACTCGAGCCGTAGAATCGCATGCGCAGCTCAAAACAAATCTGTCTCGTTCCGCTTGCTCTGTCCTACAGACGAGGCCATAATAGGCGACGGATGATGTGGCCGCCATGGACGAGCCGACACACGCCGAACCAACATGATAAAAAGGAGGACGATCTGATGATCAGCACACAGCAACTGGTCGATGCCTTTGAGCGCAACCTCAAGACGGTGCAGATGCAGACGGCGGGGCTGACCCATGCCGACAGCGTATTACAGCCGCCGTTCCGCGGAAACTGCCTGAACTGGGTCATGGGGCACATTATCGATAACCGCAACACCATCCTGCGGAATCTGGGCGCCGAGCCGATCATCACTGAAGATCAGGCCAAGCGCTATGGATACGGCTCAGAGCCGGTGTGTGAGGACGGCGACGATATCATGCGGCTGGAGACGTTGCTAGAGTTGATGGCGGAAAGCCAGAAGACGCTGGCGGCGGCGCTGGATCGGATTGCGCCGGAAGAACTGGGCAAAGAGGTGCAGAGCTTTGCCGGTCCGACGACACTGGGACACTATCTTTTTCTGCTGTACTATCACGAAACCTACCATGTGGGCCAGACGGAATTCCTTCGGCAGCTGGCCGGCACCAACGACAAGATCATCTAGGCGTTTTGAGAGCGGGTCGGCATATCCGGAGCAGACCTGATAACATCCATCCGAATAGCGATCAAGGGGCGGCTCACCATGAGCCGCCCCTTGTGTTTATCGGTACCGCGTCTATACCCGTGTGCCGTCGGCGAGGCGGTAGGCCCGCGCCTCGTCATGGCGCTCGTCCATAAAGGCGGTCACCGCATCCAGCGTGGGCAACCCTGAACGGCCGCCCAACTTTGTGGCCTTGAGGGCGGCCACCGCAGAGGCAAAGCGGATGGCCTCGTGCTGATTCCATCGCTGCGCCATGGCGTAGGTAAAAGCGCCGTGGAAGGAATCACCACAGCCGGTAGTGTCCACCGCCTTGATGCTGAACGCGGGGCAATGGTACACCTGCCCTTCGGCGAGATAGTAGCACCCCTTGGGGCCGACGGTGATGGCCGGCATCGTGGCTCCCAGGCCGGCCAGAGCATCGAGGGCGCGGGGAATATCAAAGCTGCCGACCAGAGGGTCGACGGCAAACTCGGGCATAATGGGCGCATCGACATAGCGGATCAACTCTGAGACAGGGCCGTCGACGCGGGCAAGATCGGCCACCACCGCCGAACCCGCGGCATGAGCGTGTTTGGCCACCTCGATGGCCACATTGGGGATAAAAGTAGTTACCAGCACCGACTTGACGCCTACCGCGCGACCGGGGTCGAAATAGGACTCGACATTGGGCGGATAGATGCCAAACCCCGAGCCGTAGATGGTGCGCTCCCCCGTCTCGGCATCAACCTCGATAAAGCTGCAGGGTGAGCGATACCCCTCGACCACCCGTACCTGACTGATATCGACGCCGTCCCGCTCGAGTTCGGTGCGGATCATCTGGCCATGGTAATCATCGCCGACGATACACCAGAGTTCGACGCTTCCCCCCAGACGGGCAATGGCCGTGGCGCCGGTAGCGGCCAGGCCGCCACCCTGTGCCAGAGGTTTGCTGCATTCCTCCCAACCGTCGGGGGTGCGGGTAACGATGGACAGATGGTCGATACAGGCGCCTCCGATGGCGATGATGTCGCTGGTCATGAATGATCCTCCTGTGCCCTGATCGAAATGCTGGGATGATATGAACCGGATGATTTGCATCCCTCCCCGGAGGCCGAGCCCCGACAGGAATGAAAACATCCCGTCTCAACTTTCGGGGCTGCCCCGATGATTTGGGACAGCCCCGAAATGTATAACGGATAGCGCGCAGGTCACCATGCCTGCGATTTGGCCCACGAACTATTCAGGGAGGGTCCAGGGGGCCAGATCGGTGGGCAGCGGCGCGGGCTGCGCGCAAGTGGTCTGCAGCTCGATGCGCTTGCCCTGATCCGAGGACTCGTGCAAGGCATTGAGGATATCGACCACGTGAGCCTGCATCTCGCCCGCCGCACGATGCGGACGGCCGTTCTTGATGGCCACGGCCATATCGGCCAGGCCCACGCCGCGGCTGTCCGAATCGTAGCACTGATGCGTGCAGTCAAGCAGAATCAGCTCCGGGCTCTCCGGCTTGCGCAGATATACCTCGCCGGGGAACACGTTGGGATCGGGGCAACGCAGTGATCCCTCAGTGCCATAGATCTCGATATGGGGCAGACCGGTGCCGTACACGTCGGCCGTGGTCAGCCACTGGCAGAGCACACCGTTAGCGAACTCGATCACGCCGGTGACGTGGGTGGGCGCCTCAACTTTGACGGTACGGTCGCCACGGGTGATCTCATCAAAGGCCTTTGTGGTCATACCGATCACGCTCTTGGCCGGTCCCAGGAGGTTGATGAGGTTGGTGGCATAGTAGGGGCCCATATCGAAAGTGTTGGTCACGCCGTACTTGCCGCCATCGGTCATGAAAAAGCTGACCGCGCCGGGGGCCGTAGCGCGAGTGGGCGAAAGCGCCCAGGCGGGCGGCGGGCTACCGGGACGCATGGGCGGACGACGCCCTTGCAACACGGCCGTGGCCGCGATGGGGCGACCGATGAGACCGTCATCGATGGCCTTGCGCGCCGTCTGCCAGGCGCAACCAAAGAAGGTGTCGGGGGCGCCACCGGTGCGCAGCCCGGCTTTGGCCGCTTCGGCGAGCAGATCCTGGCTCTCCTCGCGATAGACGGTGAAAGGTTTTTCACCGTAAAAATGCTTGCCGGCCTGGATGATCTGCTTGCCGACCTGGCCGTGCAGGCGGTTGGGAGTCAGGCTGACGATGATCTCGATCTCGGGATCGGCCAGCAACTCCTCGGGAGTATATGTCTTGGGGATGCCGTACTGCTCGGCGCGAAACTTGGCGGCGTCGGGGTTGACATCGGCGAGAGCGACGCACTCGATCGCATCGATCTTTTTCGACGTCTCGATATAGATGCCACTGATGACGCCACAGCCCATAATGCCGATCTTGGTTGGAGTACTGGTCATGATGGTGTCTCCTGGTATGTTGTTCGAGCGGACAAAAGGTTGATGCTCGGGGCCATCCCGAGCAGTTGCTGAACATCGGCTGCCCTGTTGCTTCCAAGTGCCCGCCGATGCAAGCTGCAATAAAAGGCGTCTACATCTGCTGCAAAATTGCCTTCATGTAACCGATGCCCCAGGCCGTACTGATGTCGTGCCGATTTTCGCCCCGGATATCGGGCATGTGCTCGGATGCGACAAAGCCCTCATAGCCTATCTCTTTGAGCACGCGAAAGACCTGAGGAATGTCGGGGCCGTCGGGGATATCCCACCAGTAGGGCGACTCGCCCCAGCTGATTTTGGTGCTACGCATGTGGTAGAAAAAGATCCGGTCGGCAAACTCGCGCATTACGTTATAGGTCCGTTCGCCGTCGGATACCCAGGCGTTGCCCACGCAGAAGGTGAGCCCGTTGCTGGGACTGGGGACCGCCTCGAACAGGCGGCGATAGGCTTCAGAGCCGGCGAGCAGGCTGCGCCCCCGATGACCGGAAAAGTGTGCGGCGATCTTGAGGTTACGCTGCTCGGCTTCAGAGGTGAGCTTGGTGTAGAAGCGAATGAGCTTGTCCCATTCGGCACCTTCGTCCGCCGGATCGACGGGCTTGTTCAGTGAGGTAAACATGGCCAGCACGTGGATGCCCGCCTCGGCCGCGGCGTCCATATTCCGCGTCAGGGTGCTGAGCGCGGCCTCGGCCTGCGCCTCATCGGCGATGGGGTAAGGTGGCCAGTACTGCATGGTGCCGGTGCTGAGGCCGGCATCCTGCACCGCGACGACCTGGTCCTTGAGTGCCGTCGCGTCGAGCATCCGCGTCTCCTGATAGCCGGGAACGGCGGCGGCCGTCAGCACAACACCTTCTACCTCAAGGTCCTTGCAGTAGTTGATGCAGCCGTTAAGGGTGCCATCACCCACTGATCCTACATTGACTGCCAGCTTCATTGCGCGACCCCCTATCTTTTGTTGTGTGCCGGGCGAGCAAAAAGCCCGACCCATGATGACCCCAGCCGCCAGTCGAACGCTTCCGCCCTGCCGACAAAACCAGAGGTGCGGTGAGGCTCTGGCTGCGACGTGGTATACACTCACTCGCTATTCTAGGCAGTGTTGCAGAGTCGTCAAACCGAACGACAACGCTGTCATTCTGCCCCTAAAAGAAGCGACAGATGATGTCAGAGATATGAATGGTAAGGGCGACTCACAGGTGAGGGCCACTTAGCAAACAACCGCGGGTGGTCCTGTGTGAACGGCTCCGGAATGTATTTGCAACAAGTCCGCCGATGCACGACGCGACACCGGGCAGAACAAGCGATTCCGAACATGATGTTCGATAGTGGGGTGAAGGCTACGCCTCCACCCCACTATTCACCCCATCATCAAAGACTAGACGCGCCGGTGAGCGAGCACCTGCGGATTGGCGACGAAATCGGGCAGGCCGCCCCGGCATACTCGCAAGGCATCCCGGCCGATGCGTCGTCGCTGAGTGGCCATGGTGGCATCGGAATAGGACGCGCTATGGGGCGTCAGAACCACATTGGGCATGCGCAGGAAGGGGTGATCTGGCCCTATGGGCTCGGCCTCGAATACGTCCAGCCCGGCGCCGGCGATGCGCTTTTCCTGCAGTGCGGCAATAAGGTCGGCCTCGTTTACAACCGCCCCGCGACTGGTGTTGATAAAGTATGCGGTGGGCTTCATCCGCCGGAAAAAGTCGGCGTCGATCATCCCCCGTGTCTTGGGGCTGAGGGGCAGATGACACGAAACATAGTCCGAGCGGGCGGCCAGATCATCCAGGCTGACGGCCTCGACGCCCTCGTCCCGGCAGATCTTGCCGGAGACAAAGGGGTCGTAGGTGATGACCTTCATATCCAGGGCCTGCGCCCGACGGGCCATGGCCCGGGCGATATTGCCAAAGGCGATGAGGCCGGCGGTCTCGCCGTGGATCGGTCCCATGGGCGATTGCAGCGCTTTGGCCGTCGCCCAACCCGAGGTACGCAACGTCTCATCCAAAAGCCTGATCTTTTTTGCACAGGCCAGCAGCAGCGCCAGGGCGTGGTTGGCCACTTCACGGATGCAAAAGTCGGGCAGGTAGCCGACGACTACCCCATGTTTGGTGGCCGCATCCAGATCGATCGTGTCCACGCCGACACCGTAGCGGATGACCATTTTGAGGTTAGGAGCTCCGGCAAAGACCGCCTCAGTATAAGGCTCGGAACTGCACAAAGCGACATCGGCATCGCGCACCGCCTCGAGCACGGCCTCGGGCGTGCGACACGGTCCACAGCGGCGCAATTCGATATCCGGACAATCCAGCGATTCGCGCTCCTCGGCGAGATCTCGCTCCGGCCCCGCTCCTGTGTGAACGACGATTTTCTTCATCGTGTGCTCTCCAGATGTGTATGATGCGTACCGGCACATGATACGCCATCCGGTGCGATCCCGCAACAGACGGTGGGTATACCGCCGTCTACCACCTGACAAGAATGCCGCCAAAGGGCGCTCGCGAGCGCTCCCCACCGGAGAAGGCGCATCGAAGAACGTCTCTGCCGGAGAAGGAGCCGGGCAGGGACAGCCCCTCGTGTCTGCCCCTGCCCGGGTTGCCGCACAGAGAGCAAAGTCGGCGCGAACGGGCTACCCACCCCCATCGACTCGACGGGCGGGGCGCCGCAAACTCTGCTCAGGTGTTGGACGACGGCGGAAAGAGCGGGGCGATCCCGTTCGTCAGGCGCACGTTCTCTGCCAATTGGGCCGACGAAATCATGCCGATAGAGGCCGAATGGACGGTGCCCAGCTCGAACACGTAGCGGATAGCGGCGCGGGGGTCGTGCGTTAGGCGACCGCAGCCCAGCACCTTCATGGCATAGATCCCTTTGCCGGCATCGTACAGAGCGCGCAGGGCCGGCACCACCTCGGCCACAGAGCCATCCATGTTCACGCCGCCGTAATTGATGCGGGCCAGTACCACATCCAGCCAGGATGTGGTTGCGGCCACACGCAGCGCCTCCAGGCCATGACAGGAGATACCGACGGCGCGCACCATGCCGGCCTCTTTGGCGCGCGAAAGGGCGTCCATGGCGTCGGCATAGCGCCGGGGCCAGTCGCCCGACGACACGCCGTGCAGCAGAACGATGTCCAGCACATCGGTGCCCAGCTCACGGCAAAAGCGCGCTACATCGTCGGCCACCCTGGCGCCCGATTGAGAATTGGTTTTGGTGGCGATAACGACGCGGTCGCGAGGCACGCGTTCGAGGGCGCGGGCTACATGCGCATGAGAGCCGTACTGGTCGGCGGTATCCCAAAAGTTGACGCCCTGCTCGTACGCCTCACAGAGCAAATTGGTCAGACCATCCAGGCCCAGCGCCGTCTGATCTGACTTGTACCCCCAACCGTGGGTGCCCGTTCCTATCGCCAGGCGAGAGACTCGCAGGCCGGTCTGTCCAAGAGTCGTGTACTCCATCCGTTCACCTCATCATGATGTCACGTGACTGCGGCGGACTTAATCAAGAGGTATCTGGTTCGATTATGATGTGCCGCTTGTGTCGTGTCAACATGAATCGCGAGAGGATAAGGGCGTACCGCCAGAGGGCGCTCGCGAGCGGCCCCTACCGGAGGGGCGCGGGCATCGACACGGGATCCACGGGGGTCGTCCTCTACCGAAGGGGTGCGGGCGCCGGCATCGGGACAGATCCGATCATCTTGAGACTTGCATCGGAGCGCAGATTGGGCTACAAGAAGGATGTGATCGTTTACGCGACATTGAGTCGCCGATCGAATGCGCCGAGACGATGAGGAGAATCCAACCATGCCACGCACCCGACGGATCGATCGCGGGACAGGTTCCCGCAACCATTCCCCCTTTGCCCGCCTGAGCGGACTGCGCGTGATCGCTCTGCTTCTGCTGGTGGTGGCATTGGTCACTGCCTGCCGGCCGCGTCCGGTGGAAACGCCTGAGGCGGTGGCGTCGCCCACGGTCCCATCACAGGCCGAGCCCACAGCCATCCCACAGACCGAGCCCGCTCTTACGGAAACATCTCCCGCCGTGGAGGGCACGCTAACCGTCCACTATATCGATGTGGGACAGAGTGATGCCACCCTGTTGCAGGGGCCCGATGTAACGATCCTCATCGACGCGGGAAACCACGACCGTGACGATGTCGTACCCTACCTGCAATCGGTGGGGGTGGAATCGTTGGATCTGCTCGTGGGTACCCACCCCCACGCCGACCACATCGGCCAGTTCCCGCAGGTGCTGGCGGCGTACGAGGTCAGCGAGGTATGGCTGCCCGGCGATGAACAAGATTCGCGGACTTTTGAGCGGACCCTGGACGCCATTCTCGACAGCGACGCCGATTATCACGAGCCCCGCACCGGTGAGGTGTATGACTTTGGCTCACTACGCGTCGAGGTGTACAGCCCTGACGAGCTGACCGGCGCCGTACATGATGGATCGATCTGTTTACGCATTCGTTATGGAGAGGTGGCCTTTTTCTTTACCGGCGACGCCGAGGTCAACATCGAGCTGGAGATGATCGAGCGGGGACATGATCTGCGCGCCAATGTGTTGCAGCTGGGGCACCATGGATCGAGCACATCATCACATCCCGACTTTTTGCAGAGCGTACAACCAGAGGTGGCCGTCTATTCGGCCGCCCAGGGTAATAGCTACGGCCATCCCCATGATGAGGTCGTGGAGCGCATCGCCGATATGGGCATCCGGCTGTACGGCACCGACCAACACGGCACGATCCGGGTCATCACCGACGGCGATACCTATGAGGTGATCCCGGAACGCAACGGCGAGCCCTTCCGGCATCCGGCCTCGGGCCGATCGGATACGACATCAGGGTGTGCCGAGGGACAGATCGACATCAACACAGCGTCGCGAGACGAGTTGATGCGCATCACCCACATCAGCGAGGTTCGTGCCGACCTGCTGATCGAGTATCGCCCCTTTGACTCGGTGGATGACCTCGCCAGAATCGAGGGGATCGGTCCTGCGCGACTGGGCGACATCAAAGAACAGGAACTAGCCTGTGTGCCATAAACAAGAGAACCCGGAGATCATGGAAAAGGCGTTCGTCGATCGCATTGTAGACGAAAAGCACGCCGTGCTGCTGATAGGCGAGAGCGAGCGGGAACATATCGTGCCGGTCGAGGCGCTGCCGGCCGATGCCACAGCCGGCGTATGGCTCAAAGTGCGCTTTGAAGGTGACGACCTGGCCGAGGTTGTCATCGATATCGAGGAGCAGGAGCAGACCCGAGCGCGCATCGCCGGCAAGATGGAACGCCTGCGTCAGCGCCGGCGGCGCAACGACAGGACGCGGCGGCGATTGCGATAGCTCACCGGTAGGAACCGACGCAATGTCAACTCGACTAACGAGCCCCCAAGATCGTATCTTCGGGGGCTCGTTGATTGATGCCGACGATCAATCGCAATGAATCAGAGGCCACTCGCAAAAGTCAAAGGAAGTGGTCAGTTCCTGCGTCTGCCCGGTTTCGGCCGCCTTGTAGCCCAGCTCGATGATCTCGATAGCGTGGCAGGCATGCTCGGCGCTCACCACCGGCGTTTTATCATGGAGCACACAATCGACCAGGTGCATGATGTCGGCATAGACATGGCGCTCGGGGATCTCTTTATGGACGCCAAAGACAAAGGGGATGCGTCCGTCGACGGGCTCGGTGCGATGGCCGCTCTCGGTGCCCGAGACACCCAGCACATTGCGCCCCCAGATATCCAGGGTGTTCCCCGTGGCGGTGATGCTGCCGTCGCTGCCCGATATAAAGGGCTGGGCAAAGGGGCGTGTGGGGCCGCCTGCGCTGTTGCTGCCGTAGAGCAGGCAAAAGACATTATCGCCAAAGTCCAGCACGAGATGGGTATTATCGTCCATCTCGACGTCGATAGACTCGCCTTTGAAGGTGCGCTCCTTGAGGCCGATGCCCGACATGCCGGTCACCCGTTTGGCCGGGCCGAGAATGGCGGTGATGCGATGCAGCGCATAGACGGCCATATCGTACATGGGGCCGCCACCGGGCTTTTTGTAGTACCAGGCCGGATTTACGTTACTGAGCACATCGTCTCCGGCGCGAAAAGCCTCGAACTCGTGGCCGCCGCCCGCCGTGCCGATCTCGGCCCAGTAGACGCGACCGATCTCGCCGGAACGGATAATGTCGCGGATGCGACAGTTCGAAGGATGAAGGCCGTTTCCGGGAGAGGCGACGATCTTGACGCCCGCCGAAGCCGCTGCGGCAATGACCTCATCCGCCTCGGCGCGGGTGGTTGTCATCGTCTTGTTCAGATGGAGATGTTTTCCTGCGGCGATGGCCTTGAGCGCCTGTTCGTAATGCAGGCCGATGGGCGAGGCGATGACGACCGCGTCGATATCGGCGGCCAGCATCTCATCGTAATCCTCAAAGGCCATACGAGCACCAAACTTTTCGGCGGTGGCCCGGGCGCGGCCGGGCACCGGATCCATCACAGCGGTCAACTCGCACCACTGACGAATATCATCCGAGGCAAGATGGGGCAACAAACCACGCTGCGAGACACTACCACAACCGGCCAGACCGATGCGTACTATGCTCATGGCAAAAGTCCTCCTCGCGTGTGAATGGAACAATGAAACACCCCTGTCGACGGGTATAGTAGCCACAGATAGAGAGAGTGACAAGCGATACAATCAGAGAGGATGTGCCGTTCACGAGCTGCCCTGCGGGATGGTCGGTGTCGGGATATTGGGCAGGTCGTTCGGCAAAGGACAGGAGCAAACCGTGTATTGGATGGTCCGAGCAGGCCGCTCTGAGACCGATACGCTTGCCCGCGTATTGGCCTGTAGTTGCAGAAGCGGGTATACTTCACGGGTATTATATCATCCTCATCCGGCAACAGGAGCAAACTATGAAGATCCTCGTCGTCAAGATCCAGGTCAAGCCCGAATTCCGTGAGCGGTTTATCGAGGCGACGTTCGGCGACGCCCGCGGCGCCAACGAGGATGAGCCCGATTGCATGCGCTTTGATTTTCTACAGGATGAAGCGGATCCCAATACCTTTTATCTGTACGAGGTATACCGAGACGATGCGGCGTTCCAGCATCATCTGACCACCCCACACTTTTTGACCTGGCGTGATCGCGTCGATCCGGAATGGTATGCGGTGCCCACTCAGGTGGCCCATTGTGTGAATCTGTATCCCAAAGATGAGGAATGGAAATAACTGAAAATCCATGCCGTTCTGGACATATAGTTCGGCATGGCTGCGGATCATCATAATGGCGATGCATTCAGTCGAGTGGGCGCGCGCCCCATAAATGGTCAAGTTAATGCATCCTTGACAATTCTTTTCTTTGCATGTAATCTTGAGGATCAGTGGTATCCGACCGAAAGCGTGGACGTTTTTGGTGAGAATGCCGCGATCATCCCGGTCTTTGGGCTGGAATTATCGCGGTATCTCCCCGGCCCGTGAGCAGTCTGGCTCTTGGTATTCGGTCACGCTCTATTTCGGCGATTAGAGACCGGTTCTGCTAGTCGTTACATCGCCATGTGGGTAAAAACGGGTGAAGACACGCCCACGCCGAATTTCATAAGGAGGTGATGCCCCGGCGAGAGCGGCCAACGCTGCCCATTATTGGGCACCCCCCTCGTATTCGATGCGACCATCATTTGGAGGGAGAAGCCATGTCCCGCAAGATCGTTCTGATCACCCTGAGCTTGCTGCTGCTCGTCAGTGTGATGCTGACGTCATGCCAGGAGCAGGCTCCGGCCACCCCTGAGGAACCTCAGGAGATCGAAGCAGAGGTCGAGGAACCCACTGAGGTTCCCGCCGTCGAAGTTGAAGAACCCGAAGAAGTTGAAGAACCCGAAGAGGTCGAAGAGGTCGAAGAGGAAGAAACCCCTGAGGCGATGCCTGTCGATCGTACGGGCGCCTGGGTGGACACCGTGGTTGTGGTCGAGGAGCCCTCTGACACCGCGGCCATCTCTCGTCTGGAAGTGGGCGACATTGATTTTTACGCCTACACCGTGACGAATCCGGACGTTGCCGCGCAGGTTGAGGCCTCGACAGCGCTGGACGCCTACCGCTCCTTCGGCTCCTACAATGAGCTGACGTTCAACCCCGCCGGCCCCCTGCTGGAGAACGGGAAGGTGAACCCCTTTGGCGTTCCGGCCATCCGTGAGGCCATGAACTGGCTCATCGACCGCGAGTATATCGCCCAGGAGTTGTACGGCGGTATGGCGGCTCCCCGTTTCCTGCCGTTCAACAACGCTTCGGCGGACTATGCCGAGGTGGCCGATGTGGCCCGCGCTCTCGAAGCCAAGTACGCTTACAACCCCGAGCTGGCCGAAGAGGTCATCACCGCGGAGATGGAAGCGCTTGGTGCCGAGCTGGTCGACGGCGTGTGGCACTATGAGGGAGAGCCGGTCGAGCTGATAGTCCTCATCCGTACCGAGGATTCGCGTCGCGATATCGGCGACTATGTGTCGAATCAGCTTGAGGATATCGGCTTTACCGTGGTGCGCGACTACAAGACCAGCGCCGAGGCATCGCCCATCTGGATGCAGGGCAACCCTGCCGATGGCCTGTTCCACATCTACACCGGCGGGTGGATCACCACGGTGGTCCCGCGCGACCTGGGTGACAATTTCTCCTATTTCTACACGGCCCGTGGCCTGTCTTTCCCGCTGTGGCAGGCGTACACGCCCAGCGAGGAGTTTGACACGCTGGCCGAGCGCCTGGAGAATCGCGATTTCCGCACGGTGGAAGAGCGCCGCGAGATGATGGCCGAAGCGCTCGAGCTGGCGCTGCAGGACTCGGTTCGCCTGTGGTTGATCGACGAGGCCAGCATTGCGCCGCATCACACCGAGGTTTCGGTTGCGTATGACCTGTACGGGTCGATCGCCGGATCACGTCTCTGGCCGTACACGTTTCGTCGCGAGGGCGAGGTCGGCGGGGAGCTTACCGTCGCCATGCCGAGCATCCTCACCGAGCCGTGGAACCCTCTGGGTGGCAGCAACTGGATCTATGACCAGATGCTGGTCCGTGGAACCGGCGAGTTTGCTTTCAATACCGACCCCTACACCGGACTGGCTCTGCCTAACCGTGTGGAACGAGCCGAGATCTTTATCCAGGAAGGGCTCCCCGTTGGGGTGACCCATGATGACTGGATCTCGCTCGAGTTTGTCCCCGAGATCGAGGTGCCCGAGGATGCCTGGGTCGACTGGGATGCCGAAGAGCAGCGTTTCATCACCGTGGGCGAGGCCTATCCTGACGGTCTCACCTCGCTGAGCAAGCGCGTTATCTACTACCCGGAAGACCTGTACGATACGGTCAAGTGGCATGATGGCAGCCCCTTCTCGGTGGCCGATGTCGTCATGCGCATGATCCTCACGTTCGACCGGGCGAAAGAAGAAAGTGACGTGTTCGACCCGGCCGAAGTGTCGGCGTTCAACGCCTTTGCATCGGCGTTCCGTGGTGTGCGCATCGCCTCGGTTGATCCGCTGGTGATCGAGCACTACTCGAACAGCTACGAGCTGGACGCCGAGCAGAACGCGCAGATCGGCGACTATAACGGCTGGTGGCCGATGTACCCGTACGGCCAGGGCGCGTGGCACACGCTGACCCTTGGTCTGCGTGCTGAGGCCAACGGCGAGGCGGCCTTTACGGCGGCCAAGGCCGAGGAGAACGAGGTCGAGTGGCTGAGCTACATCGCCGGCCCGACCATCGATATCCTCAAGAACAGCCTGGATGCCGTCGCGGAAGAGGGCTTTATTCCGTACGAGGCGACTCTGGGTGAGTTCATCACGCCTGATGAGGCCGTGGCCCGCTGGAGCAACCTGCAGAGTTGGTACGACGAGTTCGGTCACTTCTGGGTAGGCACGGGCGCGTTCTATCTGGAGCGGGCTTTCCCTGTGGAAAAGACCGTCGTCCTACAGCGCAACCCCGACTATCCCGATCCGGCCGACAAGTGGGATCGCTTTGCGGCCCCGGCGATCGCCGAGGTTGAGGTGGACGGCCCTGCGCGCGTGAACATCGGCGCCGAGGCCACGTTCGACGTGTTCGTCGAGTTTGACGGTGAGCCCTATGCCGTCGAAGACATCAAAGAAGCCAAGTTCCTGGTGTTCGATGCATCCGGCGAGCTGGTCCATGTCGGTGAGGCCGAAGCGGTAGAGGACGGCCTGTGGGAGGTGGCTCTCACCTCTGACATCACCGATAAGCTGGCCGCGGGCTCGAACCGACTGGAAGTTGTGGTCGTGTCCTATCGTGTGGCACTGCCCAGCTTTGGCTCGATCCAGTTTGTGACGGCGCCGTAACCGCTCGTCGCCGTACGACCGGTTGTTACCTCTCGGGGGGACGCGGATCGCGTCCCCCCGAATTAGGAAGAGAAGAAGAGATGCCCGCGGCGATCCCGCGGCATCGTTCCGAGAGCCGTCGTCTTACGATCCGGTCTCTCAGAGGGCAGTCACTCCGAACGCCATCATGGGCAGTCACTCCGAACGCCATCATCATGTATCATCACTATACGTAACACATCAGGAATGCGGGTGTGCAGGGCTGCCCGTTCCCCATGATTTACATTATACATCTCAACGAAAGCGAGAGACGCTATGAGTGAATCGGCTCTGCCGGTGCAGAGTGACGCCGTTCCCCAGAGTCCCCCAAAGACCTCCTCGGGCGGTTTGCGCATCGCCATATTTACATTTCGACGGATGGTTGCGCTACTTATCACCGTTGTGATCGGCGTCTATCTGACAATCCTTGTCGCCAATATGGGTGGTTATGTCGATGAAATCCGCAAGGGGTCAATTCGTGAGGAAGTTGCCCTGGCGGTAAATATGAATCCCAATAACCGCCATTTGACCGTGCAAGAGCGCAACAAGATGGTTGACGATTTGGTACGCATCGAAGAGCAGCGGCTGGGTCTGGACCGACCGTTCATCCTGCGCAGCGCCGGGTTCCTGAAAGATGCCCTCACCCTGAACCTGGGGCGCGCCGAGACGATGACCAGCGACAGCGGCTCCAGGCAGGTACGAATGATCCTCGCCGAACGCCTGGCCCCCACATTGCTCTTATTTGCTACGGCCAATGTCATCCTCTTTTTCTCTGGTATCGTCGTAGCCCTCTCCTTGTCGCGCCATTATGGCAGCCTGTTCGACCGCTTGATCATCGGACTGACGCCCACATCGGCGGCGCCAGCATGGTTCTACGGCATATTCTTGATTCTTATCTTTGCCGCGATTCTGGGTTGGCTGCCCTTTGGCGGAATGGTGGCCGCACCACCGCCCGCGAACAAAGTGGCCTACGGATTGAGCCTTCTGAGACACCTGGTGCTCCCTGTCGCCGCTATCGTATTCAGCTCCTTTTTCCTGACGGTCTACACATGGCGCACCTTTTTCCTCATCTACTCCAGTGAGGATTATGTCGAGATGGCCAAGGCCAAAGGGTTGCCCGATAGCATGATTGAGCGGCGCTACATCCTGCGCCCCACCCTGCCCACCATCATCACCCAGTTTGCCCTGACGTTGATCAGCATGTGGACCGGCGCCATCATCCTGGAGACAGTGTTCAACTGGCCCGGGTTGGGTCGAACTTTGTTTGGCGCCATCGGCCGGTATGACACACCGGTCATTGTCGGATCGACCGTCATCTATGCATATCTCCTGGGTCTCACCGTCCTCATTCTGGACTTTATCTATGCGCTGGTGGATCCAAGAGTCAAAGTGGGTAACGGGGGGCCAAGAGCATGAGAAACATATTGCGCAATCTATCCGAGATTAGACGATATCCCTCGGCCATCATCGGCATGATCATCATCGCCGGCCTCGTCGCTCTGGCCGCATACGCCATGATCAAGATCCCTTACAGCGAGGCCATTCGCCTGTGGCGTGGTGGCGAGGAAGTATGGCACGAGAACCCGCGGCTCGCCCGCCCGTTGTGGTGGAACTGGTTTTCTCGCACCAAGCTGCCGCCCACCATCATTCTGAACAGCAGCGATGACGATGGCGTGGAAAAGCAGGTCGAAGACCTGGGCGACATCAAGGATGTCATACTCACCTTCGAGTTCGACTATGAGTATGACGACTTCCCGCAGGAGATAAGCGCCTATTTTACCTCCGACTATGCCAGCAAGCAGCCGCACGTCTCGATGACGTGGTTTACGCCGGATGGCCGTGAGATCCGTCTGGGACAACTCTCGCTGCGTCGGTCAGAGACGTATCGCTTTGCCCAGGACGATCGCCTGATGCGCCGATTGCGCCAGGTGCCCCCCCATATCGCCCTGCTGGCCGATCCCGAATCGGATCCCGATTCGCCGGTGCCGCTCAAGGGCACCTACCGGTTGCAGATCGAGGGCATGCTGTTCGAGGATGACTCGGATTTCGAAGGCAAGATGATCCTTTACGGCCAGGTTCACGGCGCCGCGGGCACCGATACCCGCCGACGTGATCTGATGGTTGCCCTGCTGTGGGGTACGCCTATCGCCCTGTCTTTTGGCCTGCTGGCCGCCCTAGGATCGACGCTCTCGACCATGATCATCGCCGCCATCGGTGTATGGTTCGGCGGAATAGTCGATGCCGCCATCCAGCGCATCACCGAGGTGGTGTTGATCCTGCCGCTATTGCCGATCCTCATCATGGTGGGCACATTGTACAACCGGAGCATCTGGACCATGCTGGGGGTGGTCATCCTGCTGAGCCTCTTTGGTTCGGCGATCAAGACCTATCGCGCCGTCTTTATACAGGTTCGCGAGGCGCCTTATATCGAGGCTGCGCGGGCCTATGGCGCTGGGAATCTACGCATTATCTTCCATTACCTGATCCCGCGCATCATCCCACTGCTGGTACCGCAGCTGGTCGTGCTGGTACCTACTTTTGTGTTCCTGGAGGCATCGTTGGCCGTGCTGGGCCTGGGCGATCACATCCTGCCCACATGGGGCAAG